>DATJKD010000024.1:0-22447 GCA_035491795.1 Steroidobacteraceae bacterium | reverse complement strand
GGAGCGGCTTGCTTCCTCCGAGAAAAAGAAATACAGGTTCACCGGCTCGGCAAGCGAGCTCACGATGCGCTCGGTGCCGGGCGCGATCGTGTACAGGCGGCTCTGTGTCAGGTCGAGGCGCGCGCCGCGCAGCGCGAAGGTCGCGACGATCGTGAGAGCCAGGAACGCTGCCGCGAGCGCCACGAGCGCGCCGGCGCCCCATGTTTTTCTTGCACGTGTGGTCATCAGCAGGCCTCAGTCCGCCTTCTTCATGTCGAGTACAATCACCGTGGCCGCGAGCCACGCCGCAATCAACGAGGCGAAGAAGACCAGATCGCGCAGGTCGATCACGCCCTTCGAGATCGCCGAAAAATGGGTCAGGAAGGACAGCGAGGCCACCGCGTCGATCAGCGTCTGCGGTGCCCAGCCTGCGACGAGCGATTGCACCAGCGGAAACCCGGCGAGCAGGAACGCGAAGCAGACCACCGCGGTCAATATGAAAGCGATCACCTGGTTTCGGGTCGCGGCCGACAGGCAGGAGCCGATTGCGAGAAAGCCACCGGCCATCAGCAGGCTTCCGACGTAGGCTGCGAGGATCGCGCCGTTGTCGGGGTCGCCGAGATAATTGACCGTGATCCAGATCGGGAAGGTGAGCGCGAGCGCGATCGCTGCGACGCACCATGCAGCCAGGAACTTGCCGAGCACGGCCTGCCAGGGCGTCACCGGGAGTGTCATCAGGAGCTCGATGCTGCCCGACTTGCGTTCCTCGGCCCACAACCGCATCGACAGCGCCGGGATCAGGAACAGATAGAGCCAGGGATGAAAGTTGAAGAAGGGCGCGAGATCGGCCTGGCTACGCTCATAGAAGCCACCGAGCTGGAATGCCAGTGCGCCGGCGAGGACCAGGAATATCACGATGAAGACGAGCGCGAGCGGGGTCGCGAAGTAACTCGCCAGCTCGCGTCGGAAGATTATCACCACGTTACGCATCGCCCGCTCCCGGCGCGCGCCCTGTCGTGATGCTGCGGAACACCTCGTCGAGCCTGCCGGTCTCCGGGCGCAGCTCGTGCAGCTTCCAGCCTTCGCGAGCTGCCAGCGCGCCGACCGCGGGCAGCGCAGCAGTGCCTTCGCGCGCGAATGCGGTGACTGACCTGGGGCCGGTCGCCTCGGCGGAGGCAACTTCGGGCAAGCCGAGAAGACGCGCACACACGACCTCGAGCGCGACCGGCTCCTCGAGCGCGAGCGTCACTGCGCCGTGCCAGCGCGAACGCGCCTCGAGGCCCTGCGGCGTGTCGTCCGCGAGCAAGCGCCCGCCCGCGATGATAATTGCACGGGTACAGACCGCGTCGACCTCCTCGAGGATGTGCGTTGAAATCACGATGATCTTGTTCTTCGAGACGTCGCGGATGAGCCGGCGCACCTCGTGCTTCTGGTTTGGATCGAGTCCGTCGGTCGGCTCGTCGAGAATCAGCACCGGCGGATCGTGCAGGATCGCCTGCGCGAGGCCCACTCGGCGGCGAAACCCCTTGGACAGCGTCTCGATCACCTGGTGGAGCACGCCCTCGAGCCCGAGCCTTGCGACGACGTCGTCGAGCCGGGCGCGACGTGTACCGTCGGTGAGCCCGCGAATGTCGGCGATGAACTCGAGAAAGCCGCGCACGGTCATCTCGGCGTAGCCGGGCGCGCCTTCGGGCAGGTAGCCGATCGAGCGCCGTGCCGCGAGCCCGCCAGTCTCGACATCGTGGCCACACACCCGCGCCGTGCCCGAGGTCGGCGCCAGGAAGCCGGTGATCATCTTCATCGTCGTCGACTTGCCTGCGCCATTCGGGCCCAGGAAGCCGAGCACCTCGCCGGGCGCCACGGAGAAGGAGATATCGTCGACGGCTGTCAGGACGCCGAAGCGCCGGGTCAGGTGGCTGATCTCGAGCATTCGATATGCGTTGTCATTGGCCGCAAACGTGACCTGAGACCATCCACGTCAGGTTTTGTTCCGACGCTTGTATCCGATTTCGCATTTATCATTCGAAGCGCATCGAGAGGTCGATGGCGCGCAGGTGCTTGGTGAGCGCGCCGATCGAGACGAAATCGACGCCGGTTTCGGCGATCGGCCGCAGCGTTTCCAGCGTGACGCTGCCTGAGGCCTCGAGCTTCATCGGGCCGTTGCGGTGGCCGAGGTTCAGTGCCACCGCCTCTCGCAGGCCGTCAAGGCCGAACTCGTCGAGCAGGGCCATATCGGCGTGCGCATCCAGCGCCTGGCGAAGCTCGTCAATGGTTTCAACCTCCACCTCGACAGGGACGGCCGCTCCCGATCTGCGCGCCGCCGCGACCGCCGCGGCGATCGAGCCGGCGGCCAGGATGTGATTCTCCTTGATCAGGATTCCGTCATAGAGGCCGATTCGGTGATTCGTACCGCCGCCGCAGCGGACCGCGTATTTCTGCGCGGTACGCAAACCGGGCAGCGTCTTGCGGGTGTCGAGGACGCGGCAGCGCGTCCCGGCAACGACCTCGACCCAGCGGCGGACCGCGGTCGCAGTGCCGGAAAGGGTCTGCAGGAAATTGAGCGCCGCACGTTCGCCGCTGAGCAGCGCCCTCGCGGAACCGGAAATCCGGCAAAGCAGCGCGCCGGCATCGACAAAGTCTCCCTCGTCCGCCTGCCACTTGATGTCGACCCGCGGATCGATCTGCCGGAATACCTCGTCGAACCAGGGTCGACCGCAGACCACCGCGGGCTCGCGCGTTATTACTGTGGCGCGGGCGTCGCGGTCCGCAGGCACGAGCGCCGCCGTCAGATCGCCCGTGCCCACGTCCTCCTCGAGCGCACGGGCGACTGTTCGACTCAGATCCTCAGGCACCGCGGACAAGATCGGGTCAAGCCAAGTGAGTCGCTCGTAGTCTGGCTTTGTGCCGAATCGTCAGAAAGGCAGGCCGTGCGTCGCGGAGCCCATGCAGAGCAGCATCGGGATCGACAGCACGAAGTTGATCCGCGAGGCCAGGGTCGCGGTCTTGCGCGCCGCGGCCTTCTCCTCGTCGCTCGCCGGCACGATGCCGAGCACCTTCTTCTGATTGGGCCAGATCAGGACCCAGACGTTGAACAGCATGATCGTGCCCATCCACGCGCCAAGCCCGATGATCAGCTGGTAGTAGTTGTAGGGCTCGGAACCCGCGCCGAGTGTGAACGCGCCGACGAAGTTCCCCGCGCGGAGCAGGTACCAGGCACCGGTGAGCCAGGTCGCGAGCGCGGCCCAGCGGAACCAGAACAGCGCGCGTGGCGCGACGTACTTGGTGATACCGGCGCCGCCCGGTCCGCCCTTGTCCGCGGCAGCGACGCCGAGCGCGGGAATCTGTACGACGTTGAAGTACCAGAGCAGCCCGATCCACATCACACCGGAGAGGATGTGCAGCCAGCGCGCGAGCCCGAGCTCCTGGAACCCGGTCGGGGCGATCAGGATCATGAGGATCAAGGCGATGACGACCCCGGTCGTAATCGCGCCTCGCACGGAGTTGAGCGGATTCATCGATCGAGCCCTCCCAGAGTGAAAATCTTTAGTTCTGTCGGGGTGTTACGCCCGGCTCGGGCACGCAAGCGGCATTGAAGAATAGGCGACGCACCCCCATAATTCAACGTCTTGCGCGCAACCCGAGTCCGAGCATTAGCGAGCCCCGCCCGGTCTCCCCGTGCATTAAGGTCTGCGTGCTCGACGCGGCGGCCCGCTGCACGGGTTGCGGCCGCACGATCGACGAGATTGCGCGCTGGGCGGAGATGAGCGCAGAGGAGCAGTGGGCCGTCGTCGCGCGGCTCGCTCGCGAACGCGGCAGCCCGGCCGAGCCGTCGCGAAACTGAGACGATTCGCGGCGGTCTGATAACGAGTGGAACATTGGCCGCGCACGCGGACCCGAGGTGGTTGAAGTGGATGTGACCGAACGAATTCAGCAGCAGCTCAAGTCGAACCGCATCGTGCTCTTCATGAAGGGCACGCCGGACTTTCCGCAGTGCGGCTTCTCGGCCGCGGTATCGCGCGCGCTTGCCGCCTGTGGCGCCGAGTTCGCGTCGGTCAACATCTTCGAGGATCCCGAGCTCCGCGAAGCGCTCAAGCGCTATTCGAACTGGCCGACCTACCCGCAGCTCTACGTCAACGGCGAGCTGATTGGCGGTGCCGATATCATCCAGGAAATGCATCGCTCCGGTGAGCTCAAGCAGCTCGTCGAGGAGACGCGCACCGCCTGAGACGCCACGGCCTTCAGTCCGTGCCGCGGACCTGTTCGGCTTCGCCGTCCGACGCAGCGGCCGCATCGTGTGCCGGATCATCCGTGTCCGCGGGGAAACGCGCTGCTGTTTCCTCATAGATCCCGCGGAACCGGTTGCACACGGCGCAGAAGAGCTCCGCCGTTCGTTGCGCGTCGTAGATGGCGGAATGCGCGCCCGCCGGATCCCAGTCGAAACCCGCCGCGATAACCGCCCGCGACAGCACGGTCTGCCCGAAGGCCACGCCACCCAGGGTTGCGGTGTCGAAGCTCGAGAACGGGTGGAAGGGATTGCGCTTCATGTCGGTGCGCGCGACGGCCGCATTCATGAACGCGAGGTCGAACGATGCGTTGTGGCCGACCAGCACCGCGCGAGTGCAGTCGGCGTCGCGGACCGCGCGCCGGATCTCCCGAAACAGCAGTGTGAGCGCCTCACGCTCCGGGATCGCGGGCCGCAGCGGGTGATGCGGGTCGATGCCGATCACCGCGAGTGACGCCGGGTCCATCCGCGACCCGTGGAAAGGCTGCACGTGATGGCGATGCGTGGCTCCGGGTCGCAGCTCGCCCATCGGCGTCATCTCGATCAGCACCGCAGCGATCTCGAGCAGCGCGTCCGTCGAGGAGTTGAAGCCGCCGGTCTCGACGTCGACCACCACCGGCAGGAATCCACGGAAGCGATCGGCGATGCGCGGAGCGCCGGGATACCCGTTCATGCGCCGACCAGCCGCCACGCGATCGTGGTACCGGCGCGCAGCGGCACGAGCGTGCCGTCGCCGAAGGCGTACCCGGCCGGCACCTGACAGGGCCCGCGCTCGAGGACGATCTGCCCCGCATTGCGCGGCCGGCCGTAGAAATCCGCGCCGCGTTCCGCGGCGAAGGCCTCGAGCCGCTGCAGGCGCCCGGCTTGCTCGAACACCTCCGCGTAGAGCTCGATACCTGCGTGCGCCGAATAGATCCCCGCGCAGCCACAGCCGGCTTCCTTCGCGCCACGCTCGTGTGGTGCGCTGTCGGTACCGAGAAAGAACCGCGCGTCCTCGCCCGTCGCGGCCTCGATCAGCATCTCGCGATCGCGCTCGCGCTTGAGCACCGGCAGGCAGTAGTGATGCGGACGCAGACCGCCCTCGAACAGGGCATTGCGATTCAGGAGCAGGTGCTGCGGCGTGATGGTCGCCGCCACGCCCGCCCGCGCGCCCCGCACAAACTCGACGGCGGCACGGGTCGTGACGTGCTCGAACACGACCTTGAGACCGGGGATGCGCTCGACCACGCGCGCGAGCACACGCTCGATGAACGCCTGCTCGCGGTCGAACACGTCCACCTCCGGGTCGGTGACTTCGCCGTGCACCTGCAGCACCAGCCCGAACTCCGCCATCGCTTCCAGCGTGGACCACACACGCTCGATCGAGGTGACACCTGCGTCGGAATGGGTCGTTGCACCCGCGGGATAAAGCTTGCCTCCGACGATGAAACCGGCCGCGCTCGCCCGCTGTAGTTCCTCCCGCGTCGTGCGGTCGGTGAGATAGAGCGTCATCAGCGGTTCAAAGGCAGCTCCCGCGGGCAACGCCGCCAGGATGCGGCCACGGTACGCCGCGAGCGCTGCGGTGTCGGTCATCGGCGGCTTCAGGTTGGGCATCACAAGCGCGCGAGCAAAGCGCTGCGCGGTGTGCGGAAGCACGGCGGCGAGCTGCGCGCCGTCGCGCAGGTGCAGGTGCCAGTCGTCGGGTCGGCGCAGTGTCAGGCGCGTCATCGCGGACGTTCCAGGCGCCCGAGGAACGCCGGGTCCGCCAGGAGCCGCGAAGCGTATCGCACGCCGAATCCCGTGAACTCGGTGGGTACGTGCGCGAGACCGCCCTTGCGGTCGCTCGCCGCCAGGTCCAGGTGCACCCAGGGCAGTGCCTCCGGGACGAAGCGATTGAGAAAACGTGCCGCGAGGATGTGATCGCCCTTGCCCTCGAGTCCGCACTGCAGCACGTCGGCGATCGGGCTCTCGAGGTCGCTGTCGAAGTCCTCGTCCATCGGAAAGCACCAGACCCGCTCGCCGCTCGTGCGGCCGACGCGTTGCAGATCGTCATGCAGCTCCGGGCGGTTCGTGAACGCGCCGCTGTAGCGCTCGGTGAGCGCGTTGACACAGGCGCCCGTCAGCGTTGCGAAGTCGAGCAGCAGGGCGGGGCGTTCGCGCGCGGCGAGCGCGAGCGTGTCGGCGAGCACCATGCGGCCCTCGGCGTCGCTGTGCACCACCTGGATCGTGACGCCGTTCACCGCGCGGACCACATCCTGCGGTCGGTAGGCGCTCGGGCCGATCTCGTTCTCCGTGATTGCGAGCCAGCAGTCGACTTCGACCCGCATGCGGCGCCGCGTCAGCGCGAGCAGGGTCCCGACGGCGACTGCGCTGCCCTGCATGTCGCCATGCATCAGGTACATGCTGCGGTGGGTCTTGAGATTAACGCCCCCGGTATCGAAGCAGATGCCCTTGCCGACGAGGGCCAACCGGCGTGCGGTGCGACCGCGCGGCCGGTAACGAAGCCGGACGATGCCGGACGCGCGGTGGTCGTTGGCGCGCGACACTGCGAGGAAAGCCCCGGCGCCGAGTCGTCGCAGCGCGCGCTCGTCGTAGAAGCGGAATCCCCAGCCTTCGCGCGTGGCCAGCGCACGCAGCGCGCGGCGGTAGCCCGCGGCATCGAGCTCGTTCGGGGGAAGCATCGCAAGCCAGCGCGCAAGATGGTTGCCTTCTGCTTCAGCGGCGATCGCATCGAGATCGAGCCCTCGGCCGGCAATCGTCACCCGTCGCAGATCGCCGCGCGGCGGCCGCGTCGAGCGACGGCTCGGCATCGGCGCCGCGGCCGCGAGCGCTGCGCTCGCGAGCGCCTCCAGCGCCGCGCGGCTCTGCGCCGCAGGCAGCCCGACGGTATGCAGGGCAAGGTCCACGACACCGGGTTTGACCGCCTCTCGCATCAGTCGTCCGGCGAGCTGCAGCCGCTGGAAAGCGCTGGGCGACTCCGGGAGGAAGCCGACCACGACCCGCGTGCCCCGCCGGTTCGCCAGATGCGTCGACAGGATGGGCGCGGGTACCGCGCGCCGGTTGGCCTGGTAGAGCCGCTGCCACAGCGCCGCCTGCGGCAGCTTCGCGAGCGCTGCCCGCGCTTCCGCCGCGGGCAGCAGGATGACGCCAGCATCCGCGCGAGCAAGCGTAGCGTCGCGCAACGCGTCGGAGGCGGCGCGCAGTCGTATCCGCGGAGCTTCTGGCAAGGATTGCGACACCGTGTTGCCTTGACCCTGTTGTAGCGAGCCCCGATCATTACGAGGATTTGCGATCGGGGCGACCGGTGGCCGCAGCTGCGGCCCATCGGCGACGCGGCATGCTAGCAGGGCAGGCCGGGCAATTCATAACCGAGTGCAGCGCGTAGCCGATCACCGGCTGCGGCGGGAGTCACGGCCGATGTTCGAGGCATCCAAGTTCGACGACGTTGATCCCGACGAGACGCGCGAATGGCTGGAGTCGATCGATTCCGTCCTGCGCACGCACGGCGCCGACCGCGCGCACTACCTCCTCGAGCGAGTCATCGATCACACGCGGCGCTCCGGCGCGTATCTGCCGTTCAAGCCGAATACCGCCTACGTAAATACCATCTCACCGGGCCAGGAGAAGGAATACCCCGGTGACCGTTCGGTAGAGCGCCGGCTCGAGGCGTACATCCGCTGGAACGCGATTGCGATGGTGGTACAGGCAAATCGGCAGAGCTCCGAGTACGGCGGACACATTGCGAGCTACGCCTCGGCGGCGACGCTCTACGAAGTAGGCTTCAACCACTTCTGGCGAGCGCCCGGCGAGAATCATCCGGGCGACATGGTCTTCATCCAGGGTCACTCCTCGCCGGGCATCTATGCGCGTGCATTCCTCGAGGGGCGGCTGACCGCGGAGCAGCTGCAGCACTTTCGCGAAGAGGTCGGGGGCCGCGGGCTCTCGTCCTATCCGCATCCATGGCTGATGCCGGGATTCTGGCAGTTCCCGACCGTCTCGATGGGTCTCGGGGCGATGATGGCGATTTACCAGGCGCGGTTCGTGCGCTACCTCGAGCATCGCGGCATCGTGCCGGGCAGCGACCGGAAGGTCTGGTGCTTCCTCGGTGACGGCGAGATGGACGAGCCCGAGTCGCTGGGTGCGATCACGATGCCCGTGCGCGAGAAGCTCGACAATCTCGTGTTCGTGATCAACTGCAACCTGCAGCGTCTCGACGGTCCCGTGCGCGGCAACGGCAAGATCATCCAGGAACTCGAGGCCGCGTTCCTGGGCGCCGGCTGGAATGTGATCAAGGTCATCTGGGGCTACCGGTGGGACCCGCTGCTCGCCCGCGACGACAAGGGTCTGCTGCGCCGGCTGATGATGGAGTGCGTCGACGGCGAGTACCAGAACTTCAAGGCCAAGGGCGGCGCCTACACGCGCGAGCACTTCTTCGGCAAGTACCCGGAGTTGAAGGAGATGGTCGCCAACATGTCGGACGACGACATCTGGCGCTTGAATCGCGGCGGGCACGATGCCCGGAAGGTGTACAACGCGTACCTCGCAGCGGTCACGCACAAGGATCAGCCGACCGTGATCCTCGCCAAGACCGTCAAGGGTTACGGCATGGGCCGCGCCGGTGAAGGCTTGAACATCACGCACCAGCAGAAGAAGTTCGACGAGGAGGCGCTCAAGGCCTTCCGCGACCGGTTCAACATCCCGGTGCCCGACGCTGCCATCAGCAAGGTCGCGTACTACCGGCCGGTCGAAGGCAGCGAGGAGCTCAAGTATCTGCACGAGCGGCGCACGGCGCTGGGCGGGTACCTGCCGTCACGGCGCGCAAGCGCGCCGCCGCTCACCGTTCCGGGCCTCGATGCCTTCGGGTCGTTGATCGCAGCGAGCGGCGACCGCGAGATCTCCACAACCATGGCGCTGGTGCGCATGCTTTCGATCCTGGTCAAGGACAAGACCATCGGCGCGCACATCGTGCCGATCGTGCCCGACGAGGCGCGAACCTTCGGCATGGAGGGCATGTTCCGCCAGATCGGCATCTACTCGTCGATGGGCCAGCTCTACACGCCGCAGGACGCCGATCAGCTCCTCTATTACAAGGAGGACAAGAAGGGGCAGATCCTGGAGGAGGGCATCAACGAGGCGGGCTCGATGTGCAGCTGGATCGCCGCGGGTACGGCGTACTCGAACCACGGCGTGAACATGGTGCCGTTCTATCTCTTCTACTCGATGTTCGGTTTCCAGCGGATCGGCGATTTCTGCTGGGCCGCGGGCGATATGCGCTCGCGCGGGTTCCTGATCGGCGGAACGGCCGGTCGCACCACGCTCGCCGGTGAAGGCCTGCAGCACCAGGACGGTCACAGCCAGCTCGTGGCCTCGACCATTCCGAACTGCGTCGCCTACGATCCGTGCTACGCCTACGAGCTCGCCGTAATCGTCCAGGACGGACTCAGGCGGATGTTCCAGGACCAGGAGTCGGTCTTCTACTACATCACCTGCATGAACGAAAACTACGCGCATCCCGCGCTGCCGAAGGGCGTCGAGGAAGGGATTTTGCGCGGGACGTATCTGCTGCACATCGGCAAGCCGGGCAAGGTCCGGGTCAACCTTCTCGGCTCGGGGACCATCCTGCGCGAGGTGCTGGCCGCGGCTGAGCTGCTCGAGGATGAGTTCGGCGTACCGGCGGACGTGTTCAGTGTCACGAGCTTCTCGGAGCTGCGGCGCGAGGCGCTCGACGTCGAACGCTGGAATCTTCTGCATCCCGCCGAACGTCGCCGCACGCCCTACGTGAGCCAGTGCCTGTCGGGACACGACGGGCCATTCGTCGCAGCCACCGACTACATGCGCACGGTGCCCGACCAGATCCGGCAGTGGGTACCGGGGCGCTATCACGTGCTCGGCACGGATGGCTTCGGACGCAGCGATTCGCGCGCGGCACTGCGCGGTTTCTTCGAGGTCGACCGGCGCTACGTGGCGCTCGCGGCGTTGAAGGCGCTCGCCGACGAGGGACGCCTCGACGTGGGTACGGTGCGCGGCGCGATCGCGCGGTTCGGGATCGATCCCGAGACGCCGAACCCTGTGACGGTCTAGGGGCGGCGCGTGGCCGGGCTGGTCGAAATCCGCGTCCCCGATCTGGGCGACTACAAGGACGTCGAGGTCATCGATGTCCCCGTGAAAGCGGGTGACGTCATCGCCGAGGAGGCCTCGCTCATCACGCTCGAGACCGAGAAGGCGACGATGGATGTGCCTTCCACTGCGGCTGGCACGATCCGGGAGATCAAGATCAAGCGCGGCGATCGGGTGTCGAAAGGCGACCTCATCGCGCTGGTAGAGCCGGCTCAGCAGGAGGCGCCGGCCGCGGCGGCGACAGATGCCGCGCCCACAGCGCCCGCTCCAGCGGCCACGCAGCAGGCGCCACCCCGGCCAGCAAAGCCCGAGCGTGTCGCCGCGCCGGCAAGCGAGCGTCCCGCCGCGGAGAGAGAGGCACGGGTCCTGGAGACACAGGCGGCCGCCGCCCGGCCCCTCATCGACGAGCCCGGTTTTTCACGCGCCCACGCCGGTCCATCGGTCCGGCGCTTTGCGCGTGAGCTCGGAGTGGATCTTGCCCGCGTCACAGGCACCGGTCTCAAGGGCCGCATCACGGCGGACGACGTAAAGGCGTACGTCAAGCGGCTGCTAACCGCCCCCACGCGTCCGGGCGAGGGCGCGCTGCCGGCCGTGCCCAAGGTCGACTTTGCGGCCTTCGGGCCGATCGAGCGACGACCGCTCTCGCGCATCCAGAAGATCGCCGGTCCACGCCTGCATGCGAGCTGGGTCAACATCCCCCACGTCACGCAGTTCGACGAGGCCGACATCACCGCGCTCGAGGAAACGCGCGCCCGCCTCAAGGAGGAGGCCGCGGCGCGGGGAATCAAGCTCACGCCACTCGCATTCGTGATGCGTGCCTGCGCAAAGGCACTGCAGGCATTTCCACACTTCGCGTCGTCGCTCGATGCAGCCGGCGGCGAGCTCGTGATCAAGAAATACCTGCACCTCGGCTTCGCGGCCGACACGCCGGGCGGGCTCGTCGTGCCCGTGGTGCGAGACGCCGATCGCAAGGACGTCTACGAGCTCGCGCGCGAGCTAGCCGCGCTCTCCGAGAAGGCACGTGCCGGCAAGCTCGCTGCCGCCGAAATGCAGGGCGGCTGTTTTACCGTGTCGAGCCTCGGTGGGATCGGTGGCACTGCGTTTACGCCGATCATCAATGCGCCCGAAGTCGCCATCCTGGGGGTGTCGCGCTCCGTTCAGCGGCCGGTGTACGAGAACGGTTCCTTCGTGGCGCGCCTGATGCTGCCGCTGTCGCTGTCATACGACCATCGCGTGATCGATGGCGCCGATGCCGTGCGGTTCACGACGGCGCTCGGCAAACTGCTCGCGGATCCGCCCGGGTTGCTGGAGGCGATCCCGTGAGCCGCGACGGCAGCGTCGACGTCAAGGTTCCCGATCTGGGCGATTTCAAGGACGTTGTCGTCATCGACGTGCTGGTCAAGGCGGGTGACACGGTCGCCGTCGAGACACCGCTGATCACCCTCGAGACCGAGAAAGCAGCGCTGGATGTGCCGTCGCCCGCGGCCGGTGTCATTGCCGAGGTCACGGTCCGAACGGGGGACCGGGTCAACACCGGCAGCGTGATAGCGCGTTTGCGCTCCGCGGAGCAGGCGACGGCAGATGCCCGCGGCTCGTCCCACAAGGATGAGACCGCTCCGCACCAGGCCCTGCGCGAATCGGAGCCCTTCGGCGGCGAGCCGTATATGGACACTGTGCCGATCGCGCCCATGGAAAAGGCGAAAGAGCCGCCGCCAGCACAAGCCTCGCCCGACGCGGCGGCGCCGGCATCAAAGACGACACCGGCGTCGAGACCCGCGCCGGCGCCCGCGGTTTCACCGGTGGCGTACGACTTCGATCTCCTCGTCCTGGGCGCCGGGCCGGGCGGCTATACCGCCGCGTTTCGCGCCGCCGATCTGGGTCTCAAGGTCGCGCTGGTCGAACGCTGGCCTCAGCTCGGCGGTGTGTGTCTGAACGTCGGGTGCATCCCATCGAAGGCGCTGCTGCATGCAGCGCGTGTCATCGAAGAAGCGAACGAGATGGCTCCGCACGGCATCAGTTTTGGGAAACCGACGATCGACGTCGGCCGCTTGCGCGAGTGGAAGAGCCGCGTGGTCAATCGGCTGGCCGGGGGCCTCGCCGGGCTTGCCCGCCAGCGCAAAGTCACGGTGATCCAGGGCACAGGCCAGTTCGCGGGTCCGCACGAGGTGCGTGTTGCCGAACGGGGTGATGCACGAACGGTGAGCTTTGCGCAATGCATCATCGCGGCGGGTTCCGAGCCCGCCCGCCTGCCCGGGCTGCCCGACGATCCACGAGTCATCGATTCGACCGGCGCGCTCGAGCTCGACCTGCCCGGGCGCCTGCTGGTTATCGGTGGCGGCATCATCGGCCTCGAGATGGCGACCGTTTACCAGGCGCTCGGCGTCAAGGTCAGCGTCGTCGAACTCACCGAGGGTCTGATGCCTGGCTGCGATCGCGACCTCGTCAAGCCGCTCGAGAAACGGATCGCGAGCAGGTACGAAAACGTGTGGACGGGCACCAGGGTCACCGCCGTAGAAGCGAGAGGCGAGGGTTTGCAGGTAACCTTTGCCGGCAGCCGGGCGCCCAAGGTCGCGACCTACGATCGGGTGCTGGTGAGTGTCGGGCGGTCTCCGAATGGCGCGCGCATCGCCCTCGAAGCCGCCGGCGTGAAGCTGGGCGAACGTGGATTCATCCCGGTTGATCGGCAGATGCGCACCAATCAGCCGCACATCTTCGCGATCGGTGACATCGTGGGCGCGCCGATGCTCGCTCACAAGGCGACGCACGAGGGCAAGGTCGCAGCGGAAGTCGCAGCCGGGCAGAAGAGCAGCTTCGATGCGCGCGTGGTTCCGTCGGTCGCGTACACGGATCCCGAGATCGCCTGGGTCGGTCTCACCGAGACCGAGGCCCGCGCGAATGGCACTGCGTTCGAGAAGGGTTCGTTTCCGTGGGCGGCAAGCGCTCGTTCGCTCACCCTCGGGCGCGACGAGGGACTGACCAAGCTCCTCTTCGACCCGGCGACGCACCGCCTGCTGGGGGGCGGGATCGTCGGTCCCAATGCGGGCGACCTGATTTCAGAGGTCGCGCTTGCGATCGAGATGGGTGCAGACGCGGCGGACGTCGCGCTCACCGTACACCCGCATCCCACGCTGTCTGAGACCGTCGCAATGGCGGCGGAAGCCTTCGACGGCACGCTGACCGATCTGTACCTGCCGCGCCGCAAGCCGGGCAAGGCAGCGGCGGGCGTGTAGTCGGCCGTCACGTCAGTCCCCGATGCCGGCCGCGCGCTTGAGTGCGGCGAGATACGCAGCCTCGTCCGGCGGTTGACCGGTGCGCTGGCTCTGCCAAAGGGCCTCGGCGAGACACTCGATCATGCGGTGCTCCGCCGCGTGACGATCCCCCAGGCGTCGCGTGAGCGCGCCATGCACCGCCCCTATGCCGGCCGGCCGATCCGTGCCGACCTGCTCGCGGATCGCCAGGTGCAGACCCAGGTGCAGGAAGGGATTGGTATTGCCGGATTCGGGGGTGTAGTCGCGCTCGAGCGCGTCGGATCCGGACCCGATCACGGCGTGGTATTCCGGGTGCAGCTCGATCACCGCGGCGATCTGCGCGTGCAGCGGCTCGAGCGGCAGTCGCTCGCGATGCCTGCGCCAGGCCTCAGCGTAGAGCGCGCGGAGGCGATCGCGACCCATCTCGTGAAAGAACGGCATGGGCGATCCGGTCGTCAGTTCGCGGCGCGGACGCTCGGGTCGGCGTCGGCGCGAGTCTTATGGCGATAGGCGCAGAGATCGACGACCGGGCAGACCGGGCAGTCGGGCCGGCGCGCCTTGCATACGTAGCGGCCGTGAAGGATCAGCCAGTGATGCGCGTGCTGCAGAAACTCGCGCGGCACGACCTTCATCAGCTTGTCCTCGACCTCGCGCACGTCGTCGCCCGGTGCGAGGCCGGTCCGGTTGCCGACGCGGAAGATGTGCGTGTCTACGGCGATCGTCGGCATCCCGAACGCGACATTCAGGATCACGTTGGCTGTCTTGCGCCCGACACCCGGCAGCGACTCGAGCGCCTCGCGATCGGCAGGCACCTGGCCGTCGTGCTGCTCGACCAGGATCCGAGAGGTCGCGATGATGTTCCGGGCCTTGCCCTGGTAGAGGCCGATGGAACGGATGTCACCGGCGAGGCCCTCGACGCCTAGCGCGAGCATTTTCTGCGGCGTGTTCGCCTTCGCGAACAGCGTGCGCGTCGCCAGGTTAACGCTGCGATCGGTCGCCTGCGCGGACAGGATCACCGCGACCAGCAGCTCGAAGGGGGTCGAGAATTCGAGCTCGGTCCTGGGCGACGGGTTCGCATCCCTGAGACGCCGGAAGAATTCCTGACGATCTGCCGGTTTCACGCTCGGCTCTCTCCGACTGCGATCGCCGCACCGCGTTGCACCTGTCTGCGCTGCGCGAGACGGTTCCGGATCGCGAGCATCAGACCGAGCAGGATAAAAGCTCCCGGCGGCAGCAGCACGAGCAGCAGTCCGTGGCGCTCCGGGAAGACCTCGATCCTCGTCCCGGACCACGCCGGTCCGAGCACGTCGTCGAGCCCGGCACCCAGGCTCCCGTGACCGAGGAGCTCGCGGCTTGCCCCGAGCGCGAGCAGTACCAGCATGAAGCCCACGCCCATGGCCAGCGCATCGAGCATCGCGGACCCGACAGCATTGCGCGCGGCGAAGGATTCGGCTCGCGCGAGCACCAGGCAGTTGGTGACGATCAGCGGCAGGAAGATCCCGAGTCCGGCATGGATTGCAGGCAACCAGGCGGCAAGCGTGAGTTCGACGGCCGTGACCGCCGCTGCAATTACGACCACGAACACCGCGATGCGCACCTCCGGCAGCAGCCAACGCCCGATCAGGGCTGCGAGCGTGTTGCTGATCAGGAGCACCGCGATCGTGGCGAGCCCCAGCCCCAGGCCGTAGGCGACCGTCGTGCTGACCGCGAGCAGGGGACAGAGCCCGAGCAGCTGTACCAGGCCGGGGTTCTGCACGCTGAGCCCGTTGGCGACGATTGATCGCGCGTCCATGGCGGGATTGTAGGTGGGCTATCCGTCCGGGTCGAAGGCGCTGCGAAAAGCGTCCTCAGCCGCCCGACGCCGCCGCAGGAGCGAACAGCGCCGGCCCTTGCCGCTCGACGAACAGCAGCGTGTTTCGCACCGCAGCGACCACCGCGCGCGGCGTCACGGTGGCCCCGGTTAGCTGGTCGAAATCGCCACCGTCCTTGCGCACCTTCCAGCGCGCCATGGGTGGACGCCCTAGCGAGCGCCCGTCGAATGACCGTATCCAATCGGAGCGCCGCTCCTCGATTGCATCGCCGAGCCCGGGCGTCTCCTGGTGCTGCAGCACTCTCACGCCCAGCAACCGGCCGTCCGGCGTCACGCCGACGAGCAGTCGTATCGACCCCGAATACCCGTCCGGCGCGACAGACTCGAGCACGGCTGCCACCGGCTGGCCTGCCAGGCGCGCGCGGTACACGGGGAGGCTTGCGTCGGTGCCGAGCAGCTCGGGGTCACGGACCTCGATGCGGTCCGCGAGCAGGTCGTTGTCGTAGCTTGCGTTGCCGAGCACGCGGTCGAACGCAGCCGCACGGTGTGCACGTTCGCTTGCCGTGACGCGATCGCGCGTCGCGTCGTGCACGAGCGCGAGCAGTACGACGGCAGCTCCAACAGCGGCGGCGAGGCTCAGGGCCGCGCGCACTACGCGCGCACCTGTCGCGTCAGTCCCGGGTCTGTCCATAGATCCGGGGGATCGTGAGGCGGTCGATGAGCGGCACCGCCAGGTTCATGAGCAGCACCGCGAAGGCGACGCCGTCCGGGTAGCTGCCCCAGCGGCGGATAATCCACGTGAGGAAGCCGATGCCGGCGCCATAGATGAGGCGCCCGCGGTCGCTGGTGGCCGCGGATACCGGGTCGGTGGCGATGAAGAAAGCGCCGAGCATCGTGGCACCCGAGAACAGGTGAAAGAGGGCGCCGGGGTGGCCGCCGGGATCGAGAGCCTGCGCGAGCGCGGCTGGCAGGGCGAGGCCCGTGAGCAGGGCGGCCGGGATCTGCCATCGAACGATTCCCCGTCGCAGCAGGAACAGCCCGCCCGCGAGTGCGGCGAGGTTGACCCAGACGAATCCTGCGGCTCCAAGTACGCCGAAGGGCGCTCCGGCGCGGATCTCCTGTAACGTCAATCGCTGGCGCAGACCGGTGCGCAGCGCATCGAGCGCGGTTGCGCCAGTCCAGGCATCCCAGGAGAGATCCGGCGGCGGCACGCCACTATAAAAAGAGTGGATCGTGAGGCGCGCAAGCGTGGGCCAGTCGAGCTCCGCGCCGGTGAGCGGCCAGCGGGTCATCGCTACAGGGAAGGAGATCAGCAGCACCGCGTACCCGACCATCGCCGGGTTGAACGGGTTGTAGCCCAGTCCACCGTACACATGCTTGCCGAGCAACACCGCCACCGCGGTACCGAGCGCCGTCAGCCACCACGGCAGGAGCGGCGGCAGGCAGATCGCGAGCAGTGCCGCGGTGACGAGCACGCTCCCGTCCCGAAGCGCAGGTCCAGCCGGGCGTCGGCGGAATGCGAGCGCGGCCGCCTCGCAGCCGAGCGCGACCGGGGCGGCAACCGCAAACTGCAGCAGCAACCCCGGTCCGAACACGACGACGTGCGCGACCGCAGCAGGCGCCAGCGCGAGCAGGACAAGGAACATGACTCGTGGCACCGTGAATCCGGCCACGACGTGCGGTGCGGGCGCGGTTTCGAACCGCATGAGTCAGCCGTCATCCCGAGAACTATCGCGCGCCCGGCGCCGCGCGTCCTCGAACTCGCGTCGCCGATCAGCCTCGAGCTCCGCGAGGCGGCGCTCGCGATGCTCGAAATGCAACCGCGCGGCCTTCGCACGCGCCGCCTCCGCCGCGCGCTCGCGCATCGCCACGCGCTCCTGCCGGAAGCGCTCGACCAGCGGAATCGCGCTGGGGCACACATAGTCGCAGCAGCCGCACTCGATGCAGTCCGCGAGTCCGAAGCGCTCGAGCAGCATTTCGTCACGGCTGCGCACCGCGCGGTGGAGCTCCTGAGGGAGAAGACCGGCCGGGCAGACCCGCGCGCAATCGCCGCAACGGATGCACGCTTGCTCGGCCTGAGCCGGTGCGCGCAGATCGGCAGCGGTCGCGGCGACGATGCAGTTCATGGCGCTGGTGAGCGGCCAGGCGTCGTCGGGCAGCGCGCGGCCGGTCATGCTGCCGCCGAACCACAGCCGTCGCGGCGCACCGGCATATCCCCCGGCGGCGGCGATGAGCTCCGCAATCGGCGTGCCGATCCGCGCGTCGAGATTGCCCGGGTGCGCGACCCCGCTGCCCGTGACGGTGACGATGCGCCGGATGAGCGGCTCGCCGGTGCGCATGAGCCGTGCAATCGCGACAGCGGTGCCGACGTTCTGGCACAGCAGCCCGATCGCGGGTGGCCACGCATGCTGCGGGACTTCGAGCCCAGTGACAGCCGTGAGGAGCTGACGCTCCGCGCCCGCCGGATAGACCGCCGGCAGCACAGCGAGCGAGAGCCGCGCATCGCCGGCGGCGGCGAGGGCGGCCTCGAGCGCCGCGCCGGCTTCGGCTTTGTCGTCCTCGATCGCGATCGTGCATTTAGTCGCGCCGCAGGCCCGGAGCATGAGCTGCGCACCGCGCACGACCTCGCCGGGGGATTCGCGCATCAGCGCGTCGTCGCAGCAGATCCAGGGCTCGCATTCCGCGCCGTTCAGTACCAGGTGCGTGACCGACCGGTCGCGCCCCTGCGCGAGCTTCGCCGCTGTCGGATAGAGGGCCCCGCCCAGCCCCACGATTCCGCCGCCACGGATCCGCTCGATCAGATCGTCCGGGTCGAGCGAATCGGCATCCGGGCACGGCTCCCATCGGGAGTCGCGTTCGTCCGACCCGTCGTTGTCGATGACGATGCCGGGGCCGGCCTCACGCAGGTTCTCATGCGGGCCGATCGAGCGGATACGACCGGCGACTGGTGCATGCAGATCGGCGCCCGGCCCGTCGTCGGCCCGCGCAATCGCGGCACCCTGGCACACCCGCTCACCCTCGCGCACGCAGGGTGTACCGCGGCGCCCGTCGCCCTGGTCCAGCAGCACGAAGACCTGCGCGGGTTCCGGCGCCGCGACGATCCGCTCGCGCATCGTCGAGCGCTTGCGCGCGTCGAGAATCAGCCCCGGCGCGAAGTCGCGCCTCGCCTGCATGCTCAGCATCCCGCCGCGAGCGGCTGGCTGGGCGGGGCTGCCGTCACCGCGCGCAGCTCGATACAATCGACCGGGCAAGGCGCGATGCAGAGCTCACACCCCGTGCACTGCGCGGCGATCACCGTGTGCATGAGCCGCGGCGCGCCGACGATCGCATCGACGGGGCAAGCCGGGAGGCAGCGCGCGCAACCGGTGCAGCGAGCCTCGTCGATCCACGCCACCTGGCGCGGCTTCGTGGTCCCGTAGCTTGGGTCTGGCGATTTCGGGGGCCGGTCGAGCAGACGTGCGATTGCCTGGGCCGTGACGGCGCCGCCGGGCGGGCATCGATCCAGGTCGGCCTCGCCGCTCGCGATGGCCGCGGCATACGGCCGGCATCCCGGATACAGGCATTGGCCGCATTGCGTCTGCGGCAGGAGCGCATTGATCCGCTCGACCAGCCCGTCGGCGTCGCGCGGCATGCGCGTGGCGGCCCAGCCGAGCGTGCCGCCGAGCGCGAGCGCGAGAACGATCGCACCGCCGATGAGGGCGAGCGTCTCCGGGTTCATCGCGGTGCGAGACCGGTCAGGCCGAGAAAGGCGAGCGCCATGAGTCCTGCCGTGACGAGCGCGATGGGTGCACCACGGAACGCGTCGGGCAGCTCGCCGCACTCGAGCCGCTCGCGCAATGCGGCAAACGTGATCAGTACGAGCCCGAAGCCCGCACCGGCCGAGGCGCCGAACACCAGCGACTCGAGCAGGCTGTGATGCTTCTGCAGGTTCAGGAGCGCCACGCCGAGGACCGCGCAGTTGGTGGTGATGAGCGGCAGGAACACGCCCAGCAGCTCGTTGAGCAGCGGACTCTGCGCGCGCACCACGAGCTCGGCCAATTGCACGACGCATGCGATCAGCAGGATGAACGCAAGCGTGCGCAGATACTCGAGCCCGAAGGGAGCAAGCAACCAGGCGTGCACTGCCCACGACAACCCCGAGGCGACCGTGAGCACGAACAGCGTCGCGATCGCCATCCCGCCAGCCGCCTCGAACCGGCGGCTGACGCCCACGAACGGACAGAGCCCGAGGAAGTGCGACAGGACGAAGTTGTTGACGAGTCCGGCGCCGAGTGCGAGCAACATCAGATCGGACATCGATCCGCTCCGGCCTATTTCACCTTCATGCCGGGCGTCGCTCCCGAATCGGGGGCGACGAGGAAGATTTCCGCGCCGCCCGGTCCGGCCGCGAGCACCATTCCCTCGGAAATGCCGAAGCGCATCTTGCGCGGCTCGAGGTTTGCAACCAGCACGGCGAGCCGGCCGACGAGCTTCTCCGCCTCGTAGGCCGCACGGATCCCGGCAAAGACCGTGCGCTGTTCGCCGCCCAGATCGACAGTGAGCTTGAGCAGCTTGTCGGCGCCATCGACGAGCTCGGCGGCATCGATCCGCGCGACGCGCAGGTCGAGCTTCGCGAAGTCGTCGATCGAGATCCGTGGCTGCGCGGCGATCGACTCCGCTGGAGCACCTGCGCTCGGTGGCGCCTTCGCCGGCTGAGCGGTCGCGGTCGCTTTGGCGGCCTGGGCGCGAGGCGGAGCCTCGGTCGGCTTCAGGCTTTCGGTCGACGCTTCGAGCAGCGCCTTGACCGCGGTCGGATCCACCCGCGTCGCAAGGGGAGCGTAGGGCTGCAGTCGCCGGTCGAGCAGCGGGCTTGTCACGTCGTCCCAACGCGCGGCTGTCGCAGCCAGAAACTCCTCGGCCGCGGCTGCCAGCTTCGGCATGACCGGCTTCAGGTACTGCACCAGCACCCGGAACAGGTTTATTCCCTGCGTGCAGACCGCCTGCACCTCGTCCCTGCGCGACGCTTCCTTCGCGGCAAGCCAGGGCTTGTGTCGGTCGATGTAGAGGTTGGCGCGATCGGTGAGCAGCATGATCTCGCGCACCGCGGCCGCGTAGTCACGTCCTTCGTAGAAAGCGGCGATCCGTTCGCCGGCCGATGTGAACTCGTCATGGAGGCCGGGATCGGGCAGGCGCGTCGCGAGCCGACCCTCGGCGACGCGGCCCAGCAGACCCGCGCAACGGCTCGCGATATTCACCAGCTTGCCGACGATATCGCCGTTGACCTTGGCAGTGAACTCGTCGAGGTTGAGATCGAGATCGTCGATGCCCGGACCGAGCCGCGAGGCGTAGTAATAGCGCAGGTACTCTGCCGACAGGTGATCAAGCCAGGTGCGCGCCGCGATCAGCGTGCCGCGCGACTTCGACATCTTCTGGCCGTTGACCGTTAGGAACCCGTGTGCATACACCGCGGTCGGCGTGCGGTATCCCGCGCCGTGCAGCACGGCGGGCCAGAACAGCGTGTGGAAGTACACGATGTCCTTGCCGATGAAATGGTAGACCTCCGCGTCGCTGCCCGGCTTCCAGTAACGATCGAAATCGAGGTCGCCGCGCCGCTGGCAGAGGTTGAGAAAGCTCGCCAGGTACCCGATCGGCGCGTCGAGCCAGACGTAGAAATATTTGCCGGGCTCGCCCGGGATCTCGAACCCGAAATAGGGCGCATCACGCGAGATATCCCAGTCACGGAGACCCGCGTCGAACCACTCGGCGAGCTTGGCGGAGACGGCCGGCTGCAGGCGCCCCGAGCCCGTCCACTCGCGGAGCATTTTCTCGAAGGCCCCGAGCCGAAAGAAGAGGTGCTCCGATTCGCGCTGCACGGGCCGCGTCCCGGTGAGCACCGATACCGGGTCGATCAGGTCGGCGGGCGTGTAGGTGTGACCACACACCTCGCATGCGTCGCCGTACTGGTCGAGCGCGCCGCAGCGTGGGCAGGTGCCGCGCACGTACCGATCCGGCAGGAACATCTGCGCCTGTTCGTCATAGGCCTGGCGGATCGACTCACGTCGAATGTATCCGCGCTCGCGGAGCGCCAGGTACACCTGCTCGGTGAGCTCGCGACTCTCCGTCGAGTGCGTGGTGTGGAAGTTGTCGAAGCCGATGTTGAAGTCGCCGAAGTCCCGCACCTGCTGCGCGCCGACCCGCGCGATCAGCTCCTCGGGGGTGATGTCCTCCTGCCGTGCCTTGAGCATGGTGGGCGTGCCGTGCGTGTCGCTCGCGCAGACATAGAGGACATCGTGGCCGCGCAGCTTCTGGTAGCGCACCCAGATGTCCGAGTACACGTACTCGACCACGTGGCCGATATGCGGGGCGCCGTTTGCGTACGGCAGCGCGCTCGTCACGAGCATGGTTCGGCGGTTCACGGGATCAGGGCTCGGCGCGGTCACCTGGACCGCGGAAGTATGCCATGGGGCCCGCCGCCCCGCGGCTCAGCCCATTTCTCTCAGGTGCTCAAAGCGCGGCTTGTTGATGCTCTTCTCGAACGCCGAGCGGCCGCTGATCATGCCCTTGTCGAGCAGCTCCTGGATCGCGGAATCCATGGTCCGCATGCCTTGCAGCCCGCCGCTCTGCATGGTGTTCTCGAGCTGGTCGAGCTTGCCCTGGCGGATCAGGTTCGACACCGCCGGCGTGTTGACAAGGATCTCGAGAGCTGCGACCCGACCGCGCTTGTCGGCGCGCTGGATCAGCTGCTGGGAGATGACGCCCCGCAGCGAGGTCGAGAGCATGGTCCGCACGTGGCCCTGCTTGTCCGTGGGGAACGCGTTGACGATGCGATCCACGGTCGCCGCGGCGCCGTTGGTGTGCAGCGTCCCCATCACCAGGATGCCCATCTCCGCGGCCGTGACCGCGATGCTCATCGTCTCGTGGTCGCGCAACTCGCCGACCAGCACCACGTCCGGGTCTTCGCGCAGGGCCGAATGCAGTGCCTCGGCGAAGCCCGGGCTGTGCACGCCCACCTCGCGCTGGCTGATCAGACAGTTCTTGCGGGTGTGTACGAAC
>DATJKD010000023.1:0-20933 GCA_035491795.1 Steroidobacteraceae bacterium | reverse complement strand
GGGTGTGCGCTTCATCCAGGTCCTCGAGCGTGAGCAGCGTCGGTGGCGCAAGTTGCATCTCGCCGCGCTCCGCGGCGTGGCAAGCATCGCGAGGGGTCAGCCAGGCGAGGTCCGTCGATTCCCTTCGGTCGACGCTGGCCCATTGCCCCTGCGGCATCGACAGCGCAAAGAATCGCGTGTCGAAACGCCGGGGTTCGTGGGAGGGTGTGATCCAGTGAGACCAGTACACGAGCTGCCCGACGTCGAGCAACAGCCCGGCCGCGGCAAGCAGATCCGTGAAGCCGCCCGGCGTGCGCGTCACGCGTTCGCGCTCGGCGTGCAGCGGGCGCAAGTCCCCTGGCGCAACCGCGCGTCCGTCGCGACGACGGACGAGCAGTAGACCCGCTTCCTCGAAGGTTTCGCGACAGGCGGCCACCCGCAGCCCAAGCGCCAGCGAGCCTGGCAAGGGTTCGCCGTCGATCGCGCACAGTCGTCCCTGCGCAGGCTCGACGTCCGCCGGGACGAGCGCCGCCGCGGCCGGCGTGCAATCGGACGGATCGACGCGGCCACCCGGGAAAACCCACATACCGCCCATGAATCGCAAGGCTTGCCCGCGGCGCATCATCAGCACCTCGACCTCTGCGGCGCGCTCGCGGAGCAGCAACAGCGTTGCCGCCGGCGTGATCGCTTGCGCCGGTGCTGTCGTCTCCCAATTCGTCACGGTCCAGGACGCGCTCAGGCAGGGCTCGCGTCGGCGGCGAGCTTCGCCACGGCCTTGCGCGCCAGGTCGCTAAGACCTGCGCCGCCCGTGGCCTGGTGCGCGACGATCTGGGCGCGCATTCGTGGATCCCAGAAGCGTCGCAGATGCCCAGCCACGGCATTCACCGCCTGCTCGGGGTCCGGCTCGCTCGCAAAGAAGGCGCCGATCTCGTTGGCCATCTTGACCAGGTACTCGATCTTCACGCTTTCCCTCAGTCAGTCAATCGCCCGCCGTGCGCGTACACGACGTGCTGTCTTCGTCGGGCGAATCCCACCAGCGTCATGCCGCAATCCTGCGCGAGACGGATGGCCAGTGCGGTCGGCGCCGAGACCGCGGCCAGCAGGGCCACGCCCGCCGTTGCTGCCTTCTGCACCATCTCGTAGCTCGCGCGGCTGGTCACGACCAGGTATCCACCGGCCGGATCGGTCCCCTCGCGCAGCAACGCGCCAATCACCTTGTCGAGGGCATTATGGCGGCCAACGTCCTCGCGGACGAGCCGGATGCCGGCTCCGGGCACGACCCACGCGGCGGCATGGACGCTGCCGGTCAGGCCGTTGAGCGGCTGGCGGGACGCGAGCTCGGTCACGACCGCGTCCAGCTCGTGGATCGCGACGCTCGGGCCCGCACCGACCGGCGGTGGTCGTCGGATCGCCTGCTCGATCGTCTCTGCACCGCAGACACCGCAGCCGGTCCTGCCGGTGAGGTTGCGCTGGCGCTTCAGGACCTCGGCGAACCGATCCGCCGTAATGTCGATCCGCACTTCGAGCGTGCCGCCAGGGCGCTGCAGCTCGACCGCGCGGATCTCCTCCGCGCGCCCGACGATGGCCTCGGTCAGCGTGAAGCCCACGCCCAGGTCCTCGAGGTCGGCCGGCGTCGCGAGCAGCACGACGTGGGGGATACCCTGATAGGACAACTGGACGGGGTGCTCTTCGGCGACGACGTCATCCGCCGGCTCGATGTGTCCGTCGCGCCAGCGACGAACCTGAACCGGCGAACTGGTGGGCAGCGCCTCAGACGCGGTCGACATCTGCGCTGGGCGTCAGTCTGCGCTGGCGCCGATCGTCCTCGTGGAAGCGCCGTTGCCACTCGGAGGGCTGGTCGACCTTCACGACCTCGACCGCGGTGACCTTGTACTCGGGACAGTTGGTCGCCCAGTCGGAGTTGTCGGTAGTGATGACGTTGGCCCCGGATTCCGGAAAGTGGAAGGTGGTATAGACCACGCCCGGATGGACGCGCGCGGTCACCGTCGCTCGCAGCACGGTTTCCCCGGCGCGGCTGGCGACACCGACCCAGTCGCCATCGGCGATTCCACGTGCCTCGGCGTCGCCGGGATGGATCTCCAGCCGATCCTCGTCGTGCCAGGCGACATTCGCTGTGCGGCGGGTCTGCGCGCCTACGTTGTATTGCGTGAGGACACGCCCGGTCGTGAGGATCAGCGGGTAACGCGACGTCGTGCGCTCGTCGGTCGGCACGTACTCGGTGACGTAGAACCGGCCCTTCCCGCGCACGAACTCGCCCACGTGCATCGTGGGTGTGCCCTCCGGAGCGCGATCGTTGCAGGGCCACTGCAGGCTCCCGAGGCGGTCCAGCTTCTCGTAGCTCACGCCGGTGAAGGTCGGCGTGAGCTCGGCGATTTCCGCCATGATCTCGCGTGGATGCGAGTAGTTCATGGGGTAACCGAGCGCGTTGGCGAGCATCTGCGTGATCTCCCAGTCCTGCAAGCCCGCGGGCGGGTTCAGCACCTTGCGCACGGGCGAGATGCGACGCTCGGCATTGGTGAACGTGCCGTCCTTCTCGAGGAAGGAGGAGCCGGGGAGGAAGACATGGGCGTACTTCGCCGTCTCGTTGATGAAGAGATCCTGCACGACCAGGCATTCGAGCGCGGAGAGCGCCGCCGTTACGTGCTGCGTATTCGGATCCGATTGCGCGAGATCCTCGCCCTGCACGTACATGCCCTTGAAACTGCCGTCAAGCGCCGCCTCGAACATGTTCGGGATGCGCAGTCCCGGCTCGGTGGGGAGCGTGACTCGCCAGTGGCTTTCGAAGAGTCCGCGCACCGTGGCGTCGGAGCAGTGACGGTAGCCACTGAACTCGTGTGGAAACGAGCCCATGTCGCAGGAGCCCTGGACGTTGTTCTGGCCGCGCAACGGATTGACACCCACGCCCTCGCGGCCGAAGTTGCCGGTCGCCATCGCGAGATTCGCGATCGCCATCACCATGGACGTTCCCTGGCTGTGCTCGGTGACACCAAGCCCGTAATAGATCGCCGCGTTGGGGGCGCCGGCATAGAGACGCGCCGCGGCGCGCAGCTCGCCGGCCGGCACGCCGGTGACGCCCTCCAGCGCTTCTGGAGAGTTGTCCGGCCGGGAGACGAAGACTTTCCAGCGATGCCAGGATTCGGGCTCACAGCGGGCGAGGGCGAAGTCCTCCTTCGCAAGCCCTTCCGTGACGACGACGTGCGCGATCGCGTTCATGACCGCGACGTTGGTGCCGGGCTTGAGCTGCAGGTGGTGGCTCGCCGTGACATGCGGCGTGCGCACGACGTCAATCGCGCGCGGGTCGACCACGATCAGCCTCGCGCCCTCGCGCATGCGGCGCTTCATCTGCGAGCCGAACACCGGATGGCCCTCGGTGACGTTCGCGCCGATCAGCATGATCACGTCGCACTTCATGACCGAAGTGAACGTCTGCGTGCCGGCAGATTCGCCCAGCGTGTGCTTGAGGCCATAACCGGTCGGCGAATGGCAGACGCGGGCGCAGGTGTCGACGTTGTTGTTCCCGAAGCCCGCGCGCACCAGCTTCTGCACCAGGAACGTCTCCTCGTTGCTGCAGCGGGACGAGGTGATGCCGCCGATCGAATCCCGGCCATAGGTCGCCTGCAGGCGCTTGAACTCGCGCGCCGCGTGGGCGATCGCAACCTCCCAGGTCACGGGCAGCCACGGGTCCGTGATCTTGCGGCGGATCATCGGCGTCGTGACGCGATCGGCGTGAGTCGTGTATCCGTAGGCGAAGCGGCCCTTGATGCAGGCGTGACCCGCGTTCGCGCCGCCCTTGCGGTCCGGCACCATCCGCACCACGGCCTCACCCTTGACCTCTGCATTCAGCGAGCAGCCCACGCCGCAATAGCCGCAGGTGGTCGTCACGGTGCGGTCGGGCTGCCCGGCCGCGGCCAGCGACTTCTCGGAGAGGGCCGCCGTCGGGCAGGCCTCGACGCACGCGCCGCAGGAGACGCATTCGGATGTCAGGAACGGCTCGTCCTGGCTCGCGACAATCCGTGAATCGAAGCCGCGACCTTCCATCGTAAGCGCGAGTGTGCTCTGGGTCTCATCGCACGCGCGTACGCACCGCGAGCAGGCGATGCAGAGACTGGGGTCGAAGGCGAAGTACGGATTGCTCACGTCCCGCGTCGCGTCGGCGTGCACGACGCCGCCCGGGGCATAGGGCGTGTCGCGCACTCCGACCACCGCCGCCATGTCCTGCAGCTCGCAGTGCGTATCGGCGGGGCAGCCGTCGCAGTCGAGGGGATGGTCCGACACATAGAGCTCCATGACACCGCGTCGCAGTGCCGAGAGCTTTTCAGTCCGCGTGTGCACGCTCATTCCGTCGGCGACCTGTGTCGTGCAGGACGCCGGATAGCCCTTGCGGCCCTCGATCTCCACCAGGCAGAGGCGGCATGAACCGAAGGCCTTCAAGGTGTCGGTCGCGCATAGCTTGGGTATGCGGCTGCCCGCCAGCGCGGCGGCGCGCATGATCGAAGTGCCGGCCGGAACTGTCACCGGCAGCCCATCGATGCGGACCGTTACGGATTCGCTCGCCCGACTCGCCGGCGTCCCCAGATCCTCGTGATCAATCGCATACATCGTTCCGCTCCATCACTGGCCGCCGTGGCGCTGCCTCAATGTGCACGCGTGGCGCCGAAGTCTTCCGGAAAGTGCTGCAGCGCGCTCCGCACGGGAAAAGGCGTCATGCCACCCAGCCCGCAAAGCGAACCATGCTGCATCGTTTCGCACAAGTCGGCGAGGGTCCGCAGGTTCTGCTCGCGCCCCTGCCCGAGAATGATCCGGTCGATGAGCTCCGCGCCACGCGTCGAGCCAATGCGGCAGGGCGTGCACTTCCCGCAGGACTCAAGCGCACAGAACTGCATGGCAAAGCGCGCCATGCGCGCCATGTCGACCGTGTCGTCGAAGGCTACCACCCCGCCGTGGCCGAGCAGCGCGCCGATCGCGGCGAGCGCTTCATAGTCGAGGGGCGTGTCGAACTGCGATTCGGGCAGATAGGCCCCCAGCGGACCGCCGACCTGCACCGCTCGCAGGGGACGACCCGAGGCGCTGCCACCGCCGAAGTCGTACAGCAGCTCGCGCAGGCTCGGGCCAAAGGCGACCTCGACCAGTCCGCCGCGGCGCAGGTTTCCAGCCAGCTGGACCGGCAGCGTTCCGCGCGATTGCCCGACACCATAGTCCCGGTAGAACGCCGCGCCGCGGGCAAGGATGACGGGCACGGTCGCGAGCGAGACGACGTTGTTGACGACCGTCGGCATGCCGAAAAGCCCCTTGACCGCGGGTAGGGGCGGGCGCACGCGCACTTCGCCACGTCGACCCTCGAGGCTCTCGAGCATCGAGGTCTCCTCGCCGCAGATGTAGGCTCCTGCGCCGACGCGCACCTCGAGCTCGAACTCCCGTCCGCTGCCCAGGATGTCGGTGCCCAGGTATCCGGCCGCGCGCGCCGCTGCGATGGCCTCGAGCAAGGTCCGGTGGGCGTGCGGGTATTCGACCCGCAGGTAGATATAACCTCGCGTCGCGCCAACCGCGAACCCCGCGATCGTCATACCCTCGATCAGCGTCAGCGGATCGCCTTCCATCAGCATGCGATCGGCGAAGGTACCCGAATCGCCCTCATCGGCGTTGCAGGCGATGTACTTCTGCGACGCCGCCTGCTCGAGGACGGTCCGCCACTTGATGCCGGTGGGAAAGGCCGCGCCGCCGCGTCCGCGCAGCCCCGAGTCGGCAACTTCGCGGACGATCTGCTCGGGCTCCATCGATAGCGCCCGCCGTAGCCCGGCAAACCCCTCGCACCGCTGGTAGTCGGCGACATCGACCGGATCGATCAACCCGACTCGCGCGCAAGTGAGTCGCTGCTGCCGGGCGAGATACGGGATCTGCGTGGTCGGTCCTTGTGAAAGGGCGTGCGTGCCACCCTGCAGGAAACCGGCGTCGAAGAGCGACAGCACGTCCCGCGTGCCGACCGGACCATACGCCAGGCGCGTGTCGCCGGCTTCGACTTCGACCAGAGGCTCGAGCCAGTAGAGACCGCGAGAGCCGTTGCGCACGATGGCGACGTCGATGCCGCGCCGTGCGGCTTCGTCGGCGATGCCGCGGGCGACCGCCTCGGCGCCGAGGGACAGCGCCCCGGAATCCCGTGGCACATAGATGCGGGTGCTCATCCGCTCGCCCCGGTTGCATCGGCCGCCGAGCACTCGGCGAGCAGCGCGTCCAGGCGCTCCGGCGTTACCCGGCCATGCGGCTCGTCGTCGATGAGGATCGCGGGCGAGCAGGCGCAGTTGCCGAGGCAGTACACCGCCTCGAGCGTGCACCCGCCGTCGGCGGTGGTTTCGCCGAACCGGACGCCGAGCCGTTGCTCGGCGTAAGCCGCCAGCGCATCGCCCTGCATGGCCTGGCAGCTCTCCGCGCGGCAGATCGCAAGCCGATGACGGCCGGGCGGGGTGCTGCGGAAGTGATGATAGAAGCTGACGACGCCGTAGACCTCGGCGCGGGACAGGTTCAGACCCTGGGCGATCTGCGGGATCGCGGCTGGCGGCACGTGGCCGAAATCACGCTGCACCTCGTGCAGGATCTCGAGCAGCGGGCCGGGGCGGGCAGCATGCGCGGCGACGATTGAGTCGATCCGTTCGCGCGTCCTGGCATCGAGCGTACTCATGTCACCCTGTTTGGTTCACCGCTGACGGCGGCTCGAACACCGAGTGTCCGCCGGCGTCGCGCCAGGGTCAAACGGCTGGCTGGCTGGCTTCGGCGGGCCTCCGCGCCAGGTGCCGCCAGGCGAAATAGACCGGGATGCCGAGCGCGACGATGATCAGGCCCGGCCAGGAATACTGTGGTTTTTGTACCAGCAGGTTGACGCAGAAAACCAGCGTCGCCGCTGCGTAGGCCGCGGGCAACCAGGGATAGAACGGCGCCCTGACCGGCCGCTCGGCATCCGGCTGGCGGATGCGCAGCGCGAACAGTCCGACGACAGTGAGCAGGAAGAAGAGCACCGCAGCGAAGATCACATAATCCAGGAGCTGGCTGTAGGTTCCCGACAGGCAGAGCAGGCTCGCCCAGACCGCCTGCACCTTGAGTCCGAAAGCAGGCGTGCGGTGCGACTCGTGCAGTTCTCCAGCCCGGCGGAAGAACAAACCGTCCCGTGCCATCGCGTAATAGACGCGGGCACCGGACAGGATCAGGCCGTTGTTGCAACCGAAGGTCGAGATCATGATCGCGCCCGCCATCGCATAGAGCCCGGCGTCGCCCAGGATCGCCTGCAATACGGCCGTGCCAACCCGATCCTGGGGCGCCGAGGCGATCGTCTCCGCCGGGAGCGCGCAGAGGTATGCGATGTTCGCGAGCAGATACAGCGTGACCACGGTCAGCACTCCGGCTCCCATGGCGAATGGCAGATCGCGTTTCGGATCCTTGAGCTCGCTGCCCGCAAAGCCGACGTTGTTCCAGGCGTCCATCGAGAACAGCGCCCCCACCATTGCCGCTCCCACGAGCGGCCAGACCGCGAGCGTCAGTCCGTCCGCCGGCCAGAAGTTCGCGCCGAAATTTGCCGCGATTGCTTCCGCATTGCGGCCGATGATGAGCCCGAGCAGGATCAGCGCGCCGAGTGCCGCTGCCTTGATCGCGGTGAGCGAAGTCTGGATCAACGCGGCCGTGCGTACGCCGCGTATGTTGATCCATGTGAGCACGATGATCGAGACGATCGCCAGCACCCGCTGCGGGGACAGGCCGACCTCGATCGGACCACTCGGCAACGGCAGCGTGAAACCAAGGAAGGTCTCTGCGGTCAGGGCGGGGAAGAATACGGCCGTAAATCGTGCGAAGGCGACTGCGACTGCAGCGATCGTGCCGGTCTGGATTACGGCAAACAGCGTCCAGCCGTAGAGATAGCCGAACAGCGGCGAGATGCCTTCGCGCAGGTACACGTACTGGCCACCGGCTCGCGGGTACATGCCCGCGAGTTCGCCATAGGTGAGGGCGCCCGCAACGGTCATCAGACCTGCGATTGCCCATACGAGCAGCAACAACCCGGGCGCGTTGACCTGGCGGAGGATGTCGGCCGAGACGATGAAGATCCCCGAGCCGATCATGGTGCCCACGACCAGCGCCATGGCGTCGATGCGACTGATGGCGCGGACGAACTGAACGGGGGGATGTGCGTCGGTCGTCATCGATGCTCCTCGTAGGTCACGGCGGGGCGAGTTTGGACTGTGGCAGCAGGTGCGACAACGGAATTCGCGCCGAGCGCTTGAGCGTGTCGAGCACCAGGCTCGACTGGACATCGCGAACCCCCGGCACCTTGAGCAGCTTCTTGAGCACGAGCGTGCCGAATGACTCCAGGTCGGCGGCGACAACCTGCAGCATGAAATCGTGTGCGCCGGTGGTGGCAAAACAGCCCACGACTTCGTTCAGGGATTCGAGCGCGCGATGAAACTGCTCGACGTTCTCGTCGGTATGCCGCTCCAGCCGCACCTGCACGAAGGCCTGGACCGAGAGGCCCAGCCGTGCCGGGTCCACGATCGCCGCGTACCCCTGGATGATTCCGGCCTGCTCGAGCTGACGGATACGGCGGGCGCAGGGTGTATGAGTGAGGCCGACAGTCTCGGCCAGCTCGACCACCGTGCGGCGGCCATCCTGCTGCAGCTCGTGGAGCAGTCGAAGATCGGTCTTGTCGAGCTCCATACAAAATCACTAAGAAGTGGCAGGCGAGATTGAAAGATAGCTAAGGCAAGCGATGATTGCATCATATTTTAGTCAATCTGACCATGGGACATGACTTAGCATTGCGCCCGGCTCACGGCGGAAGGCGAGGACGGCTGCATGGGTGCGATCCGTATGTCACGCAGCGAACCCGTAACGGGCGCCGTCAACTGGCCGCGCGTGCTCGAGATCGTGCAGCGCTCGCGTGCGCTCGACGAGCTCGAAGAGATTCGGCTCGTACCCGAGCGCAAGGTGCTCTATCAATTCACCGCGCGCGGGCACGACGTCACCCAGGCCCTGCTCGCGCAGCACATCGACGGTCCGCGTGACGGCCTCGCGGTGTATTACCGATCGCGCCCGCTCATGCTCGGGCTCGGGCTCGAGCTCGACGAGGCGCTCGCCTCGACCATGATGCGCGCGGGTGGGATGAGTGAGGGACGCGACATCGGTGTCATTTTCAACCTGCCCCGTCTCGATGGGGCCTGCGTCCTTCCCGCCTGTGGCGGCGTCGGTACTCAGTTCAGCCCCGCCGTCGGCTGGGCGCAATCACTGCTCTATCGCTCTCGGGTGCTCGGCGAGAAGGAGGCCCTCGGCTGCATCGCAGTCGCGCACGGCGGCGAAGCATCGACCGCCACCAACGGCTTCTGGGCCGCGCTCAGTATCGCGACCACGCAGCGCCTGCCGGTCCTCTTCTTTATCGAGGACAACGGCTATGGCATCTCGGTTCGCTCGGATCTCCAGACGCCGGGAGCGAACATCGCGGCCAATCTTGCTGCCTTCGGCAATCTCCGCGTACTCGACGGAGACGGCACGGATCCGGCGATGGCGCCGGCGCTGATCGGGCAGGCGGTCGCACACGTGCGAGGCGGCTCGGGCCCGGCGCTGCTGCGACTCACCGTTCCACGCCTTTCAGGACACTCTGGTCAGGACACTCAGACGTACAAGACCGCGCAGGAGCTTGCGGCCGAAGTGGCAGGCGACCCGCTGGTGCGGCTGCGGAAATTCCTCGTGCCGGGTCGGCTCGGAGAGACCGAGTGGCAGGCCATCGAGGAACGCGCGCGCCGCGATGTCGAAACCGCCCGCGCTGCGGTCGATGCCCGCCCGTTCACGGACCCGCGTCGGGTACGCCGATACGTTTTCAGTGAACGCAGTGATGACGGGACGATCGACGTCCAGCTCCAGGGCGGCCTCCTGGCGCACGGTCTCGTGAGCACGCCCGGCTCTACCGAGCCGCGCCCCGACGGCCCGCGAATAAACATGCTGACCGCGATCCGGCGCACGCTCGATCATGAGCTGGCGATCAATCCGCGCGTGCTCGTCTTCGGCGAGGACGTCGGCCGGAAAGGGGGCGTGCATGCCGCGACCCTTGGCCTGCAGGAAAAGTACGGCGTCGAGCGAGTGTTCGACACGAGTCTCTCGGAGGAAGGGATCATCGGGCGCGCCGTCGGTATGGCGCTCTCCGGACTCATGCCCGTTCCGGAGATCCAGTTCCGCAAGTACGCGGAGCCAGCGGCCGAACAGCTCAACGACTGCGGATCGATGCGGTGGCGCACGGCCAACCGGTTTGCCGCGCCGATGGTGGTGCGCATGCCGGGCGGGTTCTTCAAGTGTGGCGATCCCTGGCACAGCCAGTGCAACGAGGTTCAATTTGCGCATGCGGTCGGCTGGCGCCTGGCGATGCCCTCGAATGCCGAAGACGCCGTGGGACTGCTGCGATCCGCGCTGCGCGGCAACGATCCGACGATCTTCTTCGAGCACCGCGCGATGCTCGACGGCGCCTGGGCGCGCCGTCCCTACCCGGGGGATGATTTCGTGGTGCCCTTCGGCCAGGCACGAGTCGTGCGATCCGGCGCCGCCCTGACGATCGTTACCTGGGGTGCGATGGTCGAGCGCTGCATGGCGGCCAGCGACCAGGCGGCGGTCGATGCCGAGATCCTCGACCTGCGCACGCTCGTGCCGTGGGACCGCGCTGCCGTGCTCGACTCGGTAAAGCGGACACGTCGCTGCCTGATCGTGCACGAGGATACGATCACCGCCGGATTCGGTGCCGAGATCGCGGCCGTGCTGGCCCGCGAGGCGTTCTTTGAACTCGATGCGCCGCTGGAGAGACTCGCCATGCCGGACATCCCGAGCCCCCACAGCCCGGTGCTTCTCGAAGCAGTCGTGCCCGGGGTGGCGCAAATCGCGCGCGCGGCCGCCGCGCTCGCCGCCGTCTGAGCATGTCCACCCCAGTGGATGTTTGCGCGCCCGCCGAGGAGTCCGAGGGCACACGGTCTCATGTCCTGCGTTGGCTCAAGGCCCCCGGTGACGCGGTGGTGCGGGATGAGCCGCTGATCGAGCTCGAAACCGACAAGGTCACGGTCGAGGTTCCGTCGCCCGCAGACGGCGTATTGCGGGAGATCCTCAAGCAGGAACAGGACGAAGTCGCACCCGGCGACCGGTTGGGCCGCATCGATGTGGCCGCTGATCGTCCCGCCGCTGTCGCGGCGGCACGTCCCACGGAGCGGCCGATGCCGGGATTACCGCTCGGTACCGCAAGCGCGGTGGAGACGGCAATGACGTCCGCGGGTCTGATGAGCCCGGCCGTGCGCCGCCTGCTGGCCGAACATCATGTGCGGCCCGAGGATCTCACTGGCAGCGGCGCCGGCGGTCGCATCACGGCCGACGACGTGCTGGCGCGCGTTGCCGCACGCACGGCCGCGCAAGCGCCCGATCGCGGCGCAGCGTCCCGCGGATCCGCCAGCTCAGCCGGCGAGGCCGGGATCCGGCGCGTAGCGCACTCGGCGCTCCGTCGGCGGATCGCCGAGCACATGGTGACGAGTCTGCTGCACACGGCGCCACACGTGACGACGGTTTTCGAGGCGGATTTCGGCGCCGTACTTGCACATCGCGAGCGCCATCGCGATGCCTACGCGTCGCGTGGCGCTCCGCTGACCCTCACGGCGTACGTGATCGCCGCGTGCGTCAATGCAATTCGCGCGGTGCCCGAGACAAATGCGCGCTGGACGGAGGAGGCGCTCGAGATTATCGAGCACATCGATATCGGGGTTGGGACGGCGTTACCCGGTGGCGCCCTGATTGTGCCGGTGATTCGCGATGTCGCCGCCCTCGGCCTGGAGGAGATCGCACGTCGCCTGGGAGACCTGACGACGCGTGCACGCGAGGATCGGCTGACACCGGCCGAGGTCCGGGGCGGGACCTTTACCATCTCGAATCACGGCGTGAGCGGCAGCCTGCTCGCGGCCCCGATCGTGATCAATCAGCCCCAGTCTGCGATCCTGGGCATGGGTAAGCTCGAGCGGCGACCTGCGGTGATCGACACCGACGGTGAGGAGCGCATTGTGATCCGTCCGCGCTGCTATCTGACACTGACCATCGATCACCGCGTGATGGACGGTCAGCGCGCGAACACGTTTATGGAGGTCCTTATCGGCCGTCTGGCGGGCTGGTCGACCGACGAGTGATTTCCGTCAGGGGCAGGGTTCTATCCCACCCGTCCCGTTCGCCGTCCATGGGTTCCTGCGTGCGATTGATGGTCCACCCCACGGCGGCCAGAGCTACGAACACGAAAAGCAGTGTTTGTAAGAGTTCCGCGAGGTTACCGACCAGACCACCGTACCCGAAAGCACCGGCGATCGCGGCAAGCAACAGAAACAGACTGGGATATCGCAACACAGCAGTGCCTCCCTGTTCGGTTTGAGGCGGATCCCACCGCCACTCTTTTTCGTAGCGACGGGATTATGGGTGCGCGCAAGTATCCGCACCAGCCCCTGGTGCCGATGTAGGCTGCTCTCGCCAGGGATCGTAGGAAGGCGCCGATGGTTTCACGTTTCTGAAACATGGTGCGACTGCGCGGTACCTGTCGCTTGCCGGACGGCGCGAGCGGGTTGCGACTGGCGGGTTGACGGTTATGCGATCAGAATCGCGTGCCTCGACGGGTCTCAATCAGTCAGAAGGGGAAGGGATATGGCTGCATTCTCGATACATCCCGCGGTCGACCAGGGAGTCAAGGCGGGCAGTGCGAATTTCTCCGGGGGTACGCTCACCTGCAAGTGCGCCTCGAACCCGGTCACGGTGAGCCTGGACGGCAACACCGCATACAACCACGTCTGTGGGTGCACCAAGTGCTGGAAGCCGAAGGGTGCACTGTTCTCACAGGTCGCGGTGATCGGGCGCGACAAGCTCAAGGTGAGCTCGAACGCCGACAAGCTGAAGGTCGTCGACCCGACCGCCCCGATCCAGCGCCACGCCTGCACCGCGTGCGGCGTCCACATGTACGGCCGGATCGAGAACAAGAACCATCCGTTCTACGGGTTCGACTTCGTCCACACGGAGCTGTCGAAGGACAGCGGCTGGTCCGCGCCGGAGTTTGCGGCCTTTGTTTCCTCGATCATCGAGTCCGGGGCGAAGCCCGATCAGATGGGCGACGTGCGGGGGCGGTTGCGCGAGCTCAAGCTCGAGCCCTATGACTGCCTGTCACCCGGGTTAATGGACGCCATAGCGACGCATACTGCCAAGGCCAAGGGCATCCTGGCCTGACGCGAGAAGGCAGGGTCTTCGGAAAAGTCTGACGGCGACGAGCGCGTCCCTGCGCCGTCGCCGTCAGACCGGGGTAGTGGGTCAGGCGGATCGAGACTCAGCCCGTCGCTTCCGTGGTTTCACCCAGCACCAGCTCGCCGTCCTTGACCGGGATGCGCTCCCCTGGGTGACGGTCCATGTGCACGTTGCCCGTGTCATCGCCCAGCCGGTAGGTGACCTGGAAGCCGTCGGCCTTCTCGACAGTGTCGTACACGGTTGAACAGCGTGTCTCGCTCGTCTGGTACGTATTGGCCTGCTGCGTCTTCTTCTGCAGCTTGCTGCCGGCGTAGCCGCCGGCCGCCGCGCCTGCGACCGTCGCGGCAGTCTGTCCGCTGCCGTCGCCGATCTGGTTGCCAAGCACGCCGCCGATGACCGCGCCGACCACGGTGCCTGTAACGCGCTTCGGGTCCTTGACCGGCGCCTGATGCGTCACCGCCTCGTCGTAACAAACTTGACGGGGCGTTCGCACCGTCCGGGTAACGGGCTCGACGGCGAGCACCTCGGCATAGTTCTGCCGGTCCTCGATCATCTTGTAGCCGGCTACCGCGCCGAGAGCGGTGGCGGCGATGCCGCCGGCCACGACCCCGATCAGCATTGACCTGTTCATCACCTCGTACCTCCACATCGCGACGACAAGCCGTCGCGGTATGCTGTTGACAGTTCCAGCTTAGGTGGTCGCGCGGGGCGACACAGACGCCCGGCCCCGCAAATTCCCGTAGGGGAGGGACTACAGGAATATGTCCATTTTTCCGGAGGAAATATGCACAAGCTCGCCCGGGCCAGGACGGTCCTTGTCTTTGCCACCGCATTGCTGGCGTCCGTATCCGTGCAAGCGCAGGACGAGGGTTGGGTTGTCGATGTCTCCGTTTTCATGCTCGGCGCCGCTATGGATGGGACCATCGGCATTGCCGGGCACGACGCCGACATCGATGTCAGTTTCAGCGACATCGTCGAAAACCTGGAGATGGGCGGCATGGGTTCGATGCGCGTGGCGCGCGGCCGCTGGGCATTTACGACCGAGGTCATCTACATGGGGCTCGGCGGCTCCAACGGCGCCTTCGCCGCGGACGTTGACCAGTGGAATGTCGAGCCGAGCGCCAGCTTCCGCGTTTCCGACCGGTTCGAGACGATCGTCGGTCTTCGTTACACCAGTCTATCGGCGGACATCCGCGGGCCCTTCGGCCGCAACCCGTCGGGCACCGTCGACTGGTGGGATCCGATCATCGGTGCGCGATGGATACTGCCGATAGGTGAGGCCTGGACTTTCAATCTCCGCGGCGACGTAGGGGGCTTCGGCGTTGGATCCGACTTCGCCTGGCAGCTTTTTCCGTACATGGTCTGGCAGTTTGGCGAGCGCGCGTCGATGCAGGCGGGATACCGCGCGGTGTCGGGCGACTACGACGAGGGAAGCGGCTTGAGCGAGTTCAAGTACGACGTGGTTACGCAGGGGCCCCAGCTCGGAGTAATCTTCCGGTTCTAAGTCTGCAGTCCTGCGTGCGATCGGCTCGATTGCGGCGTCTGATCGACAGCAGCGCAAGTGTCAACCGTCGCTGGGAGATCATCGCAATGACTCTGCCGGCCGGGCGCTACATCATCCGGGTGGCGGGGACCACAAACGGCCGTTCGAACCCCGTAGCCCCTGAGTTGGTCGGGATGAGAGGATTTGAACCTCCGACTCCTACGTCCCGAACGTAGTGCTCTACCAGGCTGAGCTACATCCCGTGCCCGTCGCGGTCGCGATCAGTGGGTGCGAGTCACCGCGAAGTCCGCCAGCGCGCCTAGCGCCCGCCTGTACGCCGAATCGGGAATCCCGGCCAGGGCTTCGATCGCGAGACTCGCCTCGCGACGCGCGAGCCGCGCAGTGTACTCAAGGCCCCCTGCCGATTCAATTATGCGAGCGATACGCTCGAAGTCCTGCCGCCCGCCCGTTTCTACCGCTCTGCGCAGCAGGGTCGCATCGTCCGGGGAGGCGTGTGCTATTGCGTGAATCAGGGGCAGCGTAGCCTTGCCCTCGGCCAGGTCGTCCCCCAGGTTCTTGCCGAGCTCGGCTCGGTCCGCGCGGTAGTCGAGCGCGTCGTCGACTAGCTGAAACGCCGTGCCGACGTGGCGTCCGTACTCCGTCATGCAGCGCTCCGCCGCCGGGGTCACCTCGGCGAGGATTGCCGCGATCTGGGCTCCGGCCTCGAACAGGCGTGCGGTCTTACGATTGATGACTTCGAGATAGCGGTGCTCCGAGGTGCCGGGATCGTGCGCGTTCATGAGCTGAAGGACCTCGCCCTCGGCGATCGTGTTGGTGGCATTCGCCATGACTTCCTGGATCCGAAGGTTGCCGAGACCGACCATCATCTGGAAGGCGCGGGAGTACAGGTAATCGCCGACCAGCACACTTGCGGGATTACCCCAGACATGGTTGCTGGTTTCGCGGCCGCGACGCAGGTCGGATCCGTCCACCACATCGTCGTGGAGCAGCGTCGCCGTGTGGATGAACTCGATCACTGCGGCGGCCTCGACGTGCCGATCGCCCTCGTACCCGCAGGCGCGTGCAGCGAGCAGTATTGCGAGCGGGCGCAGACGCTTGCCGCCGCCCGCCACGATGTAGCGGGCGATCTCGTTGACCAGCGCGACGTCGCTTGCGAGGCGCGCGACGACCACCTGGTCGACGCGGCGCAGGTCATCCGCGACCAGTGCTCTGATCTCGTCCAATGACATTTGACCGAGTCCACGTAGAACCGCGCGATGGTAACCGCCTGACCGGGTTGATGGAATGGCCGGGACGACCTAAGCGCTTGATTCTGGCGGCCCCGGTCCGTAGAATTCGCCCCCTTTCTGCGGGCCCGGGACGGCCCCACTTCAGGAGTGACGAGGGTCATGTACGCAGTCATTGCGACCGGCGGCAAACAGTATCGCGTGGCCGAAGGCGACGTGGTGCGAATCGAGAAGCTCGTGGCCGAGCCGGGGGCCGCGGTCGAGTTCGACAAGGTCCTCGTCGTGGGCGAGGGTAGCGGCGTCAAGGTCGGGACCCCCTACGTGTCGGGCGGGAAGGTCACGGCCACCGTCCAGGCGCACGGCAAGGGCGATAAGGTACGGATCGTGAAGTTCCGCCGTCGCAAGCATTACCTGCGTCAGGGCTCGCACCGGCAGCCGTATACCGAAGTCCGGATCACGGGCATCCTGGGCGCCTGAACCCGGCGGAAGGAGTTTCCATGGCACACAAGAAAGCAGGCGGCAGTACCAAGAACGGCCGCGATTCCCACAGCAAGCGCCTCGGGCTGAAGAAGTTCGGGGGCGAGCAGGTGCTGGCCGGTAACATCCTGGTCCGACAGCGCGGCACCGTGTATCGGGCCGGCGACAACGTCGGCATCGGCACCGATCACACGCTCTTCGCGTTGTCGACCGGCGTCGTGCGTTATCGGCGCAAGGGCGTGGGACAGCGAGTGCACGTGAGCGTCGATCCGCAAGGCTGACGCGCCGCAATCGATCAGCAGACAGGCCCCGGTCTCCCCGGGGCCTGTTCGTTTCTGGCTTCTGAGAGATGGCTCGGAGCCATTTTCCCCGGGGCGTGCGATGAAGTTCGTCGACGAAGCGAGCATCAAGGTGCAGGCCGGCAACGGCGGTCGGGGCAAGGTGAGCTTTCGCCGCGAGAAGTTCGTGCCGTTCGGTGGGCCGGACGGCGGTGACGGTGGCCACGGCGGCAGCGTGTATGTCGTCGCGAACGCCGGGCTCAATACGCTCGCGGACTTCCGCTATCAGCGCAGCTTCAAGGCCGGCAATGGAGAGCCAGGTGGCAGCAGCGACTGCAGCGGCAAGGGGGGCGAGGACAGGGAGATCGTCGTACCAGTCGGTACGGCGCTCTACGACGTAGACACGGAGGAAGAGCTGGGCGACCTCGCGCAGCCCGGCGCACGCGTGCTGGTTGCGCGCGGTGGCAAGGGCGGGCTCGGCAATCAACGGTTCAAGAGCAGCACCAACCGCACACCCCGCAAGGCGACTCCGGGGTACCCGGGCGAGAAGCGCGAGCTACGGCTCGAGTTGAAGCTTCTCGCCGATGTCGGGCTGCTGGGTCTGCCGAACGCGGGCAAGTCGACGCTGATCAGCGCGGTCTCGGCGGCGCGTCCGCGAATCGCCGACTATCCGTTTACCACGCTGCATCCGAACCTCGGGGTCGTGTACGTCGGCCCGCACAAGAGCTTCGTGATGGCCGATATCCCGGGGCTGATCGAGGGCGCCGCCGAGGGTGCCGGGCTCGGAATCAGGTTCCTGAAGCACCTGCAACGAACGCGATTGTTGCTCCACCTGGTCGATATCGCGCCGCCCGATCCGGAGGCTGATCCGGTCCGCGACGCGCGCGCAATCATTGCCGAGCTCAAGAAATACAACCCCGCACTCGCCGCGCGCGAGCGGTGGCTGGTCTTGAACAAGCTCGATCTGCTGCCGCCCGCAGACGCGGAACGTCGCTGCAAGGAGATTGTGCGGCGATTGCGCTGGAAAGGGCCGGTGCACCGGATCTCGGGGCTTGCGCGTCAGGGCACCCGCGAGCTCATGCAGGCGCTGATGCGGCGGCTGGACGAACTACCGGCGGCGCCGGCCTGAGCAGAGATTCGGCCCTGACCCGGATACTCCAGGCCGAGTTCGCCTCAGGCGGCCATCGCCTTCAGGCGGGCATTGAGCTCGCGCTTGTGCCGGGCAGCTTTGTTGCGGTGGATGATGCCCTTGTTGACCATCGTGTCGATGACAGGCTGTGCAGCACGATAGGCCGCGGTGGCGGCCGTCTTGTCACCGGTCTGGATCGCCGTCATCACCTTGCGGATGGAGCTGCGCAGACGCGAGCGGGCCGCCATGTTGTGGGCGCGGCGCTGCACCGCCTGCTTTGCGCGCTTTTCAGCGGACTTGATGTTCGCCACGGGTCGAGACTCCTGCCGACCCCGGGCTTTGTGACGGGACCGGCTCAAAAGAGCCGCGTATTCTGGCGATCCGACCTCCGACGGTCAAGCGAAGCCGGATATGGCGGGCGCGTACCGCGCCCCGCCGGGCGGGTTGGGTATAGTCCGCCCCGCATGACGCCCGCCCGGCCCTGGCTCCCCCATCGCCCGTCGATCCTCCGCGCGTGAGCAGCTTCCTACGCAGCACCTCGATCGTGGGCGGCTATACGCTCCTGTCCCGGGTCACCGGGCTCGCGCGCGACATGGTGTATTCGCGGATGTTCGGCGCCGGCGTGCTCATGGATGCGTTCCTGGTTGCGTTCAAGATCCCGAACTTCATGCGCCGCCTGTTCGCCGAGGGTGCGTTCTCGCAGGCCTTCGTCCCAGTGGTCTCCGAGTACAGGGTTCGCAGCACCCACGACGAAGTGCGGGACCTGGTCGATGGCGCCGCCGGGACGCTGGCCTCGTTCCTCGCGCTCGTGACGGTGGTAGGGATCGTCGTGGCGCCGCTCCTCGTGTTGCTGTTCGCGCCCGGGTTTCGTGCGGAGGAGGCGAAGTTCGATCTCACGGTGGAGATGCTGCGCTGGACGTTCCCGTACCTGCTCTTCATCTCGCTCACGGCGCTCGCGGGCGGCGTCCTCAACAGCTACGGGCGGTTTGCCGTTCCCGCATTCACCTCGACGCTGCTCAACCTGACGATGATTGTATTTGCGGCCTGGGTCGCGCCGCGTTTCGAGCAGCCGGCACTCGCGCTCGCGATCGGTGTCTTCGTTGCGGGCGCGTTGCAGCTCGCCTTCCAGATCCCGTTCATGCTTCGACTCAGGCTTCTCCGACGGCCGCGCTGGCGCTGGGACCACTCCGGCGTGCGCAAGATAGGCCGGCTGATGATGCCGGCGATCTTCGGTTCGTCGGTGTCACAGGTCGCGCTCCTGCTCGACACGCTGATCGCGTCCTTCCTCGCGACGGGGAGCATCGCCTGGCTCTACTATGCCGACCGGCTGATGGAGTTCCCGCTCGGTGTGTTCAGCATTGCGCTGGCAACGGTGATCCTCCCGGGACTCGCAGCGCACCATGCCGCGGCGTCGCCGGCGCGGTTCACCGCCATGCTCGACTGGGCGCTCAGGCTGACGATCGTGGTCGTATTGCCTGCGACCGCGGCGCTCCTCGTGCTGGCGGGACCGCTCACGGTGGCGATCTTCCACTACGGCCGCTTCGACGAGAACGACGTGCGCATGTCGTCGCTTGCCCTGATGGCCTATTCCTCGGGTCTGCTCGGATTCAGCCTGGTGAAAGTGCTCGCGCCGGGCTTCTTCGCGCGACAGGACACGCGCACGCCGGTGCGCATCGGGATCCAGTCGCTGGGCGTGAACATCGGGCTCAATCTCGCGATCGTGCTCCCCCTTGCACTTACGCACGACCGCCCGGGTCTGCACGCGCTGCTCGCGCTCAACAACGGCATCGGCGCCTGGTACAACTCGAGCATGCTGTACCGCGGCCTGCGGCGTCAGGGGGTGCTCAAGCCTTCGCCTGGCTGGCGGCGCCTGCTCGTGCAAATTGCGAGCGCGACGGTCCTGATGTGCGCGTTCCTGTGGTGGCTCGCCGGCGACACCGCGCGCTGGATCGAGATGGGTGCCTGGCAACGGGTGCAGTGGATGAGCCTGCTCGTGGCCGGAGGCGCGGTCATCTACTTCGGTGTGCTCTGGCTGCTTGGCCTGCGGCCCGCGGATCTGCGCGTGCGCAGCCTCGCCGCTACGGAAGAGACGAAAGATGGAACTGGTCCGCGGTCTTCATAACCTGCGGCCCCGTCATCACGGCTGCGTGGCGACGATCGGCACCTACGACGGCGTGCACCGCGGTCACCAGCACATGCTCGCCGCGTTGCAGCGCCGGGCGCTCGAGCTCGGGCTGCCCGCGACGGTGGTCACCTTCGAGCCCACACCGCGCGAGTATTTCGAAGGCGCCGACGCGCCGGCGCGGCTTACCCGGCTGCGAGAGAAACTGCAGGCGCTCGCCCGATACGACGTCGATCGCGTGGTGTGCTTGTATTTCAACGCGGAGCTCGCGGCAATCAGCGCGCGCAGCTTCGAGGAGGACCTGCTCACCGCGCGGCTCGGCGTGCGGCACATGGTCGTCGGACACGACTTTCACTATTCGCGGCGCCGCGAAGGTACCACCGCCAGCCTGCGCGCCGCGGGAAGACGGCTCGGCTTCACGGTCGAGGAAGTGCCCCCTTTCGAAATCGAAGGCGTACGCGTCAGCAGCTCGCTGGTCCGCGCCGCGCTCGAAGCCGGCGATCTCGCGGTCGCGACGAGGCTGCTCGGCCGGCCGTACCGCATCAGCGGCCGCGTGCAGCTCGGACAGCGGCTGGGGCGCAAACTGGGTTTCCCGACGGCCAACCTGGCGCTGCATCGAAAGGTGATCCCGCTCTGGGGCATCTTCGCCGTCCGGGTCGATGGTCCGGACTTCACGTCGCTCCCTGCCGTCGCGAGCCTCGGCACGCGACCGACGATCGACGGCACGGTCCCGCTGCTCGAGGTTCATCTGTTCGATTTCGATCGCGACCTCTACGGGCGCAACCTCGACGTCGATTTCGTCGCTCGCCTGCGCGACGAAGTACGTTTCGACTCGCTCGAGGCGCTGGTCGAGCAGATGCATCGGGACGCGGCGCAGGCCCGCGCCAGCCTGTAATTGAGCCATTTTTCGAGCCGAGTTCGCTAAACTGGC
>DATJKD010000022.1:0-2629 GCA_035491795.1 Steroidobacteraceae bacterium | reverse complement strand
GCCCGGTGGTCGCCGTCGAGCCAGAGCGCAACCGGCCCAATCCGTCCAGCCCACCTGGAGCGTCCATTCCATGAATTCCTTCGACATGATCGTCAACTTCTTCAAGCAGGGCGGGGCGTTCCTGTACCCGATCGCGGCCGTGTTCGCGGTCGGCATCGCTGTCGCCATCGAGCGGTTCATTTATCTCACCCTCGTGTCGCGCGGCAACCGCCGTCTCTGGTCACAGATCGCGCCGCAGATCCAGGCAGGCAATTACCGTAAGGCCATGGAGATCTCCGACCGCACGGATTCGGCGCTGTCGACGATCATGAAATACGGCATCTCTCGCATGGCGACCGCGCAGCGCCACGAGGACATCGAGCGGGCAATGGGCGAGAGCCTGATCGAAGTCGTCCAGCGCATCGAGAAGCGCACGAATAACCTCGCGGCGCTCGCCAACATCGGAATGCTGATGGGGCTGTTCGGTACCGTGGTCGGGCTGATCAGCGCGTTTGCTGCCGTTGCGAGCGTCAATCCGGCGGAGCGGACCAGCCTGCTGTCGGCGAGCATCTCGGTCGCGATGAACAACACCGCCCTCGGCCTCGGGCTCGCGATCTCGTTGCTGCTCGCGCACATGTACCTCGAGAGCCGGACCACCGCGCTCGTAAACGGCCTCGAGATGGCGACGATGAAGTTCCTGAACTCGGTGGCCGAGCGCCGCGTCGAGCCGCAGCGCGCGCTGACACCCGGCCAGGTCGCCGCCCAGCTCGGCACACAAGCCGGACACGCGCCGCGCGCCGCCCACCGCGCATGAAGTCCTCCTCGCCATTCGCGTACGGCCTGCTGCGTAACCACACGCGGCATCGCGGCCCCCGGGATCTCACGATCATCCCGATGCTGGACGTGATGGTGATCCTGGCGTTCTTCCTGATCTTTACCGCGGTGTTTTCGCGGACCAGCATCCTGGAGCTGAACCTTCCGGGCCCGAACGTCCCTTCCGAGGCCACGCCGCTCACGCTCGAGCTCGAGGTCATCCTCCGCCGCGGGAGCCTCCAGGTCGCCGATCGCAACAGCGGTGTGCTGCAGACCATCCCGGCGACCACGTCCGGGCCGGACGTGGCGCGGCTATCGCAGTACCTGGAGCAGGTCAAGGGCCGCTTCCCGGACAAGATGCATGCGACGCTGCTGGTCGCGAACGACGTCGACTACGACACGATCGTCCAGGTCATGGACGCAGTCAGCGTGCAGCAACGGATGGACGGGCGCCGGCTGGTGCGCACCGAGCTCTTCCCGCAGATTGCGCTCGGGGACGCGCCGACATGATTCGCACCGGCCTTCTGCGCGATACGCGTCACGGCAAGGTCGGCGGTAGCCACGGGCCGCTGAGCCTCGTGCCGATGATCGACATCCTGACGATCATCGTCGTCTACCTGCTGGTGCACGCGGCCGACGCCGAGCTGCTGTCGAACCCGCGCAACGTCTCGATGCCGATGTCGGTTTCCGAGCTCAAGCCCCGCGAAGCGACCGTGATCACCGTCGCCCGGGACATGCTGTACGTCAACGGCGAGGAGGTCGTCTCCGTAGCAGAGGTCGCCGCGAGCACGGAACCGGTGGTCGAGCGACTACGCGTAAAGCTGCGCAAGCAGGCGAAAAGCCTGCTCGGTTCGAGCGCGGAGGAGCGCGAGATCACCGTGATCGCCGATAAGTCGCTCATGTATCCGGTGTTGCGGAGGATTGTCGCCAGCTGCTCTGCGGCCGAATACACCAAGGTGTCGCTCGCGGTCGTCGAGCGCGAGCAGGCGCTCGCGAGCCTGCCGGGCGCCTGAGGACGCCATCCATGTCTGCCGTCGCGCTGTTCCGCGACTACGAGCTGCCCTGGACTCCGTCGGAGGAAGAGCAGCGGCGATTGCGGCGCATCGTCGGCGCGGTGCTCGGGCTCTTTATCGCGTTTGGCGTGATCATTCCGCTGCTGCCCGCGCCGCCGAAGAGTACGGCGCCGCCGGTCCTGCCGGAACGCGTCGTCGAGTTCCTGCTCGAGCGACCAAAGCCAAAACCCGTTCCGCCGCCAAAGGTCGAGGTGCCGAAGCCCGCACAGCTCGAGCTGCCCAAGGTCGAAACGCCGGTCGTCAAGCCACGACCTGAGCCGAAGCAGCTTCCGAAGCAGCTTCCGAAGCAGCTCCCGAAGCCTGACCCGAAGCAGAAGGCGGCGAGCACCGGCCTGCTGGCGCTGTCGCAACAGCTCGCCGAGCTTCGCCAGCTCGACGTAAACACCCGGACGGACGCGAAGGCGCTCAACGCCGGCGTTGGCGAGAAGACCCGCGTCGACCGGGCGCTCCTGACCGCCAAGGTGGGAGAGGGCAGCGGTGGCATCGCAGTATCTGCGACGAGCAGCGGATTCGGCGGCGGCTCGACGGGTCTCAAGGGACACGACACGGCGCGGGTCGCGGCGCCACCGTCGGCTGCGCCGCCGGCGGACGACGTCGAGCGGACTGGTCGAAGCCTGAAGGCTTCGCGAACGCGCGAAGAAATCGAGCTCGTGTTCGACCGGAACAAGTCGGCGATATATGCGCTCTACAGCCGGGCGCTGCGTGACAAGCCGACGCTGCAGGGGAAGGTCGTCCTGGAAGTCACCATCGCTCCCTCCGGCGAG
>DATJKD010000021.1:0-20612 GCA_035491795.1 Steroidobacteraceae bacterium | reverse complement strand
GCGCTGGAACTACCTCGCGGCGTATGCGTGGGCGCTCAGGCAGCCCGGCGGGAGCGATGCCACGGCGCAGGGCTTCATCAAGAAGCTGTACAAGAACGTGCCGGTACTCGACACCGGCGCGCGCGGCTCGACGACCACCTTCGCGCAGCGCGGTATTGGCGACGTGTTGATTTCCTGGGAGAACGAGGCGTGGCTCGCGAACGAGGAGCTGGGCGCCGGCAAGTTCGAGATCGTGTATCCGTCGCTCTCCATCCTCGCCGAGCCGCCGGTCGCGGTCGTCGACAAGGTCGCGCTGCGACGCGGGACGGCCGACGTGGCGCGCGCCTACCTCGAGTACCTGTACTCGAAGGAAGCGCAGGAGATCATCGCCAAGCACCACTATCGCCCGCGCGATCCCGAGGTCGCGGCGAAATACGCCAAGCAATTCCCGAAGATCGAGATGGTGACCATCAAGGATTTCGGCGGCTGGGCCAAGGCGCAGAAGCAGCATTTCAGCGACGGCGGGGTCTTCGACAAGATCTACTCGAACTGACGGCCCTGAGTTTGTCGGCTGAGCTCACGATCTACGTCGATGCCGATGCCTGCCCCGTCAAGGCGGAAACCGTGAGGGTCGCGGAGCGTCATCGGCTGCCGGTGGTGTTCGTGGCCAACTCGTGGATACAGGTACCCCGTGGACCTCAAATCCGGGTGCAGGTCGTACCGGGCTCCTTTGACGCAGCGGACGATTGGATCGCCGAGCAAGTTGCGCGTGACGACATCGTCGTGACCGCGGACATCCCGCTGGCGTCTCGGTGCCTGAAGATGGGTGCCCGCGTTCTCGGGCCGTCGGGGAAGGCGTTCTCCGAAGACAACATCGGCAACGCGCTTGCCACCCGCGAGCTGATGGCGGATCTGCGGGCGTACGGCGCAGGTGGCGGACCGCCACCCTTCGGGCCGAAGGATCGGTCCCGGTTTCTGGAGCGCCTGGAGTTGTTCGTCAGGGAGGCGAAGGCGAGTCGCGGGTAGCCCGGCGCCTCCGCCTCAACACGTCAGGTGCCGTATGCCAACTGCCTTCGCCGGGCGAGCGCTGCGATATAGCGGGGATCCGTATCGCAGCAGCCGCCTATGAACGTGGCGCCGGCCGCCACCCAGGATTCGCTGGCGGTCGCGTAGTCGTCGGGCGACATACGGACCACCGCGCAGGCATCGAGCGCCTCCTGGCTCGGTGCGGATTCGCAGCTGTTCGCATAGGCGCCGAGCGGCCGGTCGGTCGCCGCGCGCAGCTCCTCGAGCGCTGGCCGCACGAGGCTCGTCGGTATGCAATTCACCATGAGTCCTTCGACGGGCAGGTGCGCCAACGCGGCCGCGGCGTCCGTCAGTGTCTCGCCGCCGCGCAGCACGGGCGCATCGAGCCGGAGGTTCCAGGACACCCAGATCGGCAGTCCGACCTGTGCCGCGGCTCGCGTCGCCGCGACCGCCTCGCGGACGGTGGTCAACGTTTCGGCGATCGCCAGATCGACTTCATCTGCGAGGATCCGTGCGATCCGCAGGTACGTTTCGAAGAGCTCCTCCTCACTGCCGACGAGGTCCGCGCGATAGGTCGTGTCCAGGGGTGGCAGTGAGCCGGCCACGCGAACTCCGGACCGGCCGCCATCGTCGCGCGCCCTTTCGGCGAGCCGGCAGGCAGTCCGCGTGAGCCCATCGAACCGGTCCATCATCGATTCGCGTGCGAGCAGCTTCGGCACGACCGCATAGTTGTTGGCGATGATCACGTCAGCACCGGCGCGGATATAGTCGAGATGGATCTGCCGCACGAGATCCGGATCACGCAGCAGCGCCATCGCCGACCAGATCGAGCTGCGGTAATCGGGCACAGCCGCACCGCGGGCCTGGAGCTCGGTGCCCATCGCGCCGTCGAGCAGTGTGACTACGGGTGGCATGTGGTGTGAGGATACGCCTTGGCCGGATGATTCGGCCTCAGATCGGGTCGTTGATCGATTTAGCGAGCGGCGTGAAGAGCTGCGGGCCGCTCTCCGCCATGTGCCAGCAGTCCTCCATGCGAACGCCGAACTCACCGGGGATGTAGATCCCGGGCTCGTCGGAGAAGCACATGCCGGCCTGAAGCGGCGTGCGGTCGGCCCGCATGAGGTTGGGTGGCTCGTGGCCGTCCATGCCGATGCCGTGACCGGTGCGGTGGGGGGTGCCGGGCAATCCATAGTTGGTGGCCCAGCCAAGGCCCTCGTAGTGCTTGCGCACTGCAATGTCGATGTCGCCGACCGGGATGCCGATCTTCGCAGTCTCAAGGCAGATCTCCTGCCCGCGCTTGACGGTGTTCCAGACCTCGCGCTGACGCTTGGTGGGCTCGCCATAGACCCAGGTGCGGGAGATGTCGGACGAGTACCCGTGCACCTTGCAGCCAGTATCGATCAGGACCACGGAGCCTTCGCGGACAGTCTGCGGATTCTTGCTGCCGTGGGGATACGCGCTCGCTTCGTTCAGGAGCACGAGGGCGAACTCGTGCGTTCCGCCGAGCCCCTCGGTCGCCTTGACGAGCATGTTGATGATGTCGGGACCGGCCATGCCGGTCTTGAGGTTGGTGTGGGCATCACGGATGGCGTTGATGGTGACGTCGGCGGCGGCCCGCAAGAGGGCAAGCTCGGCGGGCGACTTGATCATGCGGCAGGCGTTGACAATTGCTTCGCCTGAGACGACTTCGCGGTTGAAGCCGGTGGCGCCGCGCAGGTGATCGATTATGAAGTGCCGGGTCGTGTGCTCAACGGCGAGCGGGCGGGCGGCGGGCTGGCCACGGAGCGCATCAGCGATGAGATCGAAGGGATTTTGGTCCTCGTGCCAGGGGCGGATGTCGGCCTCGATCTTGAGGTTCTCCTGGACCGAGGGAACTTCGAAGAACGGAGTGACGACAACAGCCGGGCCTTCGGCGGAAATGATCGCGGCGGTGGTGCGCTCGGAGCGCCACCAGCGGATGCCCGTGAAGTACTCAAGCGAGGAGCCTGCCTCGACCAACAAGGCTGTGAACCCACTTCGCTGCAACATGGATCTCAGCCTCGCGACTCGGGCAGCGTGCTCCGTCGCGTCGATGGGTTTGGCGAGCTTTGCCAGGGAATCCGGTCGCGAGTCCGCCCCTGAAGGTGTTCCTCGCGCTGCCAATGCTGCTCCAAGTGCGGTCATCCCAACGAAGGCACGTCTGGAAACTTTCAACATCGGTCCCTCCGCTTCATCGACTCTTCAAGCGAACGTCATCCGCACGCCTGCAGCATACCCGCCGGGAGGTGGCAGCCCGAACGATATACTGCCGGCCCCGCGCCTAGGGCAACGCTTCGTCAATGGTCGCCGGTCGTCGTCTGAACACCTCGCGCTCAGAATCTCCGGCCGGCAGCGCGGGCGGTCTCACGATGCTGCGCGCACTGCCGGAGACCTTTCAGTACACCCGGCAGGCGCTGCACCTCGTCTGGTCGACGAGCAAGTGGCTCACGATCGCGCTCGCACTGCTCACGCTTCTCTCGGGGATTCTGCCCGCGGCGATCGCCTGGGTGGGCGCGCAGATCGTCGATGCGGTGGTCGCCGCCCTGCCCGCGCGCGGCGGCGCCGGTATCGAGGACCTCGGACACGTGCTGCGCTACGTCGTGCTGGAGGGCGTGTTTGTCGCGGCGATGGCGGCCGCACAGCGCGGACTCTCGACCTGCCAGTCGCTGCTCCGCGCACAGCTCGGTCAGCGCGTAAACGAGATGATCCTCGAGAAGGCGCTGACGCTCGATCTATGGCACTTCGAGGACTCCGAGTTCTACGACAAGCTGACCCGCGCGCGCCGCGAAGCCTCGGTACGGCCGCTGTCGCTCGTGATGCGAAGCTTCGGCCTGGTGCAGAACGCGATCGCGCTCGTGAGCTTCGGCACGCTGCTCGCACAGTTTTCGCCCTGGGCGGTGGCGGTGTTGCTGCTGGCCGGGCTTCCGTCCTTTGTCGCCGAGGCCAAGTTCTCCGGCGACGCGTTTCGGCTGTTCCGCTGGCGCTCCCCCGAAACGCGCATGCAGATGTACCTCGAGACGGTGCTTGCGCGCGAGGACCACGCCAAGGAGGTCAAGCTCTTCGAACTCGGGCCCCTGCTGCTCGAGCGCTACCGCGCGATCTTCCGCAAGGTGTTCCGCGAGGACCGCGCGCTTACGATCCGGCGGGACAGCTGGGGATTTGCGCTCGGGCTCGTGAGCACAGGCGCCTTCTACGCGGCCTATGCGTGGATCGCCGTGAGCGCAGTGCGCGGACAGATCACGCTCGGCCAGATGACGATGTACGTGATGCTGTTCCGCCAGGGCCAGTCCGCGGTGTCGGCGAGCCTCGCCGCAGTCGGTGGCATGTACGAGGACAACTTGTACCTCTCTACTCTGTACGAGTACCTCGACACGCCGGTGGGCGCACCGAGTGGCGAGATCGTGCGCGGGCCCGACCCGGCCGATGGCGTGCGTTTCGAGCACGTGAGCTTCACGTATCCCGGATCGACCGAGCCCGCGGTACGCGACGTCACCTTCCACCTGCGGCCGGGCCAGAGCCTCGCGCTCGTCGGTGAGAACGGCTCAGGCAAGACCACCATTATCAAGCTGCTTACGCGTCTCTACACACCGAGCGCCGGGCGGATCACGCTCGAGGGCCGCGATCTCGCGGAATGGGAGGTGTCGCGGCTGCGCCAGCGGATCGGCGTGATCTTCCAGGACTTCGCGCGCTACCAGCTCAAGGTGGGCGAGAACGTCGGCGTTGGCGACGTCACGCACTTCGAGGACGAGCGGCGCTGGCGGGAAGCGGCGGATCTCTCGACGGCAACGCCCTTTGTCGAGACCCTCCCCGAGGGCTTCCAGACGCAGCTCGGCAAGTGGTTCAAGGACGGGCGCGAGCTCTCCGGCGGGCAGTGGCAGAAGATCGCGCTCGCGCGCGCATTCATGCGCGAGGGCGCGGATATCCTGGTGCTCGACGAGCCGACCGCCGCCATGGACGCACGCGCCGAGGCGGAAGTGTTCGAGCAGTTCCGCGAGCTCGCCCAGTCGCGGATGGTCATCCTGATCTCGCACCGGTTCTCGACCGTGCGCCGCGCGGACCAGATCCTGGTGATCCAGGAGGGCCGGATCCTCGAGCGCGGCAGCCACGACGAGCTGATTGCGCTGAACGGTCATTACGCACACCTCTTTCAGTTGCAGGCGCGGGGCTACCGGTAGCGGCCAACGAAGCCGTGTGCCACAGTGCGATCCGTCACGGGAACAGGCCTCGAGCAGGCGGAGGTCGACCATGGAACTACCAAGCTGGATCGTCGATCACATCAATCTCTATAAGACCGATCCCGAGAAGGCGCACTACTGGGATGCCGCGCGCGGCGGCGGCGAGGGCCTGATCCCTACGCTGCTCCTCACCATGAAGGGGCGGAAGTCCGGCCGCGACATCTCCACCCCGCTCATCTACGGCAAGCATGGCTCGGCGTACGTGGTCATCGCGTCGAAGGGCGGCGCGCCGGATCACCCGGACTGGTACAAGAATCTCGTGGCAAACCCGATGTGCCACATCCAGGTCGGCAGGCAGGCCTACCGGGCGAAGGCGCGCACCGCGACTGCGGACGAGCGCCCCAAGCTCTGGGCGCAATTGCAGGAGATCTACCCGCCGTATGACGACTATCAACGCACGGCGAAAGGCCGCGAGATACCCGTCGTCGTGCTGGAGCCGGTCCACTCGCCAGGAGAGAGTTGATCCGCACCCGGGGTCCGATCCGCGGCGCGCTGCTGGTGGTGGCTGCTCAGCTGCTCGTCGGCGCTGCGTCGGCCGACAACCGACCGTTCCACTGCGGCAGCAAGATCATCTACGTGGGTATGACGCGCGCTGACGTCTTTCAGTACTGCGGCGCACCCACGTCGGAAAGCACCGAGCTGCGCGAGGTGCGGAGCGACAAGAATCAGGTTCTCGGCACGACCGAGATCAACCGGTGGATCTACGAGTCCTACAACACGCGGGTGCTGGTCTTCCTGGACGACAAGCTGCAGACGATCGAACGACTCTGAGGGGGACGCCACGGGTCCGCCGGCTCGCTTGCTGCCCCCGGAGTGAGACCGCTCCGGTCGATTCACTACTCACTTGTCACCTCGCGGCCACCGACTTCGAACCCGCCGCTGCCTCATACTTTTTGCGAACCTCACATGGAGCAATGGTATGGGCACCACATTCCAGTTGAGCGCGATCGACCTGTACGACGCGGACGGACTTTGGGACGAGGACGGCATCCAGCCCAGCGAGCTCAGGAACCTCCGTGTCTGCCGGTCGACGAATTGCGACGATTTCGCTGACCACGGCGAGGACTTCTGCGCCAGGTGCCGCGACGAGATCGATGCCCTGCGCGAGATGCCTCCATGGGGACGGAAACGGCGGCGCAGCTGATCGCCGGAGCGCGCACTTGTCACAAGATCGTCATGCGATTGTCGCTACGATCTCTCCGGGGCTCTGGGGGCGATCCTCGGGGTGCCACCAGACAAGCGAGGCGCACCCGAATGACAAGTCCCGGCAGCGGCTGGAACGCCATCATGCAGTACTCATTTCTGCATGTGTTTGCCGACGATCGGACCATCGACTCCAGGGAGCTTGCCATGCTCCAGAAGCTGGCGCTGTCCGATTCCCAGGTCGATGACCAGGAGAGAGCGGTCCTGTCCCGCGTCTTTTCGCGCATCAGCGAGACCACGGTCTCGCCGGATGTCTGGCAGGAGGTCTGCCAGTTCAAGGAGCGGTACCAGATCCCCTGAAGGGCCCGGTCAGCGTACGGCGACCGGCAGCGTCTTCCATCCGCGGAATCGGGCGCGCTCTGCTCGCACCGGCTTGCCGGCCAGGTGCATGCGCGGAAACCGTTGCGCGGCGCGAAGCAGCGCGACCCGGCCCTCGAGCCGCGCCACGGCCATGCCCGCGCAGGCATGTGCGCCCGCCGCAAAGGCGAGATGCGGATTCGGAGTCCGGCAGATGTCGAAGCGTTCGGGCTCTGCGAAGGCCGCCGGATCGTGGTTGGCCGCGCCGATGCCGAGCGTCAGATACGCGCCCGCCGCGAGATGCACCCCGCCGATCACTACGGGCACGCTGACCAGCCTGTTGCCGAGCTGATTGGGACTCTCACAGCGCAGGCATTCCTCCACGCAGGTCTGGATCGTCTCCGGCTGCGCGCGCAGCCGCTCGAATTCGCCGCGATGGCGCATCAGCAGCTCGAGGCCGTTGCCGATCAGATGCGTCGTCGTCTCGTGGCCGGCGTTGAGCAGGAAGATGCAGTTGTGCAGCAGCTCATGTTCGCTGAGGGGCTGACCTCCTGTCTCATCGCGAATAAGGCGGGTAAGGACGTCATCGTCGCCGCCCGGTGCACGACGACGCTTCGCGACGAGCTCCGCCAGGTAGTCGAGAAACTCGCGGACACTCCGCTCGCCAAATTCCAGTTGTTCCGCCGTGAGCACCGGTTCCAGCGCCCCGAGGATCGCAAGCGACCAGTTGCGCAACGGCGCGCGTTCATCGTTCGGGATTCCGAGCAGTCTTCCGATCACCTCGACCGGAATCGCGGTGGCGAACTCCGTCACCATGTCGCCGCTTCCACGATCCTCGAGCGCATCGAGCAGCCGATCGACCAGTGCGACGACCGCGGGTTCGAGCGCCTTTAGCACGTGTGGCGTCAATGCACCGACGATCTGCCGCCGCACTCTTGTGTGATACGGGGCGTCGTTGAACACCAGGCTCGTGGTGTGATGCGCGAAAAGCGGTGAGTCGACACCAAACTTCGGCGTGAACGCCGCCCGCTTGTCCGAGCTGAAGTTCGACCGGTCGCGATAGATCCGTTCGAGATCCGCGTGGCGTGTGAGGAGCCACGTCCCGTCCGGGCACTGGTACACCGGGGCATGCTCACGGAGCTCCGCGTAGTACGGGTAGGGATCGAGGTAGAACTCCGGCGGCAGCGCAGTCAGGTCGAACCTCGGGCCAGCGCGCTGCACAGGATTGCCGGGATGAGTCATCGAGCTTCGCTCGGGAGCCGTGCGCACAGCGCGACGATCGAGGCCGGCGACTCGACATGCGCGTTGTGCCCGGTGCCGGGGATCTCAAGCGCCGCGCCGCAATGCCTGCGGAGCTGTTCGAGCGTCACCATCGGATCGGACTCGCCACGCACGAGGAGCACCGGACAGCGCGCGCTTGTGGCGAGCGTCGCAAAGGGCGCGCCCGCGACGTGCGCCGTGCGCGGATCGGTCGCCAGACGGAAGCCGCCCTCAGTGGAGGTGACGCCGCGCTCGAGCAGCGCGCTATCCGCCGCGACCCGCTCATCGAGCCCGGACACCTTCCGGTACCGTGCCCACGCCTCGGCCTCGCCCGCGAAGATGCGCGCGGGCTTGCGGGCAAGTTCAGCCATCGCGGCAAAATCGGCCTCCGTCCAGTCGATCTTGGGCCCGATACCAAGCACGGAGGCGACACTCACGCCGAACCAGCCGCTCGCGAGCGCAAGACCCACGTACGCGCCGAGCGAATGCCCGATGAGTCGGTAGGATCGATCCGGCTCGAGCGTCGCGGCCACCGCGGTTGCCAGCGCGCCGACGCTGTACCGCGGCAGGGACTCGGACCTTCCGTGGCCGGGCAGATCGACGACGAGCCACTCAGCGTCCCTGCGGCCGTCGAGCTCGCGGCAGACGCCACGCCACACCGCGCCGGTCGCACCGAGCCCGTGGAGGAGCAGATACGCGTCTTGACCACGGCCGCCGCGTTCGCGCCAGAGCATCCCCGCCTCACCTCCGCCGATCAGGCGCTACTCACGTCCCAGGCTGCCGATGGTGAGCCCGCGCGGTCGCTGGTGCAAAGGTGGTCTGCAAGCCGCTGCGCATGCGCGGCGAGCTCCGCGGCCGCAGTCGCCTCCCAGTGATCCGCACGCAGCATCGGACCGAGGTAGTGAAGGTTCGTCGCTGGCCAGCCTTCTGCATCGATCACGGCACCGTTGCGGCCCGTGCGCAGGCCGAGGCCGTGCGCGTCGGGGATCGCAAGACCTTCGCGTAGCAGCGATCGCAGCAGCGGATCCCGCGTGCGCGCGAGATCGTAGTCGGGGCCGGTGCAGTTCACGACGCGGTCGACGACGGTGTGTCGGAGATCCGACCCGCCGCGCGGACGCCAGCGGACGCCGATGCCGGCGGGCTCGAGCTGCAGCGAGTCGATCCGGCCTGCGTGCACCTGCAGGCGACCCGTCTGCCGCAGATATGTCAGCCGTGCGAGCGCCGCCTCGGGCAAGCGATGCCGATGAACGTCCCAGTAGGGCCGCGCGTGGCGGAGAAAGCGCGCGCGATCGGTTGCCGACATGCGTTGCCAGAGCGTCGGCGCCACGCCGCGGACGAAGTTGATCGCCTCGCGCCAGTCGCCGCCCTCGGCCTCCGCGGTTCGGGCAAGCTGCCGCACCGCACGCATCATGCGGCGCGGCGACGGCGCGGCCGCGAGCATCACCGCCTCGCGATTGCCGGACAAGGTCTTCGGGCGAAAGGCCGCCTGTCGCGAGGCGATCAGGCCGTGGCGCGACAGCGCCTCGACATGGCTGCCTTCGCCGCGCGCCGCGGCGGCAAGCACCACGTCCACCATGGTGAGGCCGGCGCCGATCAGGAACAGCCGTTCGCCGTGTCCGGTCGTGGCGGACAGTGTCCACGGGTCTTCGACATAGCCCGGGTGTCCGGCGAGCGCCACCGCGACGCCGAGACGACGGGGCGGCGGGTTGCCGACGGCGAGCACCACCTCGTCGCCGTAGAGCTCGGTGCGATCGTCGAGCCTCACGCGGAGCGGCAGATCGCGCCGGTTGCGGTGTATCGACGTCACGCTCGCCCGCATGACGTCGAACCGGATGTGCCGGGGCGCCGCGAGCGACGCTGCCTGGAGCGACTCCTCAAGGTAGTCGCCGTACCAGGCGCGCGGCAGGAAGCTCTCGGCATCGGTGCCGGGCTCGCGTCGCTGCATGAACCGCAGAAACTCGAGTGGATCAGCAGGGTTGGCGGACATGCGGCCGGCGGGGACGTTGAGCAGGTACGGAAAGTCGCGCGCCGCAAAGGCGACCCCGCGACCGACATGCAAGCCCCGCTCGATGAGCACCAGGCGGGTCGGGATGGCCGGCGGCCGCCGCAGCAGCATGGTCGCCAGCGCGGTGCCGCAGTAGCCACCGCCCACGATCACGATCGTGCGCATCAGCCCACCAGGCGGTAGCCCGCGCCCGGCTCGGTCTGCAGGTAGCGCGGCTCCGCGGGGTCCGTCTCGATCTTCTGCCGCAGCCGCCGAACGAGCTGCTTGAGGAGCTGCCGGTCGCCGCTGCCGCGATGACCCCAGACGTGCGTCAGGAGCCGCTCGGTTCCCACGACGTGACCGGCGTTCGCGATCAGGATCTGCAGCAACCGCGTCTCGAGCTTGGTAAGCCTGAGCGGCTCCGCGTCAGCGATCCGCAGCGAATGCGCTTCCAGATCCAGCGCGAGGTCGCCCGCCGCCATCGCGCCGCCGGCCTCGATCCCGGCACGGCGGAGCAGCGCCTTGACCCGCGCGAGCAGCGTGCGCGGGCTGAACGGCTTGGTCAGGTAGTCGTCGGCCCCCAGCTCGAGCGCGCGCACGACGTCCTCTTCCTCGCCGCGCACGGTCAACATCATCACCGGGATGCGCGAGCGGGTGCGGATCGCCTCGCAGATCGCAAATCCGCTGCCGCCGGGCAGGTTGATGTCGAGCACCGCGAGATCCGGCGACTCTGCCAGGAATACCCGCATCGCGGCGGCGAAATCGCCGGCGTCGACGACGACGTATCCTGCCTGCCGGAGCGCGAAGCCGACGAGCGCAAGCAGATCGTGGTCGTCGTCGACGATCAGGATCTTCATGGCTCGTCCTTCCCGACCGGCAGGACGATCGTAAAGCGCGTGCGATCCTCCGGACTGCGCCCCGCTGCGACGGTACCGCCGTGCCGCTCGATGATCGAGCGGACGATCCAGAGCCCGAGGCCGAGCCCGCGCGGCTCCGGTTCCTGGTCGGCGGAGCGGTAGAACCGATCGAAGATCGACGACTGTTCCAGCCCCGGTGCGCCGGGACCTTCGTCCTCCACCCAGACGCGGACCGCGGCGCCGTCCGTATCGCCGCCGATGCGGATGCTGCTGTCCTCGGGACCGAACTTGTTGGCGTTCGCGAGCAGGTTGACGAACACCTGCGTGAGCCGCGGCGCATCGCCCTCAACGACCGGGAGATCCGCGGGCAGCTCGACTTCGAGCGTCTGGCGGCGCTGCGTGAAGAGACCGGCGAGCATCTCGGCCGCATCCTCGATGACCTGCGGCAGCGCGACCGGCTGGCGCCGTATGCTCAACTGCCCGGACTCGATGCGCACGCTCTCGAGCAGGTTGTCGATCAGGCGGGTGAGCCGCAGCGTGCCCCGCTGCAGCGAGGCCACGAGCGATTGCAGCTCGTCCTGGGACATCTGCCCCAGGCCATCGTGGAGCAGTTCGATCGAGGCGAGCTGAGCGGCAAGCGGCGTGCGGAACTCGTGCGCGATGTTCGCGAGCACGTGGTCGCGGGCCCGCCGCACGGCCTCGACCTCGGTCTCGTCGCGCATCACCTGCACCTGCATTCCGTCGACAGACTCCGCGCTGGTGATGACGACGGTGCGGCGCGTCCCGTCGGCGCGCTCGAGCACCTCGGTCGCGCGCCCAGATCCGTCGGCGCGCGCTCGCAGGATCGGGCAATCGGTTTCACACGGTCGTACGCCGTCCGGGCCGATCGGCCGCAGTACGTCGCCGCAGAAGCGACCGACGATATCGCCCGGCTCGGCACCCAGCATCCGGGCCGCCTGCGGGTTGGCATAGCGAACCGTGCGCGAGGCATCGACCGCGAAGACGCCCTCGACCACCCCTTTGAGCACCGCCTGCGCCTCGGCTTCGCGCTGCCGAAGCTCGGTCGTGAGATCGATCAGGTTGCCGCGCATGTTCTCCAGGGTGCGCGCGAGCGCCCGTGTCTCGCGACTGCCTTCGACCGCGATCGACGCCGAGAAGTCGCCCTGCCCGAGCCGCACCGCCGACCGGGTGATGGCGCGCAAGGGACGCGCGATGCGCCGGCCGAGCAGGACACCCGCGAGCACCGCCAGCCCGCCGACAACGAGCGCGAACCACGCGAGGCGCCGCAGGAACCGCGCGACCGAGGTTTCGACTGACGCCGCGGGCAGGCGCACCTCGATCAGCGCCACGCCCTCGCCGGTCGAGGCGAGCACCGGCACGCTCGCCGCATACACGTCGAGCTTGTCGATACGCCGCGCGTTGAACTGCCCATCGGTCAGCGCCGCGGAGTGAAGCTCGCGCATCGGCTCGTCGACCCTGTCGATCCAGTTCGTGAGCTGCAGCAGGCGCACGTCCTCGCCGGTCTCGGTGCGGATCTCGGACTCGAAGCGATCGTCGAACTGGCGTGCGACCGCGACGCGCACGTTGGGCACGTCGGGCACTGCAATCACCGAGCCCAGCAGACCGTCGGGAGTGGCGGGATCCAGCATCAGCAGCCTCTCGCCCTGTTCCTCGCTCGCCGCGAGCAGGGACGTCCATGGCAGCGGTTTGCCCGAGGCGGCGATCGGCTGGTCGCCCCGCAGCACGGCGCAGGTGTCGAGTCCGCTGGTCGCGCAAAAGCGCTGCAGAAACGGCAGCAGCGGCTCGATCCGTCCGTCGATGATCAGCCGCTTGAGCGTCGGGCGGCTGCCGAGGAGGCGTGCCGCGGTAAGGGCGTCCTCGCTCTGGCGGCGGATCTGGTCGCGCGCGGCGAGACCGGCGACGCGCACGCGCGCAAGCGCCTGCTCCTCGGCCTGGTCGCGCAGCAAACCGGCGGACATCCACCAGATCCCGGCCATCACCGACACTGCGAGCGAGCCCATCACGAGCGCAAGCAGCCGGCCGAGGGTCATGGGACGGGTGCCCCGCCCGCGGATCTCCGAAGCGCGCATCAGCGGTGGAAGGGGCACGTTCAGGCCGTCCGCCGCGCCGACTGCCACTCGACGAAGGTCTTGATGACCAGCGTCAGGATCGCAAGCAGCGCGAGCAGCGATGCGACCGCGAAGGCGCCTACGAAGTCGTATTCGTTGTAGAGGATCTCGACGTGCAGCGGCATGGTGGTCGTCAGCCCGCGGATGTGACCCGAGACCACCGATACGGCGCCGAACTCGCCCATCGCTCGCGCATTGCAGAGGATGATCCCGTACAGCAGCGCCCAGCGGATCTTGGGAAGCGTCACGCGCAGGAAAGTAGTCCACGCACCCGCGCCGAGTGTGATCGCGGCTTCCTCCTCATCGCTCCCCTGCTGCTGCATCAGCGGTATCAGCTCGCGCGCCACGTAGGGAAAGGTCACCAGCAAGGTGGCGATTATGATGCCCGGCAACGCGAAGATGATCGAGATGTCGCGCTCCTGCAGCCAGGCGCCGAACCAGCCGTGCGCGCCGAACAGGAGCACGAACACGAGGCCTGCGATCACGGGCGAGATCGCGAACGGCAGGTCGATCAGCGTGATCAGCAGGCTCTTGCCCTTGAATTCGAACTTGGCGATGGCCCAGGCGGCGCAGATGCCGAACACGGTATTGACCGGCACGACGATCGCCGCGGTGAGCAGAGTCAGCTTGATCGCCGCCTTCGTATCCGGGTCGGCGAAGCTGCCGACGAACACACCGAAACCCTTCTCCAGCGCCTGGATCAGGATCATGGCGAGCGGCGCGATCAGGAGCAGCCCCAGGAACCCGACAGCGACCAGGATCAGCGCGATGCGCGCCGCGCGCACCCGCTTCGGGACGCGGCGGCGCTCTTCGACGATGTGCGCGGCACCGGCCATCAGCGACCCGCTGCCACGTGACGTCGGCGCCCCCAGGCCTGCACCAGGTTGATCGCGAACAGCATGATGAAGGACATCACCAGCATCGCGAGCCCGAGCGCCGCGGCAGCCTGGTATTCGAACTGCTCGAGCTTGATCACGATCAGGAGCGGTGTGATCTCTGTTTTCATCGGCAGGTTGCCCGAGATGAACACCACCGACCCGTACTCGCCGATGCCGCGCGCGAAGGCGAGCGTGAACCCGGTCAGGACTGCCGGCAGCACCGCGGGCAGGATGATCCGGCGGAAGATCTGCCAGGGGCTTGCCCCCAGCGTCTCGGCGGCGTCCTCGAGGTCGCGCTGCACCTCGACAAGCGCCGGCTGCACCGAGCGCACGACGAACGGCAGGCCGATCAGGATGAGCGCCACGACCACGCCGATCCAGGTATAGGCGACCTGCACACCGAAGCTCGCAAGCTTCAGCCCCAGCCAGCCGTTGGGCGCGAATACGGCGGTCAGCGCGATGCCTGACACGGCGGTCGGGAGTGCGAACGGCAGGTCGATCAGCGCGTCGACCAGCCGCCGGCCAGGAAACTCGTATCGCACCAGCGTCCAGGCGACGATGAAGCCGAAGATCGCGTTGACGACCGCGGCAAGGAGCGCCGCGCCGAAACTCAGGCGGTAGGAGGCGATCGCGCGCGGGTCGAGCAGGATCTCCTTGAGCTCGGCGAGGCTCGGGGAGCTGCCCTTGATGATGAGGGCCGCGAGCGGGATCAGCACGATCGCGCTCAGGAAGAAGGTGGTGAAGCCCAGCGTCAGCCCGAACCCGGGCAGGATGCTGGGTTGCCGGAACCGGCTCATGTGGCGGCACGCACGATCAGCACGGGGTCACCGCCGCGCGCGTCGAGCAGCTTCGCGATCGGGCGCAGCTTTTGCCAGGCATCGGTGGGCGCGAGCGGCAGACCCACGATCAAGAGCGCGATGTCCTCCGCCGCCAGCTCCCTGCTCAGCTCGGTTGCCGAGTCGCCAAAGCGGAGCTCCGTGCGCACGTCGAGGCCGTGCACCGCGGCCGCCTCCGAGCGGGCATCGAGCAGATGCCGAAGCTGCGTCGCGCGCCCTTCCTCGGGCAGCGAAGGCGACTGGATGTCGAGGAAAGCGGCCTCGACGGGCAGGTTGCGCAGCAGGCTCGACGCCACCGCCATCGTCGGCCGCAGCGCGGCGTCGGAGGCGGCATGGATCACGACGCGCGTCGGCACGGGTCGCTCGGGATCGAGGCACAGCACCTGAGAGGCGCCATGGCGCAGCAGCCATTCGACACGCGCGGCGCCGCCGGGGCCGGATTCCACCGCGGCCACACCGGGCGGCGCCAGTGCGCGCGCCGCCTTGCCAGTGGGCGGCTCACCGATCGTGGACTCGACCCGATGGTTGACGCGAGTGACCATGCGGGTCGACAGCGCCTGCAGCAGCGGCGCCGCTGCGATCCTCGCGCAATCTTCCTCCGTCGCAGCCACGACGCTGAAGCTCGAGACCGGCGTCGGCAGCACGTGGATGCGCCGCGCGCCAAGGGCGACACGCTGACCGGGCGTGACCGGGAGCTGACGCTTTTCCGGCAAGGTCCGCGTCACCTCTATGAGCGTGCCATCCTCCGAGGCAGCGGCGGCACCCTTTACAGCGGAGGCCACCGTGCCGCGGTCCTGCATGCGCACGCGCAACCGCTCGACCGCGCCGCCGAACAGGACCTCCTCGACGCGCGCGTGGCCCACGAAGGTCGCTTTGAGCTCCTTCCGCTCCGAAGCCATCTCGACTTCCTCGGGCCGCAGCACCGTCACGATCTCGTACACCGGCGGCGCATCGGCGGGCGCCGGATTGACCGGCGGTGCAAAGCGGATTCCGTCCTTGCTGCGGTAGCCGAGAAGGAGGTTAGCCGCCCCCAGGAAGGTCGAGACGAAGCGAGTGGCGGGACGCGTATAGAGATCGTCCGGCTTGCCGCATTCGAGCAGCCGCCCCTGGTGCATGACGCCGATCCGGTCGGCGAGCGCGAAGGCCTCTTCCTGGTCGTGCGTAACGAGGATGGTCGAGATGCCGAGCTCGCGCTGGATCTGCCGGATCGTGCGGCGTAATTCTTCGCGGATCTTCGCGTCGAGCGCACCAAAGGGCTCGTCCATCAGGAGCACCTTTGGCCGGTGCGCGAGCGCCCGCGCCACCGCGATGCGCTGCTGTTGACCGCCGGAGAGCTGCGCCGGGAGGCGGTCGTCCATCCCCTCGAGCGCGACCAGCCGCAGCAGCTCCTGCCGGCGGGCCCGGCGCTCGGCCGCCTTGGCGTGGCGGACGCGCAGCGCGAACTCGATGTTCTCGCCGATTGTCATGTGGCGGAACAAGGCGTAGTGCTGGAAAACGAACCCGACCTCGCGCTCGCGCGCGTTGACATGCGTGACGTCGCGGCCGTGCAGCGATACGCGGCCGCGATTGATTTCGGTCAGGCCGGCGATTGCGCGCAGGAGCGTGCTCTTGCCGCTGCCGCTCGGCCCGAGCAGCACGAGGAACTCGCCCTCCGCCACCGAGATCGATACGTCGTTCACTACCGGGACGCCCTGGTAGCGCTTGGTGACCTGGTCGAGCTCGATGGACATCTGGGAACCGCGCAGGCGTCGATGACGCGTCAGGGCATGCTAGGAAGGGGTGGTCACAGTGTCAGTCGCGCGGCGGTGACATTCCGGTTTCAGACCGGCGGGCTGCCAGGGTCCCCGGCGGTTTCTCGCTAGAATTGAGACATGGGTCAGGCGGATTACGAAAAGCTGGGGGTGTTCTACCTGGGCCGGGAGCTCGCCCCCGGAGCAGCGGACCTCGGACCAGAGCTTCTCTACGACTCGCGCGACCTGACCACTCACGCGGTCTGCATCGGCATGACCGGCAGCGGCAAGACCGGTCTTTGCGTCTCGTTGCTCGAGGAAGCCGCGCTCGACGGCGTCCCGGCGATCGTCGTCGACCCCAAGGGCGATCTCGGCAACCTGCTGCTCACCTTTCCGGAGCTGCAACCGGCCGATTTCGAGCCCTGGGTGGATGCCGGTGAAGCCGCCCGCAAGGGCAAGAGTGTTGCCGAATTCGCTGCCGTCACCGCCGAGAGCTGGCGCAAAGGGCTCGCCGAGTGGGACCAGGACGGCGAGCGGATCAAGCGGCTTCGTGCAGCCGCCGAGTTCACGATTTATACGCCGGGCTCGGAGGCGGGGCGGCCGCTTTCGATCCTGCGCTCGTTCGCAGCGCCGGAACCCGCGGTAATCGCGGACGCGACGTCGCTCAAGGAGCGGATCGGCGGATCGGTGGCCGGGCTGCTGGGTCTGCTCGGTGTCGAGGCCGATCCCGTCAGGAGCCGCGAGCACATCCTGCTTTCTTCGATACTCGACGCAGCCTGGCGCGCGGGGCAGAGCCCGGACCTGGCGGGGCTGATCGGGCAGGTGCAGAAGCCGCCCTTCGACAAGGTGGGCGTGTTCGACCTCGAGAGTTTTTTCCCGGCCAAAGAGCGCACCGAGCTCGCGTTGCGGATCAACGGCCTGCTCGCCGCACCCGGATTCGGCGCCTGGCTCACCGGTGACCCGCTCGACATGCAGCGCCTGCTCTACACGGCAGATGGCCGGCCCCGTGTCTCGATCGTCTCGATCGCACACCTGAACGACGCCGAGCGGATGTTCGTGGTCACGCTGGTGGCCAACGAGCTGGTCGCGTGGATGCGCCGGCAGTCGGGCACCACCAGCCTGCGCGCGATCTTCTATATGGACGAGATCGCGGGTTACTTACCGCCCGTGGCCATGCCCCCATCGAAGCCGCCGATGCTGACGCTGATGAAGCAGGCACGCGCCTTCGGCATCGGCGTGGTCCTCGCCACCCAGAACCCCGTCGATCTCGACTACAAGGGGCTCGGCAACGCCGGCACCTGGTTCATCGGGCGCCTGCAGACCGAGCGTGACCAGCAACGCGTCATCGATGGACTGCTCGGCACGGAAGCCGCCAGGGGTCTCGACCGCGGCCAGCTCTCGACCATGATGGGCAACCTGGCGCAGCGCGCGTTCGTCATGCGCAACGTCCACGACGATGCGCCCACGTTGTTCCGCACGCGCTGGGCGATGTCCTACCTGCGCGGTCCCCTGACGCTGGCCGAAATTCGCAGGCTCGAGCAGCCGCGCGGCGAGCCGAAGCGGGCTCCTGGGGCGGCTGCAGCCGAGGCGCCGGCCGCGGCCCAGGGCGGGCCGCCTCCTGCAGCGGAACGGACCACCGGGTCCGCGGCAACGCGACCGATCGTGCAGGCCGGCGTGACCGAGTGCTTCCGCGAGAGCGATCGTGACGGCAAGCCCGCGTATCGCGCCCACGTCGGCGCACGCGTCCGTGCCCATTTCGTCGACGCAAAGGCGGGGCTCGATGCATGGGAGACCCGCTATTACCTTGCCCCCGCGAACGGCGCGGCCCCCGACTGGTCGACCGCACAGGTGCTCGAGGAGTCAGCGATCCGCCTGCGCGACACGCCGGAGGACGGAGCGAGCTTCGACGAGGCTCCAGGCGCGCTGCTCGCGCCTCGGGCTTACAAGGGCTGGGCGACCGCGCTAGCCGATCAGGTGTATCGCAACTCCGCGCTGCAGGTATTCCGCTGCGCCGCGCTCAAGCGCACCTCGGCACCTGGCGGCACCGAGGCCGATTTCCGAGTGCAGCTCGCACAGGAGCTGCGGGAGCGGCGCGACGCAGCGATCGACGAGCTGCGCGGGAAGTACACAAAGAAGGTCGCGACCATCGCTGACCGGCAGCGGCGGGCCGCGCAGAAGGTGGAACGCGAGCGCGCCCAGGCCCAGAGCGAGACGACGTCCTCGATCCTGACCGTCGGCGGCAGCGTGCTCGGCGCGTTGTTCGGCGGCCGCCGGAGTGGCGCGCTCACCAAGGCATCCGCCGCGGCACGCCGGATCGGGCGCGTCACAAAAGAACGCGCGGACGTCGGGCACGCCGAGGCCGACGCGCGCGCGCTCGGCGAGCAGGAAGCCTCGCTGGAAGCCGAGCTCAAGGCCGAGATCGCGGGCCTCGGAACGCAGTTCGATCCCGCGACGATCGTCGTCGAGACGGTGACCGTCCGGCCGCGGAAATCCGATCTCGCGGTCGAGGACATCGCGCTCGTGTGGTCGGTCTAAGGCCAAGCAGAGGAACCCGGATGGATGACCTGGTCAAGGACCTCTCGAAGAAGCTCGGCGTCAACCGCAAGCAGGCGCAGGGCGGCCTGGTCGCCCTCCTGCGCGCGGGGCAGCAGAACCTGAGCGCACGCGATTTCGCCGCGTTCGTGCGCGACGTCCCGGGCGCGGACAAGCTGCTCAAGAGCGCCCCCCCGCCGAGCACGCTGAGCTCGCTTGCCGGCGGGCTCGGTTCGCTCCTCGGCGGGCGAAACAGCACCGCGGGCCGCTGGGCGGGTCTCGCTGCCTCCTTCGCCGAGCTGGGCGTCGACGTCGAGACTGCTAAGAAATTCGGCCCGATCGTCATGGAGCACGTCCGCAAGCACGGCGGCGAGGAACTGCTCGGCAAGCTCAAGGGCGCACTGAAGCTGTGAGTCCCCTGATCAGAACTCCGCGCGCGGCCCGGTGGCGGCCGGCCCTCGGCGCAGCCGCGCTCGTCGCGTTCGCGATTGCAGGTTGCGACTACTTCGACCGCGGTCTGCGCCCGGGGAGCTACCGTGCGCTGCTCGAGACACCGGTCGGCGAATTGCCGTTCGGGCTCGACGTCGCGCAGGAGGGCGATCTCTTCGTGCTCATACTCGTCAACGGCGAGGACCGGGTGCGCATCGACGACGTCCGGGTGAACGACGACCGACTCCAGGCGTCGCTGCCGGGATCCGAAGCCACCCTCAGCCTTCGCGTCCGGCGCCGCGCACTCGACGGCGAGCTGACGCTGCCACGCGAGGGCAGCACACCGATCGCGCTGCCGATGCGCGCCGAATACGGCGAGACGTATCGCTTCTTCGAGGAGCCGCTCACCGACAACGCCGACGTCCAGGGCCGCTGGTCGGTGGTCATGTCGCACGACGGGGTCGACGGCACACCGGCGGTCGCCGAGTTCCTGCAACGGTTCGAGCGGGTGGCCGGCCACATCCGGACGCGCGAGGCTGAGAGCCCGCTGCTCGTGGGCGAAATTCACAACGAGGAGCTGTTTCTGTCCAGCTTCGATGGCCGCACCGCGGTGCTGCTTCGCGCCACCGTGGACGGCCGTGGCGCGCTCGCAGGGGAGATCTGGTCCTCCACGACGGGTGCGGCGCGTCTGCAGGCGGTGCGCAATCCCGACGCGGTGCTCTGAGTGCGCCGCGCGTAGAATCGGTGGCTCGCGCCGGGGCGAAACGGGGGTCGACATGGACGGCAAGCGACGAGTGGCGCTGGTCACCGGCGGCATGGGTGGAATCGGCACTGCGATCTCCCGCCGGCTCTGTGCCACGGGTCACGTCGTGATCGCGGGCTGCGGCCCCGGCTCGCAGCGGCGTGAGCGCTGGCTCACGGAGATGCGCGCCGAGGGCCACGAGGTCTATTCGGCTGCAGGCAACGTCGCCGACTGGGATTCGACGCGCGGTGCGATCGAGCGGGCGCGCGGCGAAGCGGGCGAGGTCGATGTGCTGGTCAACAACGCCGGTATCACCCGCGACGGCACGTTCCGGAAGATGTCGAACGAGCAATGGCACCAGGTCATCGAGACGAACCTGAACAGCCTGTTCCACGTCACCAAGCAGGTCATCGACGGGATGCTCGATCGCGGCTGGGGCCGGATCATCAACATCTCGTCGGTCAACGGCCAGAGGGG
>DATJKD010000020.1:0-11007 GCA_035491795.1 Steroidobacteraceae bacterium | reverse complement strand
GCGCCGGATCGTCGACGACGGTCATGAGCTCGCAAGTCACGGGTACGATCACACGCGCGCAACGATGCTCGACCGCGCGGCATTCATGGCCGATGTCACGCGCACCAAGAAGATGCTCGAGGACCTGTCCGGGCGCGCCGTACGCGGCTACCGGGCGCCGAGCTACTCCATCGGCGCGCGCAATCTCTGGGCCCTCGACGTGCTGCGCGAAGCCGGCTACGTCTACAGCTCGAGCATCTATCCGATCCGCCACGACCTGTACGGAATGCCCGAGGCGCCGCGTTTCGCGTTCAGGCTGCATGCCGGGGCGATTCTCGAGCTCCCGGTGACCACGGTCGAGGTGGCGGGGCGCAAGCTCCCAGCGGGCGGCGGCGGATATTTCCGGCTGCTGCCGTACCCGGTCTATGCCTGGGCGCTCCGGCGCGTCAACGACCGCGACCGTCAGCCCGGAATCTTCTACTTTCATCCCTGGGAGGTCGACCCCGGTCAACCGCGGATCGACGGCGCGTCGCTGCGCTCTCGGTTCAGGCATTACGTCAACCTGGACACGATGGAAGTGCGGCTGCGGCGGCTGCTGCGCGACTTCCGCTGGGGCCGCATGGACGAGGTCTTCCAGATTGCTTGACAAGGTGACAGGTCGCGGGTTCGCGGGGCAGGCAACGGACGTTGCAGCCCCGGCGCCCGTCGTGCGTCCGTTTCGGGCGGGCGATGCCGTGACCTGGGACGCGTTCGTGCGCGCGCGCGAGGAGGGGACGTTCTTCCATCTGGCGCAGTGGCGCCTGGTGCTCGAGAGGTCCTTCGGACACGAGACGCATTACCTGCTTGCCGAGCGCGATGGTGCGATCTGCGGCGTCCTGCCGCTTGCCGAGGTCAGGAGCCGGCTGTTCGGTCACACGCTCGTTTCGACGCCTTTTTGCGTTTACGGCGGCGTGGTTTCCGGCGACGCGAGCGCGCGCGACGCACTCACCGCGCATGCCTGCGGGCTCGCACGCTCGCTTGGTGTCGACCACCTCGAGCTGCGCAACCGACATCGTGCGAATCCGGGCTGGCCGTGCAAGGAGCTGTACGTGACGTTTCGCCGGCCGATCAGTCCGGATCCCGAGGAGAACCTGCGCGCGATTCCGCGCAAGCAGCGGGCGATGGTGCGCAAGGGCGGAAAGCTGGGTCTCACGGCCGAGCCGCATGGCGACGTAGCCCGGCACTACGCGACGTACTCCGAGAGCCTGCGCAATCTCGGCACGCCGGTGTTCTCGCGTCGCTACCTCGAGGTACTCAAGGACGCGTTCGACGAGGACTGCGAGATCCTCGCGGTCATGCAGGGCGCCAGGCCGATAGCGAGCTGCCTGAGCTTCTATTTCCGTGACGAGGTGCTGCCGTACTACGGCGGTGGTACCCAGGCCGCCCGGGAACTCGCGGGTAACGACTTTATGTACTGGGAAGTCATGGAGCGCGCCCGTCAGCGCGGCAGCCGGCTGTTCGACTTCGGACGCAGCAAGCGCGGCACCGGTTCTTACGATTTCAAGCGGTTCTGGGGCTTCGAGCCCGAGCAGCTTTACTACGAGTACCATCTTGTCGGCGGCAAGGCGATCCCGGATCTGAGCCCGGTCAATCCGCGCTACGAGCGCTTGATCGCCGCATGGCGGCGGCTGCCGCTATGGGCCTCGCGGATGGCCGGACCGCCGCTGGCGAAGTACCTCGGATGAGCGAGATCCTGTTTCTCTCGCACCGGGTGCCGTATCCGCCAACCAAGGGCGACAAGATCCGGTCGTGGCATCTGCTGTCGGGTCTGGCGCGCCGCTGCACAGTGCATCTCGGGTCGTTCGTTGACGACCCTGCCGACTGGAGCGACCTCGATGCCCTGCGGGCCGTCTGCGGCGAGCTCTGTCTGCGACCGATCGAACGACGCGCGGCGCTGGCCCGCGGCCTGACTGGGTTGCTGCGTGGCGCGCCCATTACCACCGGCTACTACCGGGATCGCGCGCTCGGGGACTGGGTGCAGGCGCTCGCAGCGCGGCGGCGCCTCGATGCCGTATTCGTCTACTCGTCGTCCATGGCCCAGTACGCGGACCGCCCCAGCCTCGCCATCGACGGCCCGCGGGTCATCGACTTTTGTGATGTCGACTCGGACAAGTGGCGCCAGTACGCGAAATCGCACGCGCCGCCTGCGAGCTGGATCTACGCGCGCGAAGCGCGCCTGCTCGAGCGCTGCGAGCGCCGGTCGACGCTGGCCTTCGATGCCGCTCTGGTGTCCGCCGAGCCGGAAGCGGCGCTGCTGCGACGGATCGCGCCGGAGGTCGCCGGGCGCGTCCGCGTGCTGGCGAACGGCGTCGACGCGGGGTATTTCGACCCGTCGGGCAACTGGCCGAATCCGTATCCTCCCGGACGCCGCGCGGTCGTGTTTACCGGGGCGATGGATTACCACGCCAACGTCGATGCGGTGCGATGGTTTGCCGAGACCGCGTTGCCGTCGATCCGCGCCGCGCTGCCGGAGGCGATCTTTGCCATCGTCGGCTCAAATCCCGCGCCTCCGGTTCGCGCCTTGGCCGGAGCGGATGGCGTGCTCGTGACTGGGAGGGTCGCGGATATCCGGCCGTACCTGGCGCACGCGGCCGTCGTGGTGGCCCCTCTGCGCATTGCGCGCGGTGTGCAGAACAAGGTGCTCGAGGCGCTGGCGATGGCGCGGCCGGTGGTCGCGACCGCGAACGCCGTGCAGGGCATTCCGGGCGCCGCCCAGGCCGGCGTGTGCGTGCGCGACGCGGGCGAGGGCCTCGCAGCGGCGGTGCTCGAGCGGCTTGAGGGGGACGATTCGACGGCGGCCGCCGGACGACGGCTGGTGCTGGAGCGCTATACGTGGCAGGCGCAGGTCGACATTGTCGCCGAACACCTTCTGCGCGGTGCGCCGGTAAGGGCCGATGCCGTCGCGGCGCCGTCCGGATACGCGGCAATATGAGCACGGCTACCGCCCCGCAGCGCGGCGTGCAGCTCGCGGCACTCACGGCCCTGCTCGGCCTGCTCGTGTTTGCATACCGCGAGACGCTGTATTCGATCGGTGCCAAGTGGTTCACCGACATGACCTATTCACACGGCGGCCTCGTGGTGCCGATCAGCGCGTGGCTGCTCTGGCGCTGTCGTCGGGCAGTGGCCGAGACGTCCTGGACACCTAGCGTCTGGGGCGTGGTCGCGCTTCTGCTCGCGAGCCTCGCGTGGCTCGTGGCGCGTGCGGCGGGTGTCCTGGTCGTGCAGCAACTCGCGGTCGTCGTGATGATCTCGTCCGTGGTGCTGGCGGTCCTCGGTTGGCAGGCTTATCGACAAATGGCGTTTCCGCTGGCGTTCCTCGTGTTCGCGGTACCGTTCGGGCGTGCACTGGTCCCCGCGCTGATGCAGGTAACGGCGGATATCACGGTGACCGTGCTCAACTGGACCGGTGTGCCTGTGTTCCGCGAGGGCATGCTGCTCAGCATTCCGGGTGGGGACTTCGAGGTCGCGCGCGCCTGCAGCGGGCTGAATTACCTGATGACGGGTGTTGTGCTCGGTACGCTCTATGCGCACTTGACGTACACGGGCTGGCGTAAGCGCGTGGCGTTCGTCGCGGTTACCGTGGCGGTGCTGATCGTTGCGAACGGCATACGCGCGTACCTGACGGTGGCAATCGCGCACTGGAGCGACATGCGGTACGGGACGGGCTACGATCATATCGTCCTGGGCCGCGTTCTCTTCCTGGTAGTGGTCCTGGCAGTATTCTGGATCGGCCAGCGTTGGCGTGATCGGCCCGCGACGCACGCCGCGCCCGCAGCAGCGATGCCGGCGGGAGATCCGCCTCGTCAGAGGGCGAGTCTCATCATGGCGGCCTGCGTCCTGCTGATCGTCGGCACGCCGTGGTACTTGTCCGTCGCGGCGGCGCGCTCGAGCGCGAAGCGCATGCCTGTGGAATCGAGTCTCGCGTTGCCGTCGGGGAGCGGTTCGTGGCAGGGGCCGCGTGATGCCGCGGACTCCTGGCGCCCCATGTACACCGGAGCCGCCATCGAGCGCGCGACGACGTACGTCGACGAATCAGGCCGCCGGGTCGACCTGTACGTCGGAGTCTACGAGCTGGGCGGATCCGGCGAGGCCGAGATGATCTCGTATCGCAATCGTCTCTACCCGCAGGAACATCGCAGCCTGCTGGCCGAGCGACACGTCGCACCGGTCATCGACGGCGATGGCGGGCAGCTCGCGGTCCGGGAACTGGTGGTGCCCGGTGCCGGTGGCGCCCGAGTGGTCTGGTACTGGTTCATGGTTGGCGGGGAGGTCACGACGAGCCGCAACGTCGCCAAGGCACTCGAGGCGCTCGCTCTCATCTCCGGTAAGGCCGGCTACGCCCGCATAGTGACGCTCGCGGGTCCCGCCTCCGATCCCGAGGCTGCGCGCCGCCTGGCGGCCTTCGTGGCCGACCACGGTAGCTGCGTTCGGGCGGGTTTCGCGCCTCAGGGTTGCGCGGGCTGAACGTGGACGCCCCGGTGCTCATCGCGCATCTGATCTACCGCCTCGACTATGGCGGACTTGAGAACGGCCTCGTCAATCTGGTCAACCGCCTGCCAGCGAAGAGGTTCCGGCACGCGATCCTGTGTCTCGCCGGATACGGCGAGTTCCGGCTGCGGGTGGCGCGTGACGACGTCGAGGTAGTGTCGGTCGACAAACGCGAGGGCAAGGATCCGCACGCCTACCTGCGCGTGCTCGGTCATCTGCGCCGGCTGCGCCCCGACGTCGTGCATACCCGCAACCTCGGCACCATCGACCTGCAGTGGCTGGCGCTTGTCGCGGGAGTGCGTCATCGGGTGCATGGCGAGCATGGGTTCGTGGCCGAGGACCCGCGCGGGCTCAGCTCCCGCAGCCTGCGGATCCGCCGCATCTGCCGCCCGGCAATCCAGAGATACGTGGCGATGTCGCGCGACATCGTCGCATGGCTCGAGCGGGATGTCGGTGTCCCACGGGCGCGGATCCGACAGATCTACAGCGGCGTCGACACCTCGGCTTTCCGGCCCGAGGGAGGGATCCCAGCGGATCTGCCCTGGCGCGATTCCGCGCGGGAGACGCTGATCGTCTTCGGAACCGTGGGCCGGCTCGATCCCATCAAGAACCAGATCGCCCTCGTCGAGGCCCTGCACCGGCTAGGGGCGGCCGATCCAGCCCTCCGTGCCCGGCTCCGGTTGATCGTCGCGGGGGACGGTCCGGCACGGGGCTCCTTGCAGGAGGCGGCGCGGCGGCTTCTGCCCGCTGGGCAGACCTGGTTCGCAGGGGCACGCAATGACGTCCCGGATCTGCTGCGAGCAATGGACGTGTTCGTGCTGCCGTCGCTGAACGAAGGCATTTCCAACACCATCCTCGAAGCGATGGCCTGTGCGGTTCCGGTCGTCGCCGCGCGGGTCGGCGGTAACCCGGAGCTTGTCGCCGACGGCGAGACCGGCTCGCTGTACGACGCTGTTTCTGCTGACGCGCTGGCCGCCTGTCTGGCGGCCTATGCGGACGACGCGGCCCTGCGGCGCTCACACGGGCTGGCGGCGCGACGCCGCATCTGCGACGGTTTCAGCCTCGAAGCGATGATCGGACGCTACGAGCGGTTCTACGACGAGCTCGTCGGTCGGACGGCTGTCTGAGGGGCGAACAGATGTGCGGGATTGCAGGCATCGTCGACACCAGATTCAAACGTGAGCCGGACCGCGGCCTGGCGCTGCGCATGAACGACGCGATCGCCCACCGCGGGCCCGATGGCGACGGCCTGCACCTCGAGCCGGGCGTCGCGCTCTGTCACCGCCGGCTCGCCATCATCGATCTCGCAACCGGTCAACAGCCTCTCTACAACGAGGACGGCTCGGTCGTCGTCGTCTACAACGGCGAGATCTACAACTACCAGCAGCTCATACCCGAGCTGCAGGCGCTCGGTCACAGCTTCCATACGCGCAGCGACACCGAGGTCATCGTGCACGCCTGGGAAGCCTGGGGCGATCGCTGTGTGGAACGCTTCCGCGGGATGTTCGCGTTCGCGCTGTGGGATCGCAATCGCGAGACGCTGTTCCTGGCGCGCGACCGCCTGGGCGTCAAGCCGTTGCACTACGCGCTGTTACCCGACGGGCAGCTCCTGTTCGCATCCGAGATCAAGGCGCTGCTCAAGCATCCCGGTCTTGACAGGGCGATCGACCCGCTCGCGGTCGAGGAGTACTTCGCGTTCGGCTATGTCGCGGAGCCGAGATCGATCTACCGCTCCGTACGCAAGCTGCCGCCGGCGCACACGCTCGTGATCCGCCGCGGCGAGCCGGTCGGTGAACCCCGTCGGTACTGGGACGTGCGCTTCACCGCCGACAGCAGCATCTCGCTCGAGGACGCGGTGGGCGAGCTCAACCGCAGGCTCGAGGACTCGGTGAGACTCCGGCTTATCTCCGAGGTGCCCCTGGGCGCGTTTCTCTCGGGCGGCGTCGACTCGAGCGCCGTGGTGGCGACCATGGCGCGGGTCTCCCCGGAGCGGGCAAATACCTGCTCGATCTCCTTCGACGATCCCGCCTACGACGAGACCCGGTTCGCCGAGATGGTCGCCACGCGTTACGCGACCCGCCACCGGGTCGATCACGTGGCGAGCGACGACTTCGATCTGGTCGACGAGCTCGCCCGGGTGTACGACGAACCGTATGCAGACAGTTCTGCGATCCCCACCTACCGTGTCTGCCAGCTCGCGCGCCGCCACGTGACCGTCGCGCTGTCCGGCGATGGCGGCGACGAGAGCTTCGCCGGGTATCGGCGCTACCAACTGCACCTCGCCGAGGAGCGTCTGCGTTCCAGCATGCCGCTCGCCGTGCGACGCCCCGTGTTCGGCCTGCTGGGACGTCTGTATCCAAAGGCAGACTGGGCGCCGCGAGTGCTGCGGGCCAAGACAACATTCGAGGCGCTCGCACGCGACTCCGTTGAGGCCTATGTGCAGACCATGGGGTTCGTTCGCGAGCCACTCCGACGCCAGCTCTTCTCGTCCCGGTTTCAGGCGAGTCTCGGCGGTTACCGTGCAGCGGAGGTCTTCGCGCGCCATGCGGCGCGCGCCGATACCGACGATCCGCTCGCGCTGGTGCAGTATCTTGATCTGCAGACCTATCTGGTCGGCGACATCAACACCAAGGTCGACCGCGCGAGCATGGCGCACTCGCTGGAAGTGCGCGAGCCGCTGATGGACCATCCGCTCGTAGAGTGGCTTGCCACGCTACCCGCGTCGCTCAAGCTGCGCGGCGGCGAGGGCAAATACCTGCTCAAGAAGGCGATGGAGCCGCACCTGCCGCGCGAGATCCTGTATCGGCCAAAGATGGGCTTTGCCGTGCCGCTGGCGCGGTGGCTCAGGGGGCCCCTCCGCGAGCGGCTGCGAGGCGCCGTCCAGGGCGAGACGCTCGCCGCGACCGGGATGTTCGACGCGGCCACGCTCCGGCGCCTGGTCAAGGCACACCTTTCAGGTCGACGCGACTTCAGCACGCCGCTCTGGACCCTGCTCATGTTCGACGCCTTCCTGCGCAACGAGTCGGGCGAGTCGGTGGCGCGACCGCTCAGGCAAGCGACCGGATGAACTCCGTGGTCTCGCAGTTACGGGAATCCGGTGCGGGACGACCTCGCGCCGCCGCCCGTCTGTCGCGCGAGCGTCCGTTGCGCGTCCTGACGTTTTCCAGCCTCTTTCCCAATGCCGAGCAGCCTACCCACGGTCTCTTCGTCCTTCGCCGCCTGCAGCAACTCCTCGCGACGAGCGAGATCGAGGCGACGGTGGTCGCGCCGGTGCCGTGGTTCCCAAGCCCCGATCCTCGCTTCGGACGCTACGCGGAGTTCGCGCGAGTCCCGCGAACCGAGGTGATAGCCGGGATCGATGTTCATCACCCGCGCTACGCGGTCATGCCGCGGCTCGGGATGAGCCTGGCCCCGGCGCTCATGGCCCTGGGCGTGCGCGACTGCGTGACACGGTTGCATCGCGGGTGTGGCTTCGACCTGATCGACGCGCACTACTTCTATCCGGATGGCGTCGCCGCGTCCTGGATTGCGCGCTCGCTCGACCTGCCGCTGGCAATCACGGCGCGGGGCACCGACCTGAATCTCATCTCGCAGTACGCGCTGCCTCGCGCGATGATCCGTCGTGCGGCTCAGTCCAGCCGGCTGAACATCGCCGTCAGCGACGCACTCGCGGAGCGGTTGCATGAGCTCGGAGCCGATCCGGCGGTCACGCGAGTAATCCCGAACGGCGTCGATCTCGAAGTCTTCCGTCCCATCGACCGCGCCGACGCGCGCAGATCCCTTGGTATCCCGGAGGGCAACTGGCTGCTGAGCGCGGGCCAGCTCGTGCCGAACAAGGGTCACGACGCGGTCATACGCGCGCTTGTGAAACTGCCGGAGTTTCGTCTCCTGATCGCGGGCGACGGACCCGAGGAGGGCGGATTGCGCATGCTCGCAGCGGATGCCGGAGTGGTGGATAGGGTGCGTTTCCTCGGGCGCGTCTTACCCGAACGGATGCCGCACAGCTATTGCGCCGCTGATTGCCTGGTGCTCGCGTCATCGCGCGAGGGCATGCCAAACGTGCTCCTGGAGAGCCTCGCCTGCGGCACACCGGTGGTCGCGACGCGGGTCGGCGGCTGTCCGGACATCGTCCGGGAACCCGTCGCCGGGCGTCTGGTCGAGGCGCCGGATCCACAGGCCATCGCCGCCGCCGTGCAGCACCTGTTGTGTGCACGACCGTCGAGCGACGAAGTCGCTGCCTATGCACGTCGTTTCGCCTGGGGTCCGTCGGTCGAGATGCAGCTGGCGGAGTTCAGGCGTATCGCGAGGACATGGGTGGCATGAGGATTCTGTACCACCACCGCATCCGCTCGAAGGACGGTCAGTTCGTGCATCTCGAGGAGATGATTCACGCGCTGTCCGCGCTCGGGCACGAGATCGAGGTCGTGGGCCCGCGTCACGTCGAGGACGAGCGCTTCGGCGCCGATGCCGGCTACGTTGCCACCCTGAAGAGATGGCTGCCCGGCGCCGCCTACGAGACGCTGGAGCTGGGCTACGCGCTCACGGATTACCGCCGGCTCGCAAGCGCCATCCTCGCCTTCCGGCCGGACGTGATCTACGAGCGGTACAACCTGTATTTCCCGTCCGGGATCTGGGCCAGACGCCGCTTCCGCGTGCCGCTGCTGCTCGAGGTCAACGCCCCGGTCTACGAGGAACGTCGTCGGTACGGCGGTATCGCCCTGCCGCGGCTGGCGCAGTGGTCCGAGCGACATGCGTGGCGCGGAGCCGATCTGGTCCTGCCAGTTACGGAGGTGCTGGCAGGTCACGTCGCGTCGGCCGGGGTGCCGCGCGAGCGGATCCACGTCATTCCGAACGGCATCAACGAGACGTCTTTCGCCGGTCTGCCGGACCGGGAAGCCGCGAAGCGCAGCCTCGGCCTCGCCGACCGTTTCGTGCTGGGCTTCGTCGGCTTCATGCGCGAGTGGCACGGGCTCGACCGCGTGCTGCGTTTCATGAAGCAGCAGACGCGGACGGATCTGCACGCGCTGTTCGTAGGCGACGGTCCCGATCGCGCGCGGCTCGAGCGCATCGCCGCCGAGCTCGGTCTTTCCTCGCGGCTGACGATCACCGGCGTGGTCGAACGCAACGCAGTCCCGGCAGTGATCGCCGCCTTCGACGTCGCGTTGCAGCCGGCGGTGGTCGATTATGCCTCGCCGCTTAAGCTCTTCGAGTACCTCTTCGTCGGACTGCCGATCGTGGCGCCGGACTCGGCGAACATCCGCGAAGTGCTGAGCGACGGTGACAACGGGCTGTTGTTCGATCCCGGGAATGAATTGAGCTTCCACGCGGTGCTCGGCCGGCTGCTGGCGGACGAAGACCTGCGACGACGGCTCGCGTCGCGTGCGACGGAGACCGTGCGGCTTCGCGATCTGACGTGGGCCGGGAATGCGCGACGGGTCACGCGGCTTGCGGAGTCGCTGGCCGAAGGGAGGACTCAGACATGCGCGCTGTGATCGTGACGCTGATCATCTTCGGCGCCGTGCCGTGGATGCTCTATTACCCGTTCACCGGGCTGATGTTCTGGGTGGGGATCGGGTATCTCAACCCTCACCGGCTGGCCTACGGCTTCGCGCGCGACCTGCCCTTCGTCCAGGTTGCGGCGATCGCCACGATGATTGCGTGGATCTTCTCGAAGGAGCCGAAGAAGTTCCCCGCGAACGGAGTCACCATCACCTGGCTCCTGTTCACGTTCTGGGTCTGCATCACCACGCTGTTCGCGCTCAATCCTGAAGCCGCGGGAACCGAGCTGGTACGGTTCCTGAAGATCCAGCTCATGACTCTCATGATGCTGCTGATGCTCAACGACCGTCGGCGCATCGAGCTCACGATCTGGGTGATCGCGGGCTCGATCGCCTTCTATGGCGCCAAGGGCGGTATCTTTACTGTGCTTTCGGGCGGGCAGTATTACGTGCTCGGTCCGGCCAGCACCTTCATTGCCGGAAGCAACGAGATCGCGTTCGCGCTAATCATTATCCTGCCGCTCCTCTGGTACATCTGGCACATCACCGAGCGGCGCTGGGTCAAGCTTGCGCTGCTCGGGACAGCGGGTCTGTGCGTGCTGTCGGTGCTGGGGTCCCAGTCCCGCGGGGCACTGCTCGCGCTGATCGCGATGCTTGGCATGCTCTGGCTCAAGAGTACGGGCAAGTTCGTCACGGGAACCCTCGGAATCTTCGCACTTGCCCTCGCGCTCCTCTTCATGCCCCCGGAGTGGATGGAGCGCATGCGGAACATCCCGAACTACCAACAGGACCTCTCGGCGATGGGCCGGATCAATGCCTGGTGGTTCGCCTTCAACCTCGCGAGCGATAACCCGATCGTGGGCGGTGGTCTTCAGACCTTTACACCCGAACTGTTCCAGATCTACGCGCCGATCCCTACCAGGTTCCACGACGCGCACAGCATCTTCTTCGAGGTGCTGGGCGAACAGGGCTATGTCGGCCTGGTGCTCTTTGTCACCATGGG
>DATJKD010000019.1:0-23875 GCA_035491795.1 Steroidobacteraceae bacterium | reverse complement strand
GGGCCCGCCAGCCGATAGAGCCGCCAGAGCACGATGAGCGCGATGACGGCGAACGAGCCGAAGATGTACCGCGAGTACGGACCGAGCGACATGCTGAACGCCGCGCCTGGATTGTAGGCGAGCGTGAACCGCACGAAGTCGCCGATGATCCGGTGCGGGACGTAGCGCGGTGCGAGGAAGTGCTCGGCCAGCAGCTTGGTGATCAGATCGATCACGATCACCGTCGCGGCGGTCCCCCAGAACAGCCGGGCGCTGCTCCGCTCGGGCGGGACCCGGACTCGGCAACCCAGCGCGACATCTACAACGCGCTCTCCATGGCCGTGCGCGAGGAGTTGGCGGCGCGCTGGCTCGCCACGCAGCGGCGTGTCTCGGAGGCCGGGGTCAAGCGGGTCTGTTATCTCTCGGTCGAATTCCTGCTCGGCCGCTCTCTGATCAACGGGCTGGCGAGCCTGGACGGCGACCTGGTGGCGGAAGCTCGCGCGGCGTTGGCCGAGATGGACCACGACCTGGACCGGATCGCCGCGGAGGAGACCGACCCCGGTCTGGGCAACGGTGGCCTGGGCCGCCTCGCCGCCTGTTATCTCGATTCACTCGCCACCCTGCAGTTTCCGGCGGTCGGCTACGGCATCCGTTACGACTACGGGATCTTCACCCAGACGATCGACGAGGATGGCCGCCAGCGCGAAATCGCAAGCAGCTGGCTTCGTCACTACAACCCGTGGGAGATTCCGCGCGACGACGCCAGCTACGTGATCCGCTTCAACGGCCGCTGCGTCACTACGCAGGACGCGCAGGGCATCAAGCGCACCCGCTGGGCGGAGACTCATAACATCTGGGCGGTTGCCTACGACCAGCTGATTCCGGGCAACCGCAGCCCGACTGTCAATCACCTGCGGCTCTGGTCCGGTCGCGCGATCGCTCCGTTCGATGTCGAGGCATTCAACGCCGGGCGCCACGCCGACGCTTCCGCCGCGCAGGCGGACGCCAAGAGCGTCTCGCGGCTGCTGTACCCGGACGACACGACGCCGCAGGGCAAGGAGCTGCGCCTCAAGCAGCAGTACTTCTTCGTGAGTGCGAGCCTGCAGGACATCCTCGCGCACCACCTGGCCGAAGGCCGCTCGTTCGAGGCGCTGTCGGACGCCGTGGCGATCCAGCTCAACGACACGCACCCCGCGCTCGCGATCGCCGAGCTGATGCGGCTGCTGATCGACGAGCACGAGCTGGAGTGGAAGCCCGCCTGGGCGATCACGCGGCGCGTGTTCTCCTACACGAATCACACGCTGCTGCCCGAAGCGCTCGAGACCTGGCCGGTCGCCTTGTTCGAGCGGTTGCTGCCGCGACATCTGCAGATCATCTACCTGATCAATCGGGCGCTGCTCGACGATATGTCGACGCGCTTTCCGCAGGACCACGAGCGGCGCGGCCGCGTGTCGCTGATCGAGGAGAACTACGGCCGCCTGGTGCGGATGGCGAACCTCGCCGTCGTGGGCAGTCACACCGTCAACGGCGTGGCAAAGCTGCACTCGGAGCTCATGAAGCAGACGATCTTCCGCGACTTCGCCGAGCTTTACCCGGACCGATTCACCAACGTGACGAACGGCATCGCCGTGCGTCGATGGCTCAAGCAGTCGAATCCGGGACTATCCGCGCTGCTGACCGAGCATCTCGGTAACGCCTGGGAGAACGATCTCGAAGAGCTCGAGCGGATGCGCGACGCCGTGGACGACGGCGGCTTCCGCCAGCGCTTCCGGGCGATCAAGCATGACAACAAGGAGCAGCTCGCGGAGGTGATCCTGCGTCGCGTTGGAGTCGACGTCGACGTCGGGTCCCTCTTCGACGTGCAGGTCAAGCGCATCCACGAGTACAAGCGGCAGCTCCTGAACCTGCTGTACGTGATTACACGCTACAACCGGCTGCGCGAGAACCCGCAGCTCGACCTCGTGCCGCGCACGGTGATCTTCGCCGGCAAGGCGGCGCCCGGTTACTACCTGGCGAAGTCGATCATCCGCCTGATCAACAACGTTGCCCGTGTCGTCAACGACGATCGGACCATCGGCGGGAAGCTCCGCGTGGTGTTCCTTCCGGATTACGACGTGTCGCTTGCGCAGCGGATCATGCCGGCCGCCGATCTTTCCGAACAGATCTCGACCGCGGGGATGGAGGCGTCGGGCACCGGCAATATGAAGCTCGCGCTCAACGGTGCGCTCACTATCGGCACGCTCGACGGAGCCAACATCGAGATCCGCGAGGCGGTCGGCGCCGAAAACATCTTCATCTTCGGTCTCACGGCCGAGGAAGTCGCGGCCCGGCGGCGCTCGGGCTACTCGCCGAGTGAGATTGTCGCCGCCAACCCCGAGCTCGCGGAAACGATCGACCTGATCGATTCAGGTCACTTTTCGCCCGGCAATCTCACCGCGGGCCGACCCGTCGTCGAGCGGCTGTTGTCGGAGAGCGAGACGTTCTTCGTGCTGGCGGATTTCGCCGCTTATGCGGCCGCCCAGGACGCGGTCGACGCACTTTACCGCGACACCGACGCCTGGACGCGCAAAGCGGCAACCAACACGCTCAACATGGGCGTGTTCTCCAGCGATCGCAGCGTGCGCGAGTACGCGCAGCGCATCTGGCGCATCAAGCCCGTGCTTTAGTCAAGGCTCGCCGACCCGTCCATCTCGACAAGATCCTCTTGGCGGTGGATCCTATGACGACGGGGGTACTCCAAGGTCGCCGGTAGACAGGCCCCGTAGACTGCATTTGAACGATTTCCTGCAGACTCCTGCTGACCCTGGTAGCCGGGGCACGACGCCGTTGCGGGAGCTCGCATATCTGTTCCATCGCTGGATCCTGCACCGGCCGCACCTGATCGCCGAGATCCCTGCCTTCAACCTGCGCTTCAAGGTGCGGACCTCTGACCGCAATGGCCGGCACCTTTACAAGTATCGGCGCCACGAAACCGGTTTGACTCGATTTCTGTGCCGGAACCTGCGGCTGGAAGCCGGAGACGTTGTGATCGACATTGGCGCCAACATGGGCTGGTACTCATTGCTCATCGAACGCCTGGCGTCGGCGCGCGTGGATATCTTCGCCTTCGAGCCGGACCCGGACAATTTCGGGCTGTTGATCGAGAACCTCGCACTCAATGCATCCGCGATGGTTACGCCCGTGCAGGAGGCGCTGGCTGAGATGACCGGGAAGTCGCAGCTGCACAAGTACAGAGATTCCAATCTGGGCCGCCATTCGTTACTACCGATCAACACCGGTGAATCGGTCACCGTGGCCACGGTGGCGCTCGATGACTTCTGGCAATCGCGTGGCCTCGGCAACCGGGTGCCTCGATTCATCAAGATCGACGTCGAAGGATACGAACTGATGGCGTTGCGCGGTGCGCGAGGGGTCCTCGCCCGCTGTCCGCTGATTCTTGCCGAGTACTCACCCACCTACATGCGCGCGGGCGGCATTCACCCGGGAAGTCTCATCGAGTACCTGACAGAACTCGGATTCCTGCCTTTTGCGCTTCGCGACGACGAACTGGAGGCCGTCGACCCGGTGACATTGCGGAACTCCGACACGCACCGGGACTTGTTCTGGGCACGCCCGGTGCTGTGAAAATCTGATTCGCGCCGTGCGGCGTGGTCGATATCGGGCCATGCCGCATCCCTCGCGCCCGGCTAGACTGAAGCGGTGCCGGGCAAGCTCAAGCTGACCACCGCGGACATCGGCGCGCTGATCGAGGCGCGTCATCCGGAACCGCGCTCGCTGCTCGGCTATCACGAGGTGCGACGTGGCAAGGCCGAGCCGCGCAGCGTCGTGCGGGTGCTCGAGCCCGATGCAGCCGAGGTCGCAGTCGAGTGGCCGGAGGGGGATGCGGGTTCCACCACCCTGCATCGAATACACGAGGCCGGTCTCTTCGAAGGCGAAGTGCCGAGGTTGCGGCCGCTGCAGCCGTACAGGTTGCGGATCCGCTACCGCAATGGTGCGACTCTTACCAAGCACGATCCGTATTTCTTTGCGCCGCAGCTGAGCGAGTTCGATCTGCATCTGTTCGGCGAAGGAAATCACCATCACATCTACTACAAGCTTGGCGCGCATCCGCAGGAGGTCGACGGAGTGTCAGGCACGCGCTTCGCCGTCTGGGCGCCGAACGCGCAGCGCGTCAGCGTCGTGGGCTCCTTCAACCTCTGGGACGGTCGCAAGCACGCGATGCAGTTGCGGGCCGCGTCCGGGATCTGGGAACTGTTTATCCCCGGGGTGGGGCCGGGAGCGGCGTACAAATACGAGCTCCGGACGCGCGGCACTCGCACGCTCCTCAAGGCGGACCCATACGGCTTCGCGATGCAGCTGCGGCCCGACAACTGCTCGATCGTCGCCGCGCTCAACGGTTACGAATGGGGCGATGAAGCGTGGATGGCAGCGCGAGCGCCGACCGACTGGACGCGACGTCCCATCAGCGTGTACGAGGTGCACCCGGGTTCCTGGCGGCGCCACCACGATCGGTCGCACCCTTTTCCAGGCTGGCGCGAGCTCGCCGACGAGCTCATTCCCTACGTGCGCGATCTCGGGTGGACACACATCGAGCTGATGGGCGTCGCCGAATATCCCTACGACGGTTCCTGGGGTTACCAGGTCGTGGGCTACTACGCGCCCACGGCGCGTCACGGCTCGCCGCAGGACTTCATGTACTTCGTCGACCGCTGCCACCAGGCGGGTCTGGGCGTGATTATCGACTGGGTGCCCGCGCACTTTCCGCGCGATGAGCACGGCCTCGCGTCCTTCGACGGCACCGCGCTCTACGAGCATGCCGACCCGCGGCTCGGCGAGCACGCCGACTGGGGCACCAAGATCTTCAACTACGGCCGGCACGAGGTGCGCAACTTCCTGGTCGCCAACGCGCTCTACTGGCTCGAGCACTACCACGTCGATGGCTTGCGGGTCGATGCCGTGGCGTCGATGCTGTACCTCGACTACAGCCGCAAGGCGGGCGAGTGGCTGCCGAACCAGCACGGCGGGCGCGAGAACCTCGAGGCAATCGAGCTGCTCAGGCAGCTGAACGTCGCCGTCGGACGTTATTTCCCGGGCGTGCTCACGATCGCAGAAGAGTCCACCGCGTTTCCGGCGGTGACCCAGCCCGTGCACCTCGGCGGTCTCGGCTTCCATTTCAAGTGGAACATGGGTTGGATGAACGACACGCTGCGCTACGCCGCTCTCGATCCCATCCATCGTCGTTTCCACCACCAGCTGATCACGTTTTCCTTCGTGTATGCCTGGTCGGAGAAATTCGTCCTGCCGCTGTCGCACGACGAGGTCGTGCACGGCAAGCGCTCGTTGCTCGAGAAGATGCCAGGCGATCGCTGGCAACGACTCGCTAACTATCGCTGGTTGCGCGCCTACATGACGGCGCATCCGGGAAAGAAGCTGCTCTTCATGGGCCAGGAGTTCGGCCAGTCGCGGGAGTGGAGCCATGACCACTCGCTCGACTGGCACGAGCGCGATGCGGACGGGCACCGGGGCCTGGTCGAGCTGAACCGCGAGCTCAATGCGCTCTACGCGAGCGAGCCGGGTCTGTACGCGAGCGATCCGGACCCGGAAGGCTTTCGCTGGGCCGATCACGAGAACGCCGAGCAGAGCGTGTTTGCGTTCCTGCGCCGTGATCCGACGGCGCCTGATCGCCCGCCGCTCATCTGCGTGTTCAATGCCACCCCGGTTCCACGCGACAATTACCGGATCGGCGTCGAGCGGCCCGGGAACTATCACGCGCTCATCGATACCGATGCCGCGCGCTTCGGCGGCTCGGGCTACAGCACGGCCACGCAATGGATCGCCGATGGCGGTCCCTGGCACGGCTTTCCGCACAGCCTGCGGCTCGACCTGCCGCCACTGTCGGCAGTCTTCCTGAGCGCGGTACCTTGAGCACCACCGCTCCGGTGCTGGAGGCGGGCGCGCCGCAGCCGTCCGGTGCGCACTGGACGGGCAATGGAACGAACTTCGCGGTGTTCTCCGCCATCGCCGATCGCGTCGAGCTGTGCCTGTTCGATGCGAGCGGCCACGAGCGTGCGCGACTCGCGCTGCCATCGCGCACGGGAGACATCTGGCACGGCTTCCTGCCAGCCGAGTTCGGCGGTGTCGGCACCCTGTATGGCTACCGGGTGCACGGACCGTACCATCCATCCGCAGGGCATCGGTGCAATCCGGCGAAGCTGCTGATGGATCCGGCGGCGCTCGCACTGGCGGGCGACTTTGCTTGGCATCCAGCGCTCAACGGCGGCTCGCCGCTCGATGATGCGAAGCCCGATGCTGCGGATAGCGCAGCCTGGGTTCCCAGGTGTCGTGTCGTCGATCGTGCGTTCGACTGGGGAGGCGGTCGCCGCCCTCACGTGCCCTGGCGCGACACGGTCATCTACGAGGTGCACGTCAAGGGATACACGCAGCGGCATCCGCGTGTCCCACCGGAACACCGTGGCAAGTACCTGGGTCTGGCGCATCCCGCGGTGATCGACCATCTGCACCGCCTGGGGGTCACATCGATCGAGCTCATGCCATGTCATGCATGGGTGAGCGAGCAGTCTCTGGTCCAGCGGGGATTGACCAACTACTGGGGCTACAACCCGTTCGCGTGGTTTGCACCGGACGCGCGTTACGGCGTCGCCGATCCGGTCGCTGAGTTCAAGATCATGGTTCGCGCGCTGCACGCCGCGGGTCTCGAGGTGATCCTCGACGTGGTCTTCAACCATACGGCCGAGGGCGACCAGCGTGGGCCCACCCTGAGTCTGCGCGGCTTCGACAACGCGAACTACTACCGCCTCCCACCTCACGACCGTTCGCAGTACGAGAACTTCTCCGGGACGGGCAACACCGTGAGCTTCGATCATCCCGCGGTACGCTCCCTCGTGATCGACTGCCTGCGCTACTGGGTGAGCGACATGGGCGTGGACGGATTCCGCTTCGACCTGGCGCCGGTTCTCGGCCGCGACAGCAGCGGCTACAGCAGCAACGCGCCCCTGTTTGCGGCGCTGCGCTCGGATCCCGTGCTTGCATACACCAAGCTGATCGCCGAACCCTGGGACGTGGGGCCCGGCGGCTACCAGCTCGGGCACTTTCCGGCGGGGTGGTCGGAGTGGAACGACCGTTTCCGCGATACGACGCGCGCATTCTGGCGCGGTGACCGGCCGCTCCTCGGCACGTTCGCCGAGCGATTCGCGGGCTCCAGCGACCTGTTTCGCCATCACGGTCGTAAGCCAACGGCAACCGTCAACTTCGTGGCGTCACACGACGGGTTCACACTCGCCGACATCGTGTCGTACAACGATCGTCACAACGAAGCCAACCTCGAGAACGGCGCCGACGGTCACACGCACAACCTGAGCTGGAACCATGGCGTCGAGGGTCCGACCGACGACCCGGCCATCGCTGCCCTGCGCCGGCGGCAGATGCGGAACTTTCTCGCCACTGTGCTGCTGGCACAGGGCGTTCCCATGCTGCTCGCCGGCGACGAGATGGCGCGCAGCCAGCGCGGCAACAACAACACGTACTGCCAGGACAACGAGCTTTCCTGGATCGACTGGGATCTCGTCGAGCAGAACTACGACCTGGTCGACTTCGCGCGGCATCTGATCCGCTTTCGCCGCTCGCGGCCGGGGTTGCGCAGGGACACGTTTCTCAAGGGCGCGCGGCGCGGCGCCTCGCCCAAGGACGTGAGCTGGCTGCATCCCGCCGGCCGGGAGCTGTCTGCCGCGGACTGGAATGACCCAGGCGCCCGATGTCTGGGCGTGCTCATGAGCGTTGGGGCGACTACGCGCAGCGCCGCCTACGGCGATCTGCTGGTGATCTTCAATGCCGACGAGGCGTCCAACGAGTTCGTGCTGCCGCCGCCGCCCGCCGATGCGTCATGGTGCGTGCTGTTCGACACGGCGCTGCGCCATCCGGGGCCGGGCGCGCGCATGCTGCGCAATCAGAGGGTCCTGCCGCTCGAGCCTCGCAGCACAGTGCTGCTCGAATCCCAGGTCGAATGAGCGCTCCGGCACCCGAACCCGCGGCCATCGAAAGCCGGCTCGTGTTTCTCCGGCACCGTCTCGCGACGCTCCGGGGCATCGGCGAGGCGTATTACGACCACCGCGGCGAGCTGCGGAGCGTGACCGTCGCGACGCGTGATGCGCTGCTCGCGGCCATGGGTTGTCAGCTGCACGACGCACCGGCGCTCGAGCGCGAGATCGAGGCGCTTGAAACCGCGCGCTGGCACACGCTCGCGCCGCCAGTCGCAGTGCTGCGGCCGGGCCGCATGGGTGTCGCGCTTGCACTGCCGGTCGACCTTCTCGACAGGAACATCGCCTGGCACGTGCGGTTCGACGGCGGTGGCGCGATCGAGGGCACCGCGCTCGCGAGCTCGCTCGCTGAGGGCGAGCGCGCCGAGATCGGCGGCGAGCAACTGTCGCGACGGCTTCTGGTCCTCCCCGACGCAGTTCCCTGCGGCTATCACGAGCTTTGCGCGTCGGTCGACGCGCTGGCGCCTGCCGACTGCACGCTGATCGTCGCACCGGTGCGCTGCTTCGAACCCGAGAGCCTGCAGTCGGGGTTGCGGTCCTGGGGTGTGGCAGCGCAGCTCTACACGCTCCGCTCCGAACGCAACTGGGGCATCGGGGACCTCGCCGACCTCCGCGAGCTGGTCGAACACGCGGCGGGGTGCGGGGCCGACTTCGTCGGCATCAATCCGCTGCACGCGCTCTTCGGCTCGAACCCTGTGCACGCGAGCCCCTACAGCCCTTCCTCGCGCCAGTTCCTGAACGTGCTCTATATCTCAGTGCCCGAAGTGCCCGAGTACACCGAGTGCGACGAGCTTCGTGAGCAGATGGAATCCGAGGCGGTCCAGGCGCAGCTCATTGCACTCCGAGGTACGCCGCTGGTGGATTATCCCGGCGTGTCGCGCATCAAGATGCCGGCGCTCGAGAGCCTCTATGCGCATTTTCGCGATGCCCATCTCGCCGCGGGCACCCCGCGGGCGCGGGCCTTTCGGGAATATCGGCGAGCGCAGGGCGAGGCGCTGCGGCGCTTCGCGCTGCACGAAGCGATCGACCGGCGCATGCGTGAAGGCGACCCCGCGATCTGGGGCTGGCCCGCGTGGCCCGCGGAGTTCCACGATCCGGAACAACAGGCAGTGATTGCATTTGAGGCTGCACACCCCGACGAGATCGCGTTCCACGAGTGGTTGCAATGGGTGGCCTCCGGGCAGCTCGCGGCAGCCCAGGCGCGCGCTCGCGAGCTCGGCATGAGCATCGGACTCTACGGCGACTATGCGGTCGGCGTGAATGTCGCCGGCGCGGAGACCTGGGCGAATCCGCGCGTCTACCGCACCGGTGCGGCGGTGGGCGCCCCGCCGGACCCGCTGGCGCTCAAGGGCCAGGACTGGGGCATTCCGCCGCAGGACCCGCATGCACTCGCCACGGAACGATACGGCCCGTTCCGTGAGCTCATCGAGGCGAACATGCGTCACTACGGCGCGCTGCGTGTCGATCACGTCATGTCCTTGTTCCGGCAGTGGTGGGTGCCGGAAGGCGCAAGCGCGGGCGATGGCGGTTACGTCCACTATCCGCTCGAGGACCTGATGTCCATCCTCGCGCTCGAGAGCGTGCGGCAACGCTGCCTCGTGATCGGCGAGGATCTCGGCACCGTGCCCGACGAAGTGCGCCACGCGATGGCGGCGTTCGCGGTGTATCACTACAAGGTGCTGCTGTTCGAGAAGGAGGCCGACGGAAGCTTCCGCGCACCGGACCGCTACGCGCGTCGCTCGATCGCGGCGGCATCGACCCACGATCTGCCGACCCTGCGCGGCTACTGGGAAGGCGACGACCTTGCCTTGCGCGACCGGCTACAGCTTTATCCCGATGAGGACACGCGGCGTCGCGTGCACGCCGAGCGGGCGCTCGACCGCGAGCGGCTGCAGGCGGCGCTTGTCGCGGCCGGGCTGGATCCCGCGCAGACATCAGGAGCTGCGACGCGATTCGGCGCAACCCCCGTCGCGGCCGCGCAATGCTTTCTCGCGGCAAGCACCGCCGCCCTCGTCGCGTTGCAGCTCGAAGACCTGCTGGGCATGAGCGAGCCGGTCAATGTTCCCGGCACGCTCGATGAGTATCCGAACTGGCAGCGGAAGCTGACCGCGTCCCTGGACGAGATCTTTGGTGATGACGAGGTACGGGCCGTCCTGCGGCGCATCCGTGAAATACGGAGCGCCGGGGCGGCGCGCTAGGAGATCCGGCGCGGAGCCGGGCGCCCCTTCACGGGAAACCCGGCCCCGGCCTGAGTTCAGCGGCGGGTGAGGCGAACGTCCGGCGCCAACTGCCAGACGGCATCGGCATCCGGGCAGGCCGTGGTCCGGCCTTCGCTCAGCCCGAAGTTGCCGTGCGCGACCAGCCGGAAGCGGCGGCAGCCGTCGGTGGCAACCTTGCCGTCGGAAAGCGGCGTCAGCTGGTAGTTCACCTTCGTCGAAGGGTTGCTCCAGGCAACCGTCTGCCCGTAACTGGCGAGTTCGAGTGCATGACCGACGCAGGAGCGATCGGTGCGATCCATGCGGCGGCCGATCTCGGAGCCGATCGCCGCGCCGATCACGGTCCCGAGGACCACGGCGACCAGCCGATCGTCCTCATCGGCGACGTCCGCGCCGATCGCGCCGCCGGCGACGCCACCCAGCAACGCACCGATCTCCGCCCGGTCGCAGCGACCGAGCCGCACGCCGTAATCGCGCTGCCAGTTGCGTCCGCTGTAGCCGGCATAGGTCGGATCGTGCTTGCTGCGCCAGCCATGTGCCGGGGCGTGCGCAGGCGGTACGCCCATTGCGGCGCACGGCAGCGCCAGGGCTGTGGTGAGCATCAGGTGGCGCAATGTCGTCGAGACGTTCATACGCTCCTCCTCGGACCCATGGATCCACGGATCCGCACGACACGCTAATGGTCGCGGCTCGCGCCGTCCCGGATCGAGGTCGAAGTCGTGATACCGGTCACGAACGCAAGCGCCGCTTAAGTCAAAGACCTAAGCTACGCCGGCGGGCAACACGGAGGTGAGCCATGGAAGCCAGGGCGGAAGCGGCCGGCACCGTACGGATCGGAGGCGACCTGAGGGTGCACCGGCTGGGATTCGGCGCGATGCGGATCACCGGTGCGGACATATGGGGACCACCGCGCGACCCGGCGGAGGCACGGCGTGTGCTGAAGCGCGCCGTCGCGATGGGCGTCAATTTCATCGATACCGCCGATTCCTATGGTCCGGGGGTGAGCGAGGAGCTGATTGCGGAGGCACTGCATCCCTATCCGCCCGATCTCGTCATCGCGACCAAGGGCGGGATCGTGCGACCGATGCGCGCACGCTGGGATCCCGACTGTCGCCCGGAGCACTTGCGTGTGGCCTGCGAGTCGAGCCTGCGACGCCTGCGGCTCGAGCGCATCGACCTGTACCAGCTCCACGCCATCGACCCGCGTGTGCGAGTCGAGGACTCGATCGGCGAGCTCGTGCGTCTACAGTCCGAGGGGAAGATCCGCCACATCGGCGTATCGAACGTGCGCGTTGCGGAACTCAACCGCGCGCGCCGTGTGGCGAAGATCGTATCCGTGCAGAATCGCTATAACGTCGCCGACCGCACCTCGGATGCGGTCCTCGCGGCCTGCGAACACGACGGACTGGTATTCATTCCCTGGCGCCCGCTCGCGCAGGGCGCGGGCGAAATGATCGCTACGGGGGGTCCGATGATCGCGTTGGCGCAGCTCGCGAAGCGTCGCGGATTGTCGATGTCGCAGGCCGCCATCGGCTGGCTGCTGGCCCGGTCGCCCGCGATGCTGCCCATTCCGGGCACAGCGAAGGTCGGGCATCTCGAGGAGAACGTCGCAGCAGCGGACGTCACTCTGGCCGCTGACGAGGTACGCGCGGTCGCCTGATTCCTGGGGCACGATATGTCCTCGAGTGATCTGTTCCACGCGCGATACGGACCCTGGGCGCTGATCGCGGGCGGGTCGGAAGGCATTGGCAAGAGCTTTGCGATGCAGCTTGCCGCGCGCGGGCTCGACCTGCTGCTCCTCGCGCGCCGCGGTGGCCCGCTCGAGGAGACTGCGCAGGAGATCCGGGAGCGTTTCGGGGTGCAGGTCGTCACCCAAACGCTGGATCTCACGGCTTCGGGGCTCGACTCCGCAGTCGACGTGCTGACCGATAACCTTGAGATCGGACTGCTCGTGTGCAACGCAGGTGCCACCCACGGCGCCGCGATGCTGCTCGATCGTCCGGTCGATGCGGCGCTCGCGCTGGTGCGGCTCAACTGCGTCGCGCCGCTGGTGCTCTGGCACGCTGTGGGTGCGCAGATGAGAACGCGAGGTCGTGGCGGGGTAATCCTCGTGTCGTCAATGGCCGGGCTCGCGGGTGGCGCGTTCATCGCCGCGTATGCGGCGAGCAAGGCGTTCGAGATCGTGCTCGCCGAGTCCCTCTGGTACGAGTTCGGTACAGCGGGCATCGATGTGCTTGGCCTGATCGCCGGCGCCACCGCGACCCCGGCGATGCTGCGCTCCGGGATGAAATTCGGCACGACCGATGACGACGCGGCCCGTGCCGCGGGTGGACCGGCCACCAGCACCGTGCCCATGGACCCCGACCAGGTCGTGCGCGAGGCGCTCGAGCACCTCGGGAGAGGACCCATCCACGTCGCCGGTGACACGAACCGACAGGCGGCGAGTGGATTGCGAAGCGCGCCTCGTGAGCAGGTGGCGGCCGCCATGAGCGCCGCCGTCGCGGAGATGTACGGAATAGCACTGCCGGCGCGGCTACCATAGAGCGCGATGGCAGAGTGGATTCACCGCTACGCGCGGATCAACGGCATCCGCATGCACTACGCGGAGCAGGGCGCCGGCGTGCCGGTGATTCTGTGCCACGGCTTCCCGCATCTCTGGTTCAGTTGGCGGCACCAGATCCCGGTCATCGCGCAGGCGGGCTTCCGTGCCGTCGCGCCGGACATGCGCGGCATGGGGCAGACTGACGCTCCCGCGGATGTTGCCGCCTACGACGTCCCGCAGATCACCGGCGACCTGCTCGGGCTGCTCGATGCCATCGACGAGGAGCGCGCGGTCTTCGTCGGTCTCGATTTCGGTGCCTTCGCGGTTTACGACCTGGCATTCCGCGCACCGGAGCGCGTAGTCGCGGTCATCGGTCTCGAGAACCCGGCTGCACCGCACAACCCCGCGATGCCGCCACTCGCCGAGTACGCGGAGATGGCGAAGAAGCACTTCGTCCACATCCATTACTTCGCGCCGCACGGACCGGCGGAAGCGGCACTCGACGCCGCGCCACGCGAGTTCCTGAGCAAGGTCTTCTACGCGCTCTCGGGCGACTATCACTACCTCGACGTGTGGAAGCATCCACCGGGTACCGCCTACCTGGATGCGCTCCCCGAGCCGCCGCCGCTGCCCTGGCAGTGGCTCAGCGAGCTCGAGCTCGAGTTCTACGTGTCGGAGTACGCGCGCAGCGGCTTCACCGGCGGTCTCAATTACTACCGCTCGATGGATCTCAAGTGGGCGAGCCGCAGGCCCTTCGAAGGCCGCACCTCGCCCGTGCCGGCCTACTTCATCGGCAGCGAGCGCGACTGCGACCTGGAGGGCTTTCACGGGCAGGATCCGATCTCGCTGTTCCGCGCGCAGTTTCCGGATCTACGCCGCGTCGAGATGATCGCCGGCGCCGGTCACCTGATGCAGATGGAGCGCCCGCGCGAGGTCAATGCGTTGCTGCTCGAGTACCTGAGCGCGATCAGCGCGGACCGGGGCCGAGTACGCTGATATCGCCGACGTGCGCGCGCTTCAGCTTACGCCGTCGCAGCCGCCGGCTGCGTGTTGAGGGCGGCGTCCCCCGGTTCGTGCAGTACGCACGAGGTGCCACCCGGCGTGTACATCATGGCCACGCAGCGATTGCAGGAGATGCACTCGGAGCGGGTCGCGGTGGCGCTTGCAAAGCGGCGAGGCAGGTCTGGCTCGCAGATGAGCGCCCGCCCGAGCGCGACCGCGTCGAAACCCTCGCCCAGCACCTGCTGCACGCTGGCAAGCGACTTGATGCCTCCGAGATAAGCGAGCGGCATCTTCACTGCTGCGCGCACTCTGCGCGAGTGCTCGAGCAGGTACATTTCGCGGAACTCGATGTTCTGCGGCTCGGTGAGCCGCTGGAGGAACATGGCGGCGGCGACGATCGCGTTAGGCGGCCGCGCCCTGTTCTCCTTCGGGAACGACGAGCCGAACATGGTCGTGATCGACTCGACGTTCATGCCGGCGCTCAGGACCAGCAGGTGCGCGCCCTCGGCTTCGAGCGCGCGGGCAACGATCGCCCCGTCGGCGGCGGTGTTGCCGCGCCGCACGCCGTCGGTGACGCTGAGCTTGCAGACGACCGCAAGGTCCCGCCCGACCGCGTCCAGTACGCGTCGCAGGACCTGCGCCGGGTAGCGTGCGCGATTCTCGGTACTGCCCCCGTACTGGTCGCGACGTCTGTTGTAGAGCGGCGAGATGAACTGGCTCAGCAGATATCCATGACCCATGTGGATCTCGACCGCATCGAAGCCCGCCTCGCGCGCGAGCTGCGCGGCGAGGACGAACTCGCCCGCGATGCGGTCCATGTCCGTCTCGGTCATCCCACGGCGCAGCATCTGGCCGCTGAAGATGCCGACCTTGTTGAAGCCGCCGCTCGAGGAGAGCGGGCGACCGCTCTCGAGCTCCTCGATGAACGTGAAGCAGCCGCCGTGCGTGATCTGCGCGCTGGCCGCGCCGCCATGTCGATGCACGGCTTCGGTCAGCACTCTGAGGTGCGGCACGGCCGCGCGGTTGAGCGTCACCTGGTCGACGAAGGTTCGTCCGTCCGGGCTGACCGCGCAGTAGGCGACCGTCGTCATGGCGTTGCCGCCGGCGGCCATCGACTCGTGGAACTGCACCAGCGCCTTGGTGGGCGTTCCGCCGCGCGCGCGTCCCTCGTTCGTCGCGGACTTGATAAATCGATTACGCAAGGTCAACGGTCCCAGCTTGAGCGGGCTGAAGGGCGAGACCGTCGGTGGCGCTTGCTCGATCATCGGGGACCCTCTCAGGCCTGCGCCACGAGCGGCGCCGGTCGTGGCACCGTCTCTACGCGATGGACATAGAAGAAGAGGAGTGCAGCCGCAGCGGCAAACAACAGCGCGAAGCCCAGGAACACCGCGTGGTAGGAGCCCGTGAGGTCGAACAGCCAGCCGGCGGCGATGGGCATCAGGAGGCCGAATGGCATGGCGCTCAGGGAATAAAGACCCATGACCCGTGCAAAGGAGCCTGTGCGGAAGAGGTTGCCGAACAGGGTCGCGACAACCGGAATGACGGCGGACATGGAGAGTCCGAAACCCGCGGTCACGAGCGCAAGCGCGAAGTATCCGCCGCCGCTCAGCAGCGCGGGCCACAGCAGCGCGAGCGCGAGGCACATCAGTCCCAGCGTCCGTGCGCCGCCGATCCTGTCGGCGAGCAGGCCGAAGAACACACCGCCGGCCATGCCCGCCCCGCCCATGACCGTGAGCAGGTATGCAGCACTTTGCAGGCTGTACCCGGCGCCGGTGGCAAATGGGACCAGGTGCGTGCTGATCGTCACCCCCGTGCCGGCGACGATCCCTCCGCAGTAGGTGGTCGCCCAGAAGGTCGGTTCGCGCATCGGATACGCGGTGTCGATGCTGTCGCTCCCCTGCGCGGCGGCAGGTATGGGCACAGCGCTGTCCGCCCCCAGCGCCGACTGCCCGATGTCGCCGGGCCGGTCGACGATCAGCCGCGTGAGCGGCAGGAGCAGCAGGACCACGACGGCAAGTCCGACGGATGTCGGCCGCCATCCGAAGCCGGTGATCGCCGCCGCCGCCAACGGCGGCATTGCCATCACCAGGAAGGGCATCATGACCAGGCCAGTGGCCTTGCCGCGCTGCTCGACGAACCAGTTGTTGATCAGGGTCGTCGGCGGCACGATCACCAGGCATGCGGCGGCCACGCCGCCCAGCAAGCCGAAGATCGCCACGAACTGCCACGCACTTGCAGCCATGCTTGCAAGCACGAACATAAGTGCCAGCGCCATCAACCCGATCGACATGACGCGCCGTATCGACCAGCGTCCGACTGCGCGACCTATCGCAGGTGCGAGGAGTCCCATCAACGTGACCACGAGCGCCAGTCCGCCCGAAAACAACGACCGCGAGGCAGCGAACTCACCGGCTATTCCGGCAACGAACGGCCCGTAAATCCCGAACGTGAGCCCCAGCACGAGGTTCGTGCACAGAAAGGCGAGCACCACCATCCGCCAGCCGAGAAATCGTCCGGGTGACGTCGAGGATTTCAATCGGTGATCTCGCCGCTCACGATCGCGGTCTCCGGCGTGAGCGCCGCCCAGCCCTCGTGCGCGAGCGTCGCGAGCGGCAACCTGTGGAGCGTCACCGGTGGCGGCTCTCCCTGTGTCTTTATGAGCCGCAGGCTCATCCCGCCGTGAGCATGACCGTACGGATCGATCCAGTTGCCGCCGACGCCGGGATTCGCGTCGGCGATGACGATGCGTACCGAGCCGTCCGGTTCGTACGCGGCGCGGTACTTGGTGACGTACCCCTGGCCCTCCTCGTAGCAGTCGAGGTTCTCCTGCCAGATGTTGCAGAGCTGGAAGATCCAGTAGTCACAGGGCGTGGGTCGAAAGCTGATCACGAGTGCCTCGCCGGCTGATCGCACCCAGGTGCCGAAGCCGTGGTGGCGATCCGGGACACCGCCGTTGCTCAGGTAATCCGCGCGGCTGAAGCGGATGCGGTTGGGGCGCTTGCTCAAGCCTTCCTGCCACCAGCGCCGGACCAGCTCCGCATAACCGAGCACCATCTGTGCCGACTTGGCGAGCCCCTCGCTCACCTCAGCGGGGCGGATCGGCCGCGGTGCGGCCCCGTCGCACCGCGCGATGTGCATGACGGGCCCGAGTGTTTCCTCCCGCCGGTGGTGCACGACTCGCACCAGCAGGCCGACGCAGTCCTCAGTGATCGGCAGCCAGTCCGCTTCACCGGCCGGCCGTTCGCGGCTCACGATGACCTCGAAATTACCCTCCGAGTCGAAGCGGATCTCGTCGCTGGTGAGGAACCCGGTCGTCCGCAAGGTCGCCGGATCGAACTCCGCGAGCCCCTCGACACCCTGTCCCGCCCAGTCGCGCGCGCCGAGATCGGCGGGGTGTTTCGCCGTCCACGCGGCCATCACGAAGTAGGGAATGCTCCCGCGGATCCCCGTGATCCGGTAGTCGAACCGTCCGTCGACGAATTCCGCCAGCAGGTGGTCCTGGTCGGGCGACTGGAAGTTGATCCCCTGGCGCCAAGGCGCATCACGCAGCCGTGGACGTTCGGGCTCGCAGTTCTCCATGTAACGCTCGAAGCCATTGCGCATCAGCCGCGTCAGGAACCTGTACCACTCGGCGCGGTCGAGCGCGTCGACATCTTCGCCGAAGCGCTCGATCAGGTGGCCGGCGCGACGCACGGATTCGCAGAAATCGTCCCATGCGCGCCCGGAGGCCAGCCGATCCTCGGCGCGATCGGACAAGAGTGCGGCCGGCGGCTTTTCCGCCTCACTCATGCGGCCTCCCCGGCGGTCGGCTCGGGCCGCACACCGAATCGTTCGCAGTAGAACGCGAACCGCCTGCGCAGTGCCGCGACGTCGACGCCGAAATCACCCGCGAGGTCATAGGCAACCTGCCCGTGCTTGCCACGCGGATTGGCCGCGAGGTAGCCGTCGATCCGGGCCTCGACTTCCGCGGTGAGCGGCAGACCCGACATCGCGTACACGCGCCGGATCACCGCCTTCTGGTCGGCCATGTACTCGTGGAAGCGCACGTCCAATGAGCGCGCGGCCGGCACGGCTTCGCGGTCGCGGACGCAGGCGCGGAGCAGGTGCTCGATCCGCTCGATCCAGTAGCCCGCGAGCGCCGTGAGATCGATGGCTTTGCGGCGGATGCGATCGCCGTACGCGAGCATCGTGATCGCCGACTGGATCACCGCGACCGGATCGCGGTGGGTAATGATCACCGTGGCATCCGGGTAAGTGGCGTCGAGCGCGGGCAGGTTCTCCATGTGCGGCGGCGACTTCATGACCCAGCGATTGGGACCCTTGAGCCAGGTCAGCGCCTGCAGCACCTTGCGTCCGTAGGCGTAGTGCGGTCGCTGGTCGTGCGCGTAGTAGTAGTCGCGCCAGCGATACGGTCGCGCCTGCCATTCGGGAAGATACGAGGAGAAATCGATCCCCTGCAGCTCGATGTCCTCGTGGACGTGATCGGGCGCCATCTCGTGCATCGCGGGCATCAAGGGCAGCACGGTTTCGAAGGCGCCCCAGGCGTCGCGCGTGCGGACAAACCGTGGATCGAGGCGGCCGGGTGCGACCACGTCGTCCGGCGCGGGAATCGGCTCCATCGTTTCCCAGAGCTGCATCGAGCGCAGCCGCGGATCGCCCGCGAGGATGTTGACGAGGTGCGTCGTGCCGGATCGTGGGAGCCCAGCGATCACGATCGGCCGGTCGATTGGCACATCGAGGATCTCCGGATGGCGCCGGATGAGGTCCTCGACGCGCAGCCGGCTCGATGCGTAACGCACGGCCTCGCCGAACATCGTTGCGCGCCCGAGCGGACCGAGGCCCGTGTCCTCTTCGAAGCTTGCGAGCCACACCCGGAGCCGCTCGCGGAAATCCTCGGGCCCAAAGTCCTCAAGACCGGTGCGCGCGCGGGCAGCATCGAGTACCGCTTGGTCGGTCATCGTCACCGGCGGCGCCGACGCGACCGCCTGCCGCTGCAGGTCGGTGAGCACGGGGTTCGCGAGGTCGCGGATGCGGATCGTTTCTCGGCCCATCCGGAACGCCTGCTCAGGCCGGGAACGTGATCATGACCTTGCCCGAAACGTCGCGGTCCCTGGCGACGGCGAATGCCCGGGCGTAGTCGTCGAGCGGGAAGCGATGGCTGATGATCGGCTCGACGTCTAGGCCGCTCGCGAGCGTCGCCAACACGTCGGGGAACTCGTTCGGGTAGGCCATCGAGGTCGTGATGGTCATCTCCTTGCCGAGCGCCATCAGGAAGTTCACCGGCACCGCCTCGTGATGTACAGCCACGACCACGAGCGACGCATGAAACGGCGCCATGCCGATGATCGAAGGGATCACGGAAGCTGCTCCGGATACCTCGAAGAACGTGTCGGTCCCGACCACCGGCCAACCGAAGAGCTCGCCGCGCCCGTGCAGCTCACCGAGCCGGGCCGCGACGTCGTCGCGCGCCGGATTGATCGTCACGCTCGCACCAAGAGCACGGGCGCGACCGAGGCGCTGATCGGAAACGTCGACGACCGCGATGTCCTCGATGCCCCGCTGCCTGAGAAAAAGCACGATGCCAAGCCCGATCGAGCCGGCACCGAACACCGCCACCTTCGATCCGGTTTTCACGCCGGCGCGGTTCACCGCGTGTAGCGAGACCGAGAGGGGCTCTGCCAACGCCGCCTTCTCGAAAGGCAGCGACTCGGGGATCTGGTGAATCCCGTCGCCCACCACCGCATTTCGCACCAGGAGGAGGGGCGCGAACGCACCTTCGGGACTGCCGTTGCCGATCGCGTTGCCGCCACCCATCGGGTTGACGATCACCCGCATCCCGGGCGCGAGTCCCCGCACATCCTGACCAACCGCGGCGATCGTGCCCGAAAGCTCATGGCCGAGCCCGATCGGCTCGACGACCGGGGCCGAGACGCCGCCGGTGCGGAGATACGAAAGATCGCTGCCGCAAATGCCGCATGCCGCGACGCGGACGACGACGTCTGTCGCGCCTGGTGCGGGCTCCTCGATCTCGTCCAGACGCAGATCGTCCCTGCCGTGCAATCTGACCGCTTTCATCGTCGATTACCCTCAGCCAGCAATCGTGTAACCGCCGTCGACCGGCAGCGTCTGCCCCGTGATCCAGCTGGCTGCGGCGCTGGTGAGAAACAGCACCGCGCCCGCGATGTCGAGTGGCAGGCCGTGTCGTCCCGCCGGCGTGCGGGCGAGCGTAGGCGCCGTCCAGGCGGGGTTGGCGATCGTCGCGGCGGTCATGCGGCTCTCGGTGAGACCGGCCGCGACCGCGTTGACGCGGACATTGCGTCTCGCCCAGTGCACGGCGAGGGCCCGGGTGAGGCCGACCAGGCCGGTCTTTGCCGCGCCGTAGCCCGGAACGACCTCGATTCCGAAGTACGAGGCCATCGAGGCGATGCCGACGATCGAGCCGCCGCCTGGCAGCCGGCTGACGGCGATCTTGTCGATGCAGCGGTGTGCCATGCGGTACGCGCCGGTGAGGTGCATGGAGATGGCGCGCTCGAAGATTTCGGGGCGGTACTCGTCGAGACCGATCGAGGGCAGCGCAAGACCAGCGTTGTTCACGAGGACGTCGAGCCGCGGCAGGCTGGCCGCGACTGAGTCGATGCTCACCGCGTCCTCGACGTCGAGCTGCATATACCGGTAGCCGGAGAGGTCAGTGTCGTACTCGCCCACGGAGGCTCGCGTGCCGGTGACGTGCACTTCTGCGCCGGCGCTGCGATAGGCCGCGGCGATGCCCGCGCCGATGCCGCTCGTGCCGCCCGTCACCAGCACCGTGGCCCCGGTGTAATCGAAGCGGACGTTGGGCCAGCTCGAGATCATCGTGGGCTCCGGACCCCTTGAGGGTCGCGCCGGGCTGCGGAGGGATCAGGCTCTTTAGGCTAGCAAGTATGCACCAGATCGCCGACAAACAGACAGAACGCGTAGGCGCGGACGCTTGAGGCTACGCAAACCTAAGCGGGCTCGAGCTCCTCCCAGAGCGGCTCGAAGAGCAGACGCAGGAGCTCCTCGCCGGCATACAAGCGCTCCCCGCTGAGCGCCGACCGGCCGAATTTGAGCAGGCCCATGATGCGGAAATCGCGCATCCCATCGTCGCCGCGGACGCGCAGACGATACTCCTGCAGCACGCCCTGCTCGTTCGTCCATTCCCCGAGCATCTCGTAGCCCGTGATGCGCGGCGCGACGTTTGCGAAGAAATGCTCGTAGTACCTGCGCGCCCGGTCCATGCCCGTCATCCGCAGTGCGACCGGGTATAGCTCATAGCTGGGTTCGGCCTCGAGCGTCGCGAGCGTAGCCGCAAGATCGCCGGCGCCCTCGGCGGCGGCGTGCTGGTGAGCGATCGCCGTCAGCTCGGCGACGGTCTTCGACATGACCTTCTAAGATCCGCGCGGCGCAGTCACGAGCATCCAGTCGGTGGTAAGCGGTTGTGTCTGCGCAAGTGGTGCGTAACGAAACGAAGCAACCCAGGACTTGAGCGCCGCCTGCAGGCAGGCCGGCGCATCCGGCGGCGTGATGGCGCCCAGGCTCCCCGTGCGACCGTCGGTGCCGACGGTGTAGCTCATGCGATAGATGCGGCCGGCGCTCACGACGCAATCGGTCGGCAACTCCAGGCGCCCGGCATCGAGCAGGCGGGCGGGCGGTTCCGGTGTGGGTGCAGCCGGGCGCACCATGGGCTGGCAGCCCGCGGCGAGCGCGACACTGATGATCGTCGCGCACGCCCTCGAGCCTCGCGCCACTTGCGGAATCCTGATTCGCAGGCTCATGTCCAAACCTCCCGCAGGCCGACCCAACGACGAGTCGACGCACGACCTTGATTCGCGCTCACAGCGTACCCGGCTCCGAAACCGTGTGCCAATTTGACCACCCTATGGTCTGCTCGCATTTTGCTACCGTGGCTTCCAGTCTCGGTATTGAATGTTAGCCGGGATCGGTGGAGCGCCCGATTCGCGTTCGACCATGCGGTCGGCCAGCCACTCGAACCATTCCCAACGAGTATCGCGACCGGTCTCGGACCGCAACTCGGCGACGTAACGGCGCAGCTTGCAATGGCTCTGAATAAGCGTCCCGCTGTAGAAGTCGTCGACCATCGCAAGCGTGACCTCCCCCTTGTGGACGAGGATGCCGAGGCTTTCCCATACAGCCATCACGTTGACGAGGTCCACCTGGCTCTCGGTCGGCAGAGCCTCGATCGTGGATTTCGGCGCGTCGTCCGGCAGGCTGTCGAGAGTGATGATCGCTCTCAGAATCTGGGGTGACTGAAACGACTGCATCAGCGCATAGGCCGCGGTGCGTCGTCGCGCGGCGGCGAACTCCCGGATCTGCATGATCCCGAAGCCGACCGCGATCACGACGGCCACGGTCTGGACGACGGCAGCGACAGTCACAAGATCCATCGGCGAACCCTCCCTCCGCGGGGCCGGAGTTTCGTGTCTACTTCGGCCCCCCCAGTCGGCCGGGCCCTCGCGTTCGCCTCTGCCGCGGGGCATCGGGCAACCCGGTATGCTGGGTGCGAAACGGCGTCGCCTTGGATCCGGGCTTACGCGTGCCTTCGTGCGCGCGACCCGTGCCGATCGGCTGGTAGGTGGGCACCAGGTGTCGCTTGCCGTTGCCGATCAGGTCGGCGCGACCCATGCGCCGCAGCGCCTCGCGGAGCAACGGCCAGTTGTTCGCGTCGTGATAGCGCAGAAAGGCTTTGTGCAGGCGGCGCACGCGCAGCCCCTTCGGGATCACGACCTCTTCGGATTGGTGAGTCACCTTGCGCAGCGGGTTCTTTCCCGAGTGATACATCGCGGTCGCGGTCGCCATCGGCGAGGGCAGGAACGCCTGCACCTGGTCGGCACGGAAGCCATTGCGCTTGAGCCAGAGCGCCAGCTCGAGCATGTCCTCATCCGTCGTGCCGGGATGAGCAGCGATGAAGTACGGAATCAGGTACTGCTCCTTGCCGGCCTCCTTCGAGTACTTGTCGAACAGCGTCTTGAACCGGTCGTAGGTGCCGACGCCCGGTTTCATCATCTTCGACAGCGGACCCTCCGCGATCGCCTCGGGCGCGATCTTTAGATACCCGCCGACGTGGTGCTGCGCGAGTTCCTTGACGTACTCGGGTGACTCGGTCGCGAGGTCGTAGCGCACGCCCGAGGCGATTAGCACCTTCTTGACCCCGGGCAACTCGCGTGCGCGGCGATAGAGCCGGATCAGCGGCGCATGATCGGTGTCGAGATTCGGGCAGATCCCCGGGTAAACGCAGGACGGCCGGCGGCACGCGCTCTCGATCTCGCGCGACTTGCAGGCGAGGCGGTACATGTTCGCGGTCGGCCCGCCCAGGTCGGAGATCACGCCGGTAAAGCCCGGTACGGTGTCGCGCACGGTCTCGATCTCGCGGATCACCGAATCCTCCGAGCGGCTCTGGATGATCCGTCCCTCGTGCTCGGTGATCGAGCAGAACGTGCAGCCGCCGAAACAGCCGCGCTGGATCGCAACCGAGAACCGGATCATTTCGTACGCCGGGATCTTCGCCTGGCCATAGGCCGGATGCGGCACGCGTCGATAGGGCAGCTCGTAGATCGCGTCCATCTCCCGGGTGCTGAGCGGGATCGGCGGCGGGTTGAGCCAGACGTCGACGTCACCGTGCCGCTGCACGAGCGCGCGCGCGTTGCCGGGGTTCGACTCGAGATGGAGGATGCGCGACGCGTGCGCGTAGAGCACCGGGTCCGCGACCACCTGTTCGAACGAGGGCATGCGGATCACGCTGCGTGCTCGATCGGCGTTCGCGACGATCGGCTGCCGGCGGTGAAAACGCAGCACGTGCTCGGCGCGTGGCGCCGCCGCGGCGCCGTCCGCGGGTGGGGGCGGGTCGGCAACCTGCGGCTCGCGCTGCGCGACCGCCGCGCGGGTCTCCGGAACGCGCGGCGCACGCTCGGCAAATGCGTATGGGTCCGGCGGTGGATCGACACGACCCGCCGCGTCGACCACCGTCGAATCGATCTCGACCCGGTCGTGCGGAACGCGACGGCGTACGAATGCCGTGCCGCGCAGATCATCGATCTGCGTGATCG
>DATJKD010000018.1:0-36181 GCA_035491795.1 Steroidobacteraceae bacterium | reverse complement strand
GCAACGGGGACTCCGCATGAGCAGGCAGCAGAAGCGTCTGCTGCGCTGGCGTCGTCCAGCGGTGCAGGTCGACCTGCCGCTGCCCGATCCACCTGTTGCAGTGGATCCCGAGAGTCCCGTCGAGCTGCCCTGGTGGCAGCGACCGGTCTCGGTGGCGACGCTCACGGGTCTGGCCGCGCTACTGCTGATCATGACGATTGCGGCTCAGGTCAGCGCGCGGCGCGAGCGCGCGGCCGCGTCCGCGCTTGCGGCCGAGCTCAAGACCGCGACGCTACGCGCACCGACGGGCGACCGCTCGCTGCGGGTGGTGCCGAATCCGCGCAGCTGGTCGGCCGCCCCCGATGCGAGCATTGCCTGGCCCGAGCCTCCAGAGATGATCGAGCTCTACATGCCGGTGGGCTACGCGCGCTTCCAGGTGTTCGCCATTACGATCGATAAGGCCAATCAGGGTCGAATGATGGTGCTGCAGCGGGTGAGCCCCGATTCGAATCGCGATCTGCGGATCTCGCTCAATTCGAGCGCCTTCGGGCCGGGGGAGTACCGGTTGCGCCTGCAAGGCTACACCTGGCGAGGTCAGCGCATCGACGCTGGCTGGGTGCGCTTGCACGTCAAACCCGCAGCGTCGCCACCGGCGGGTGCGTGACCACCGAGCGTGCGGCAAGCACGCCGGCAACGCCGACGAGCACCGCACCACCGGCTACACCGGTGAGCCAGATCAGCGTGCCGGGTGTGTACGTAAGCTCAAAGACCTCGCGCGCGAGGAAGTAACCCGCCACCGTGGCGCCGGCCGCCGCGAGCAGACCCGCCAGCGCACCGAGCGCCATGAACTCCGCCGCGATGCCCTGGAACACGATGCGACGGCTGGCGCCGAGCGTACGCAGGATCGCGCTTTCGTAGCGGCGCTCGTCGCGCGTGGCCTGCACCGACGCGACAAGCACAGTGAGACCGGCGAGCAGCGTGAACAGGAAAACGTACTGCACCGCGAGCGCGGCCTTGTCCATGACCTCGCGCACCTGCGACAACAGTGCATCGATGTCGATGATCGTCACTTCCGGGAAGCGCCTCACGAGCTCGACCAGTGCGGGCCGTTGTGAGGCCTGGACGTGCACGCTCGTGATCAGCGTGCCGGTGATCGCATCGAGTACCCCGGGCGAGAAAACGACGAAGAAGTTCGGCTGGAAGGAATCCCAGCGCACCTCGCGCAGGCTTGCGATCCGCGCCTCGACCGGCTCACCGGCGGCGTCGTAGGTCAGGCGGTCGCCGATCTTGAGCCCCAGCGATTTCGCGAACTCTCGCTCGACCGATACGCGCGGCCCACCGCCGTCGCCCTCGCGCCACCACTCGCCGGCGATGAGCCGGTTGTCCTCCCGGAGCGTCGCGGTCCAGGTGAGGTTCGCCTCGCGTTCGAGCCATTCGCGCGCGTCCTCGGTCGGCAACGTGACCTGGTCGGCGGGCACGCCATTGATAGCCGTCAGACGCGCACGGACCATCGGCACGAGCTCAGTGGGCGGCAGGCCGCGATCCGCAAAGAAAGCCCGCAGTGCTTCGCCTTCGTCGGGGCGAATGTTGATCATGAAGTAATTGGGCGCATCGACCGGCAGACTGGCGCGCCACTCCTCGAGCAGGTCGTCGCGCACCAGCGCGAGCAGCAGCAGCACCATCAGTCCCAGGCCGAAGGCGATGATCTGCACGACGCTGTCGCGGCCACGCCGCGCAATGTTCGCGAGCCCGTAGCGCCAGGCCACGCCGACGCCGCCGCGCAGCGGTGCGAGTAACCTGACCAGCGCGGCGCCGGCTAGCGCGAGCACGATGAAGGTCACGGCGATACCTGCGCCGACATAGAGCACCAGCTTCGCATCGCGAAGAAGCCACAGCAGCAGCGCCAGGACCGAGGCGATCGCAAGACCGTACACGAACACGTACCGTAGCGGCGGCGGCTCGAGGTTCCGGCGCAGCACGCGCGCAGGTGGAACGCGCTTGAGCTGCAGCAGCGGCGGCAGCGCGAACCCCACCAGGATCACGATCGCCGTGACGAGACCGAGCCACAGTGCGTCGGAGGCCGGAGCCGGCAGCTCGCCGCTTACCAGGTCACGAAGCAGGTAAGAGAGCACGGCCTGCGCCGCGAACCCGAGCATCGTGCCGACCAACGCGACCGCGATCGCTACCGCAACCAGCTGCGCCACAGTCTGCGTAAGCACGAAGCCCTGTGTGGCGCCCATGCACTTCATCAGCGCGGTCTGGTCGAGATGACGCGCGGAGTACCGGCGCGCCGCCATGGCCACCGCAACCGCGGAGAGAAGCACGCTCACCAGGCTAGCGAGCGACAGGAACCGGCTCGAGCGCTCGGAGGAATCGCGGATCTGAGGGCTCGCGTCCGCGAGCGTCTCCAGCCGTTCGCCGAGCTTCTTGTTTGCGAGCAGGTAGGCGCCGAACTCCGCGACCTGGGCCGGATCGCCGGCAAAGAGCTCGGCGCGACGGACCCGGCTGCCGGGCTGGATCAGCTCCGTGGCCTCCATGTCGGCCAGGTTGATGAGCAGGGTGGTCGACAGATCGCTGAAGCCCATGCCCTGGTCCGGGCGATAGTCGAGCACCTGGGTGACCACGAGCTCGTGTGCTCCGACGCGGATCCGTGCCGGGAGCGCAGCACCGAGCCGCGCAAGCAGTCGCGAATCGGCCCAGGCCTCGCCGCGCGCCGGGATGGCATGCGTCGGACGCGGCGTTCCGAACGGCCGGTCGGCGACCCGCAGCTCCCCGCGCAGCGGATATCCCTCGCTCGCGGCCCGCAGCGCGACCAGCGTGGATTCCTCCCCGTAATAGACGACGCTCGGCATCGATGCGAGGCGGGCCGTCGCGAGCCCGCGCCGCTCGGCCTCGCGAACGTACCCATCCGCGATCGGTCGCGCGGATTCCAGCCGAAGATCGGCGGCCAGCACGCCGCCCGCCTGCTGCGCCACCGCCCGGTTCACGCGGCTCGTGAAGAATCCCACGGCGGTGAGCGAGGCTACGGCGAGAAGCAGTGCCAGCAGCATCACGGCCAGCTCGCCTGACTTCAGATCGCGAACGAGATTGCGCAGCGCGAGCCGCAGCGCGACGACGAGGGGCGTTGCGCGCGGGATGTTCGTTCCGTCCACCGCTGGTTCCCCGTTCATGCGTGGCCGTTCACCATGCGGCCCGCGTCGAGCCGGACGAGGCGGCCGCAGCGCGCCGCAATCGAGCGGTCGTGCGTGACGAGGATCAGCGTCGTGCCCGCGCCGGCGTTGAGTCCGAACAGCAGATCCATGATGCGCCCGCCAGTGCCCGCGTCGAGGTTCCCGGTCGGCTCGTCCGCGAAGAGCACGTCGGGGCCCGCGACAAATGCGCGCGCGATCGCGACGCGCTGCTGTTCGCCGCCGGAGAGCTGGCGCGGATAGTGCCCGACCCGTTCCGCAAGACCGACCCGATCGAGAACCTCGAGCGCGGTGCGGCGCGCGTCGGTCCGCCCCGCGAGCTCGAGCGGCAGCATTACGTTCTCGAGCGCCGTCAGCGCCGGCACGAGGTGAAAGGACTGGAAGACGAAACCGACGTGTCGTGCCCGAAGCGCCGCCCTGCCGTCCTCGTCGAGCGCGGTCAGCTCCCGCCCGGCAAGCCACACGCGCCCGCTGGTGGGCTCGTCAAGCCCCGCGAGCAGGGCCAGGAGCGTCGACTTGCCGGCACCGGAGGCGCCGACGACCGCGACCGATTCACCGCGCCGCACCTCGAGCGTGACGTCCGCGAGTATGGCGAGCGTTCCTTCGGGGCTGCTAACCTGCTTGCCGAGTCTCTCCGCGGCAAGCACCGTGTCCATTCGTTCCAATATCAGCCTCGCATCGCTGTGTCTCGCCTTCGCGCTGGCGCCGGCCATCGGCCGCGCGGCCGGCGATTCCAGCATCCTGGTGCTGGGTGACAGCCTGAGCGCGGCCTACGGGATCCGGCTCGAGCAGGGCTGGGTGGCCCTGCTCGATGCGCGATTGAGACAGGAAGGGTACGGGCACCGCGTGGTCAATGCCAGTTCGAGCGGCGAGACCACCGGTGGCGCCCTCGCGCGGCTGCCACGCGCGCTAGAGCGGCACCGGCCAGCCGTCGTCGTAATTGAGCTCGGCGGCAACGACGGTCTGCGCGGGCTGCCCATCGGCCAGGTGCGCGCCAACCTGGATCGAGTGATCCGCCTGTCGCGCGAAGGCGGCGCAAAGGTGCTGCTGGTCGGGATGCGCATCCCGCCGAACTACGGCCCGACCTATACGCGTGAGTTTCACGCGCTCTTCGGCGAGCTGGCGAAGACTCACAAGGTGGCGCTGGTGCCGTTCTTTCTCGATGGGATCGCGCTCGACGATTCGCTGATGCAGCAGGACGGCATCCACCCGAACGCGGCGGCGCAGCCGCGCCTGCTCGCGCAGGTCTGGCCGAAGCTCGAGGCACTCCTCGCGCCCGGAGAAAGCAAAACCCGTGGAAGCGGAGCGCAACAATGAACGACACGGAAGTTCCGGCCAGGCCCTGGCTGGCATCGTATCCGCCGGGCGTACCGGCGACGATAGGTCCGGACGAGTATCGCTCGCTCAAGCACCTGCTCGACCACAGCATGGCAAAGCATGCCACCCACCCCGCCTATACGAGCATGGGGCGCACGCTGCGGTACGCAGACGTCGAGCGCATGAGCGGAGACCTCGCCGCGTGGCTGCAGCAGGCGGCTGGACTCTCCCGCGGCGATCGACTCGCGATCATGCTGCCGAACATCCTCCAGTACCCGGTCTCCCTCGTCGCTGCGTTTCGCGCCGGGCTCACGGTCGTAAACACGAACCCGCTCTACACACCGCGCGAGCTCAAGCATCAGCTTGCAGATTCCGGAGCGCGGGCGATCGTGATCCTCGAGAACTTCGCACACGTTCTCGAGGAAGTCATCGACGACACCGCGATCGAAACGGTTATCGTGACCGGCGCCGGCGATCTGCTGGACTTTCCGAGATCGGCGCTGACCAACCTCGTCGTGCGCCACGTGCGTCGACAGGTGCCGGAATGGAGCCTGCCCGACGCGGTGCGCTTCAACCAGGCGCTGTCACAGGGGCGCTACGAGAATCCCGTACCGGTCGAACTCGGTCCCGAGGACATCGCCTTTCTGCAGTACACCGGCGGCACCACGGGTATCGCCAAGGGAGCGGTGCTCACCCATCGCAATCTCGTCGCGAACGTCCTGCAGCTCGAGAGCTGGTTCGCGCCGGCGCTGCACGACGCAGAGGACTCGACGATCGTGGGTGCTCTGCCGATGTATCACGTGTTCGCGCTGACACAGACGCTGTTCTTCCTCGAGACAGGTGGCCACAACCTCCTGATCGCGAACCCGCGCGATTTTCCTGCGTTCGTGGCGGACCTGCGTCGCAACCGCTTCACGTTCTTCAGCGGCGTCAACACGCTCTTCAACGCGCTGCTCAACGCGCCCGGCTTCGCGGAGCTCGATTTCGGCCAGCTGCGCGTGAGCCTCGGCGGCGGCATGGCCGTGCAGCGTGCGGTCGCAGAGCGATGGAAGAAAGTCACCGGAAACACTCTGACCGAAGCATGGGGTCTGACCGAGACCTCGCCCGGCGCGACCGTCAATCGGCTCGACGCGGAGGGCTTTACCGGTTCGATCGGTCTGCCACTGCCGTCCACCGACATCTCGATCCGCGACGACGACGGCAATTCGCTGCCGCTCGGGCAGTCGGGCGAGATCTGCGTCGCCGGCCCCCAGGTGATGCGGGAGTACTGGAAGCGGCCGGACGAGACGGCCAAGGTGATGCTGCCCGGTCGCGTGCTGCGCACGGGGGATATCGGCCACATGGATTCCCGCGGCTACGTGTACATCGACGACCGCAAGAAGGACATGATCCTCGTGTCAGGGTTCAACGTGTATCCGAACGAGGTCGAGGGCGTGGTGGCGACGCATCCGGGCGTGCTCGAGGTCGCCGCGGTCGCGCAACCCGACGAGCGTGCAGGCGAGGTGGTGGTGCTCTTTGTCGTGCGTAAGGACCCGGCGCTCACCGAGCATGCGCTGATCGAGCACTGTCGGGCGTCGCTCACCGGCTACAAGGTGCCGAAGCGCGTATATTTTCGCGACGAGCTGCCGAAAACCAACGTCGGGAAGATCCTGCGTCGTGCCTTGCGCGATGAGCTCCGCGACCCTGCGGCACCGCGCGCGGCCTCCCGCGCAAGCGACATCAGCACGTCGTCTGGCTGAGCAGTATCTCCATCACCGGCAGGTCCTCCGGCATGCCGCCCAGGCTCACTGCGCAGCGCGATGCCGCGTTGAACGACACCAGCGCGATCGCCAGGTGAGCGAGCTCCTCCGGCGTGAAGGCGGCACGCACCTCAGCTGCCCGGATCGGGTCGAGCTCACCGCCGGATTTCAAATAAGCGTCGGCGAAGACCAGCGCCCGTTTTTCGCGCTCGTCGAGGCTGCTTTGTTCGTAGCCGTCGGTGACGCCGGCCACCTTATCCTCCGTCAGTCCATCGGCGCGTGCGACGTCGTAGCGCACGCTCCTGCAGAACACGCAGTTGACGAGCCTGGCGTTGCGCAGCCGCACCAGCTCGAGGAGGGCCGGTCGAACCGCGCCGCCGTTCCAGACGCGCTCGTTGAGCGCGATCAACGGTTCGACAGTTTCCGGAACGAGCCCGAGCGCGCTGTCACGGATGGAGTTGCCGGTCTGCTCGCGCGGCACGGCGACGCGCAGGTGCGAGGACATGAGTTGATCTCTCCCCGGCTCAAGCGCCCGCTCTGGCGAGAGCGTTCGTCAGCCGCGCCATGCGAATGCGTCCGTCGATGAAGCCCAGTGCCTCGATCAGCACGACAAGGCCGGCGTCGCCATAGGTCCGCCTGACCGCATCTGCCATCCCGTCGGTGATTGCTGCAGGGTCCTGCGCATAAACCTCGGCGAGCGAAAGCACCGCGACCTCGCCGGGAGCGAACTGCCCATCGGTCGCGAACCCCCCACGGATCACGCTGTCGCGCTGCGCCGGCGGGACCTGTACCGCCGGGTGCGCCACGGCAAGTTCCGCGGCCGCGCCGTGTAACTGCGCGAGCCGCAGTCGACACAGCTCGAGCAGAGCGGGTGGGACCCGGCGCTGCGACCAGAGCGCCTGCCACATAGTCTCGAAAGCCGGCGCCGCACTGCCCGCCCGTGTCAGCACATCACCCAGCGTGATGCTCGTCGTGTTCATACGTCGAAACCTCCGTACCGATACTGCACCGGGCGCCCGCCGCCCGGCATCTTCGACGAACCTGACTAGCGTTTGTCGCGCCGCCCGAGCGAGTGCGCGGCCACGAAGTGCGCTGCGACGTCGTCGCCGTGCCGCGCCGCGCGCCGGATTCCCTCTACGATCATTTTCTCTGCCCCCGCGGTCTCGAGCCAGCGCGCGAGCGTGACCCACTTGCCTTTCTCCAGATCCTTGTAGTGCTGGAAGAAGTGCACGATCTGCTCGCACAGCGTTTTCGGCAGGTCCTTGTACGAGCGCACGCCGCTGTAAAACGGATGGAGCTTGTCCACGGGCACGGCGAGGATCTTCTCGTCCGGCCCTGCCTCGTCCTTCATCAGCATGGCGCCGACCGGCCGACAGCGGATGATCGCGCCGGGGACCACCGGTCCCGGACCGACGACGATGACATCGACCGGATCGCCGTCACCCGAGAGCGTGTGCGGGATAAAACCGTAGTTGCCCGGGTAGAACATCGCGGTGTGCAGGAAGCGATCGACCCGCAGTGCACCCGATGCCTTGTCAAGCTCGTACTTGACCGGCACGCCACCCTGCGGGATCTCGATCAGTATGTTGACGTCGTGCGGGGGCGCCTCGCCGATCCCGATCTTGCTGATGTCCATCGGCTCCCCGGCTCAGGCGTGATACGGCGGTGACAGCTCGTGAACGGCCTCGACCATCGCAAGCGCGCTCTCGGGCGGGACGTCCGGATGGATCCCGTGCCCGAGATTGAACACGTGACCGTGACCTGCCCCGTAGCTCGCGAGTACCTGGGCGACCCGGTCGCGGATCTGCGTCGGCTGCGCGTAGAGCACAGCGGGGTCCAGGTTGCCTTGCAGCGCGACCCGATCGCCGCAGACGCGACGTGCATCGGACAGATCCGTGGTCCAGTCGACACCCAGGGCATCACAGCCGCTCGCGACCATATCCTCGAGCCAGGCCCCGCCCCCCTTGGTAAAGAGGATCACCGGCACTCGGCGGCCGTCGTGCTCGCGCGCCAGCCCCTCCACGATGCGGTTCATGTATTCGAGCGAGAACTCCCGGTACGTGGATGGCGTCAGCACACCGCCCCAGGTGTCGAAGAGCATGACCGCCTGCGCGCCGGCGGCGATCTGGGCATTGAGGTAGGTGCCGGTCGCGTCGGCGAGGATCGCGAGCAGTCGGCGCAGATCGCGCGGCGCGCCGTACATGAGGCCCTTGATCGCCCCGAAGGTCTTGCTGCTGCCGCCCTCGACCATGTAGGTCGCTACCGTCCACGGGCTGCCCGCAAAGCCGATCAGGGGTACGCGGCCGCCGAGCTCGCGTCGCACGAGGCGCACCGCGTCCATGACGTACCGCAGCTCGCGCTCGGGGTCGGGCACGCCGAGCCGGGCGATGTCGGCTGCGGTCTGTACCGGACGCGCGATCCGCGGTCCCTCGCCCGATTCGAAATCGAGACCGAGGTTCATCGCGTGCGGGATAGTCAGGATGTCCGAGAAGAGGATCGCGGCGTCGAGGCGGAAACGTGCGAGCGGCTGCAGCGTCACCTCGCAGGCGAGATCGGGTGTCGTGCAGAGTGCAAGAAAGCTCCCGGCGCGTTCGCGCGTCGCGCGGTACTCGGGAAGATAGCGACCTGCCTGCCGCATCATCCAGACCGGCGTCCGGGGTGTCGGCTGGCGCAACAGCGCGCGCAGCAGCAGGTCGTTGGAGAGCGCGGCGCTCACGCGGTCGGGCGGCCGAAGACGCCGGCGATCGTAGCCTGGATCGATTCAGCCGCGGCGCGCGGGTCGGCCGCGTCGCGGATCGGGCGCCCGACCACGATGTAGTCCGCGCCGTTGGCAAAAGCCTGCGCCACGTCGACCGTGCGCTTCTGGTCATCCGCGGGACGGTTCTCGACCGGCCGGATCCCCGGGGTCACCACCAGCAATCGCCCGTCGAGGTGGCGCCGCAGCATCGGTGCCTCGAGCCCGGAGGACACCACGCCGTCGCAACCTGCCTCGAGCGCCCGCCGGGCGCGCGACAGCACGAGCTGGCCGATGTCGCAGGCGAAACCGAGGTCGTCCAGGTCGCCGCGGTCGAGGCTCGTCAGGACTGTCACAGCGAGCACCTTCACATCGCCCTTGGCGGCGGCAGCGGCTTCCATGATCGCCTGGTTGCCGTGCACGGAGGTGAGCGCGACGCCGCGGTTTCGCAGCCGGGCGACCGCTGCGGCAACCGTCGCGGGAACGTCGAAGAACTTGAGATCGACGAAGACCTTCTTGCCGCGATTCACCATCCAGTCGAGCAGCTCGAAGTAGCCGCCCGCCATGAAGAGCTCGAGACCGAGCTTGTAGAACCCGACGGAATCGCCGAGACGCTCCGCCAGCCGCCGTGCCGCGTCGGTGTCGGCGACGTCCATCGCGAAGATCAGCCGCTCGCGTACGGGGAGGTCCTTGTGGCTCATCTCACCTGTCATCGACCCCTTCCTTCTCAAGTCCGTTCGACGGGATCGAACAGCCGCCGATGCTCGAGCAGCGCGTAACGATCGGTCATACCGGCGATGTAGTCGGCCACGGCGCGTGCGCGACCTGCACGGCTCGTCTCGGCCTCCATCCTTCGCGCCGATTCTTGGTGCTCGACGGGCATCAGGTCGATGTCCTCCATCAGCGCCTCGAACAGCTCGCGCATAACCCGGCGCGCCTTGTTCGTCATGCGCAGGACGCGGAAGTTCCGGTACAGGTGGTCCCGAAGATAGCGCTTGAGCTCGAGATGCTCCTCGCGCACGGCGTCGCTGAATCGCAGCAGCGGAGAGGACAGCGCCCGCACCGCATCGGCATCCGCCGGCGCCGCGGCAGCGACGGCGTTGCCGGTCGCATCGATCAGGTCGTTGACGACGTAGTCGATCATGCGTCGCACGACCTCGTGGATCAGCCGGCGCGGCGGCAGGTCCGGATAACGTGCGGCAACCGCATCGTGCTGGCGGCGGAAGATCGCGATTTCCTTGAGCTCGTCGAGCCCGAGCAGGCCGGCGCGAAGTCCGTCGTCGACGTCGTGGTTGTTGTAGGCGATCTCGTCGGCGAGATTCGCGAGCTGAGCCTCGAGTCCGGGCTGGCGTCGTTCGAGGAAACGACGCCCCACCTCGCCCAGCGTGCGCGCGTTCGCCGCCGAGCAGTGCTTGAGGATTCCCTCGCGCGTCTCGAGCGTCAGATTCAGACCCGGAAACTCGGCATACCGTTCCTCGAGCTCGTCTACCACGCGCAGGGACTGGAGGTTGTGCTCGAAACCGCCGAACTCGCGCATGCATTCGTTCAACGCGTCCTGGCCCGCGTGACCGAATGGCGTGTGCCCGAGATCGTGCGCAAGGCAGATGGCCTCGGTCAGCGGCTCGTTCAGGCGCAACACGCGCGCCACGCTGCGGGCGATCTGCGCGACCTCCAGCGAGTGCGTGAGCCGCGTGCGGTACAGGTCACCCTCGTGGTTGACGAACACCTGCGTCTTGTAGACCAGGCGCCGGAAAGCGGTCGAATGCACGATGCGATCGCGGTCGCGCTGGAACTCGCCGCGGTGGCGCGGGGTAGCCTCCTCGTAGCGTCGGCCGCGCGAGCGCTCCTCGTGCTCCGCATAGGGCGCCAGGCTGGCGTCCGCGTCGCTCATGCCGCGCCCGCCTCGAAGTGCTCTCGCAGGGTCTCGCCCAGCGCCTCGGGGTCGTAATCCGCGGTGACGGCCGCTGTTCCCAGGGCCTGCAGCAGAACCAGCCGGATCCGCCCGGCCAGCACCTTCTTGTCCATCCCCATGAGCGTAAGTGCGCGCGCGGCGCCGACATGAGGCGCACTGACCGGCAGTCCAGCGCGGCGGAGCACGTCCCGCACCCGTTTCACATCCGCTGCGGCAAGCCAGCCCTGCCGCTGCGAGAGCTTTGCGGCGAGCACCATCCCTACCGAGACGGCTTCGCCGTGCAGCCAGTCGCCATAGCCGGTAGCAGTTTCGATCGCATGGCCGAAGGTGTGACCAAAGTTGAGCTCGGCTCGTCGCCCGTGCTCGCGTTCGTCCGCAGCGACGATCTGCGCCTTGATCTCGCAGGAGCGCCGCACGGCATGCTCGACGGCTTCCGGCTCCTGTGCGAGCAGCTCATCCAGATGACCCTCGAGCCAGTCGAGAAACGCCACATCGGCAACGAGCGCGTGCTTGACGACTTCCGCGAGGCCGGAGCGAAACTCGCGGGGTGGCAGGGTCGCCAGCGTCGAGGTGTCGACGATCACAGCGACCGGCTGGTGAAAGGCGCCGATCAGGTTCTTCCCGGCGACATGGTTCACGCCCGTTTTGCCGCCGATCGAGGCGTCGACCTGCGCGAGCAGCGTGGTCGGCAGCTGGACGAAATCGACACCGCGCTGGTAACAGGCGGCGGCGAACCCGGCCATGTCGCCAACCACGCCCCCGCCCAGCGCGGCGATGCACGCATCGCGGTTGAAGCGCGCCTCGACCATGGCGTCGAAAATGCGGGCCACGGTAGCGAGCGTCTTGTGAGCCTCTCCATCGGGAAGAGCGAGAGCCTGCACGCGCTTGCCCGACAGGGACATCCGCACGCGCTCCAAATACAGCGGGCCCACGGTCTCGCTGGTGACGATGAGCACGTCCCGGGCGTCGACCGCGCCGCTCAGGACCGACGCGTCGCGCAACAGTTCAGCCCCAATCAGTATCGGATACTCGCGACCGCGCAGCCCAACGTCGACCCGCGCCGTCACGCGCCGGTCCCGGGAGACAGTCGGCCGACGATCTCCTCGACGACCGCCTTTACCTTGCGTCCGTCGGTGTCCACGCAAACGGCCGCCAGGTCCTCATAAAGCGGTGCCCGCTCGGTCATCAGCCGCTCGAGTGTGCCGCGCGGATCGGGATTGGCCAGCAGCGGCCGGTGGCTGCTGTGGCGGGTGCGCATTAGCTGCTGGTTCACGGACGTCCGAAGATACACGACGCGGCCACGCTCGCGGAGCCGGTCGCGGGTGTGCGGATCGAGGACCGCCCCGCCGCCGGTCGCGAGCACGATGCCAGGCCGGCTCGAGAGCTCGTCGATCACCGCAGCCTCACGCTGACGGAAGCCCGGCTCGCCTTCGCGCTCGAAGATATAGCTGATGTCGACGCCCGTGCGCCGCTCGATCTCGGCGTCCACGTCGATGAATTCCAGCACCAGCAAGCGGGCGAGCTGGCGCCCGACGGCGCTCTTGCCCGAGCCCATCGGGCCGACGAGAAAGACATTCGAGCTTTCCGGCATGCTGAAAGAAAAGCGGCCGCAGGATTGCTGCGGCCGCATATTCTCCCACCGGGAGCGCTGGGCGTCAGTACAGGTCTGCGCCCTCGCGCAGGATCTTCGGTGTCACGAAGATCAGGAGCTCATCCTTGTTGTCGGTCCGTGACTTGGTGCGGAACAGCACGCCGAGACCCGGGATATCGCCGAGATAGGGCACCTTGCTGACGTTGTCGCGGCGCTCCGTCTCCAGGATGCCGCCCAGGACGACGGTCTGGCCGTCGTTGACCAGCACCTGCGTCGTGATCTCGCGCGTGTCGATGCTGGGCACGAATCCGCCCGTAGCGCTCGGCACCACGGCGCCCACGCTGTCCTTGCTGACCGTCAGGTCGAGGATGATGCGGTCGTCGGGGGTGATCTGCGGCGTTACCTTGAGCGACAGCACGGCCTTCTTGAACTGCGTCGTCGTGGCGCCGCTCGAGGACGATTCCTGGTACGGGATCTCCTGGCCCTGCTCGATCACCGCCTCCTTGCCGTTCGCCGTGATCACACGCGGTGCCGAGACCACCTCGCCGCGGCCTTCGTTCTGCGCGGCGGTGATCTCGAGGTCGACTACGTAGTCGGAGTCGAGCAGGGTCATCGCAATCCTGCCCGCCGGGTTCGCGATCGGCAGGTTGACCATATAGCGGTCGTCGACCGTGGGCGTGGTCACGAGTCCGCGCTGGTCGAGCGCGCCGCTCGGGTCGAGGATCGGGCCGGACTCGCCCGGCACGGTATCGAGACCCTGGCTGCCCACGAAGCCCATGCCGTCGGCGCCGCCGTGGTTGAACACCGCGGCGCCGCCGAAGCGCACGCCGAGCTCGCGCGAGAAATCGTCGTTGACGATGACGATGCGCGCCTCGATCAGCACCTGGCGTACCGGGATGTCGAGGGTCGACACCAGCCGCCGGATGTCCGCGAGCCGTTCCGCCGTGTCCTGAAGCAGCAGCGTGTTGGTCCGCTCGTCAATCGAGATGCTGCCGCGCTCGGAGAGGAGCGAGGTTTTGCCCTGCGACTTGATCAGCGACGCGAGGTCGGAAGCCTTGGCATAGTTGACCTGCAGGTACTCGGTACGCACCGGCGAAAGCTCGGCCACGGACTTGCGCGCCTCCAGCATCTGCTTCTCACGGGCCGCCAGCTCCTCCGACGGCGCGACGTAGATGACGTTGCCCTCGTCGCGCTTGTCGAGGCCCTTGGTGCGGAGCACGATGTCGAGCGCCTGGTCCCAAGGTACGTTCTGCAGGCGCAGCGTGACATTGCCCTGCACGGTGTCGCTGACCACGATGTTCTGGCCGCTCGTCTCGGCGAGCAGCTGCAGCACGGCGCGGGTCTCGATGTCCTGGAAGTTGAGCGTCAGGCGCTCGCCCTTGTATTCCTTCTTCTCCTGCGCTGCGGCGACGGCCTTCGAGACCGGCTTCAGCTCGAGCGCGTACTCGCGGTCGGTCTGGTAGGCGGCCTGCTCGTAGTCGCCGGTGGCGGCGACGACGATGCGTGCGCCGGTCGGCGAGCTCGTAACATCGAAGGAGTTGATGGGGGTGGCGAAATCGGTGACGTCGTAGCGGCGCGCCTGGTCGGCGCCGACCTGCGTGTTCGGGAAATCCACCACGAGTCGGCCACCCTCGCGCTTGAGGCTGGCCTGCGTCCGGGCGCCGCCGATGGTCTGCACGACGATCCGGCCGCCGCCGTCTGACGTGCGGCGGAAATCGACTTTCTGGATCGTGGTCGCGCCCCCGATCGGGGCGGCAGCCGCCTGTGCCGCGGTCGTCGCCGCTGGCGCCGCGGCCGTGGCCATTGCGCCGCCACCCACGGTTACAAAGACCGTGTTGCCCTCAGTACGAACGTTATAGGGCTGCATGCGGTCGAGGTTGAAGACGAGCCGCGTGCGGCCCGAGGCCTCGGCGGCGACGATCGTGTCGACCCCGCCCGACTTGACGTCGATGCGGCGCGAGTCGAGCGCGAGCGCGGTGCCCGGCAGGTCGACGGCCAACCGCGCGGGATTGTCGATGGTGAAGGTCACCGGCGCGGGAGCCGGGCCATCCAGCACGAGGCGCACCTCGACCTGTTCGCCGGGCTGCGGATGCAGCTCGACTTTCTCGAGGCGGCTCGCCGCCTGCGACCACGCAGTCTGCGTGGCCAGCGCGAGCATTCCTGCCAGCGCCGCGAGCGCTATGCGGCCCCGGGCGCGTCGCACCTCGGGCCGGCTCGGGCGGTGGTTGGGGTGCAACGATGCAGCGGTCATGCTCGGATCTCCTTGCAGATCATTCGCTCAACGCAATTGCGGCGGGGCGCTCGATGAAGCCGCCCATACCGTCGGTGACGATCTCGGTGAGCGAGATCTTTCCTTCCTCGATGGCCGTGACCCGGCCGTCGCTCTGGCCAACCCGATTGCCGGGCAGGACCCGGTGCACGAGTCCGTCCTGCGTCTGGATCAGGCCGTAGGTACGGCCGTTCATCCGCAGGGTGCCCACCATCCGCAGCGTGTCGAGCGAAAACTGCTCGAGGAACTCGCGCGGACGGTTGAAGTCGGGGCGCAGCGCGCCCGGCGCCATGGCCGTAGCCGGCATGCCCTGGACGAACGGCGAACGCAGGCTGGTAGCGCCGTAGTTGAAGGTCTCGTACGGCTTCACTTCGGGCAAGGGCTCGATACGGCCGCCGGGCCGGCTCTTGACTTCGGTAATGCGTGCCTGCAGGTCGTCCAGATCGCTCGAGCAGCCGGCCACCGTCGCGAGGACGGCGGCTACCAGGGCGATTTGCTTAGCTGTGGTCATGTGTCTCGAAGCCTCTGTCGCTGCCCGCTCAGCCCTTCTTCTTCTTGCGCCTGGCCGCGGCGTCCTGGGGCTGAGCAGCAGCCTGCTCTTCCTCGTCCAGATACCGGTAGGTCTTCGCCGTCACGTCGAGCACCAGGTCCGCGGGCAACCCGCCCGCAGTGCCACGCTCGCGCGAGGCGGGCGTTATCTGGATGTCGTGCAGCGTGACGATGCGTGGCAGCGCCGCGATGCCGCTCGCGAACGCGCCCATCTCGTGGTACCCGCCCGTGAGCCGGATGCGGATCGGGAGCTCGGCGTAGAAGTCCTTGCGATTCTCGCCTTGGGGCTGGAAAAGCTTCTCTTCGAGACCGGCGGCCAGCCCGCTCTGCGAAATGTCGACCAGGAGGTTGGGCACTTCGGTCTTGTTGGGGAGCTGACGCAGCATGGCGCCGAAGGATTTCTCCATCTCGGCCAGCTGGTCCTTGTAGGCCTGCAGGTTCGCGGCCTTCTTCGCCTTCGTCTCGAGCGTGGTCCAGAGCTCGGTTTCCTTGGCGCGCGCCTCGAGCAGCTCGGGACGCTTGGCCTTCCAGACGAACCAGTAATACCCCGCGCCCGCGGCGAGCACCAACAGGAGCACAGTCGTGCCCAGGCGGATCGTAAACGGCCAGCGACCCGGGTCGTTCGGATCGAGATTGCGGAGCTGCTCGAAGAGCGCCTTGAGCTTGTTCATTTGGCGGCCACCTTCCCGCTCGTGGCGTCGTCGCCCTCCACCGGTACCTGGCTGCGCTGGTTGGCGTACAGCGTGAACTCGGCGCCGCGTGTTGCGTCATTGCCCTTGGTCTCGACGATGCGCAGCTGCGGATCGGCCAGCCACTGTGAGTTGTCGATGTTGCGCATGAACGCGGAAACGCGTGTGCTCGACTGAGCCACACCGCGCATCTCGATTTTCGGACCCGTCTGCTTGAGCGTCGTCAGGAACACGCCCTCTGGCAGCACGCGCACGATCTCGTCGAACACGTGCACGATCTCGGGACGACTGCGCTGCAGCGTCTCGATGATCTCCATGCGGGCGATCAGCCGGCGTTTCTGGTTCTCCAGCCCGTTGATCTCCGCGATCTGCTTGTCGAGCACGGCGATCTCGGCCTCGATCACCGAGTTGCGTTCGGTCTGGTTCGCGATTGCCGCGCTCATCTGCCAGCGGCCCACCAACACCACAAGCGCCGCGCTGCCGAGCGCCGCCGCTATCCCTAAGAAGAACTCCTGGCGCTGACGCTTGCGCTGTGCCTCGCGCCACGGCAGTAGGTTGATTCTTGGCATGTCAGTCGAAGCTCCTCAGCGCCAGACCGCAAGCGGTGAGCAGTGCGGTCGCATCCTTCTTCACGCCCTGGGCGAGGGCGCGCGTGGAGATCTTCATCTGGCCGAGCGGATCGCCGCGCTCGGCAGGTATGCCGACCCGGCTCGCGATCACGTCGGCGACGCCGGGAATGTTGGCGCAGCCGCCGCAGACCAGGATCTGCTCAGGCTGCTCGCGCCCGCTGCCGGAGGCGAGATAGAACTGCAGCGAGCGGCTGACCTGCTGGCACATGTCGTCGATGAAGGGATCGAGTACCTCGGCCTGGTAGTTGGCCGGAAGCCCGCCTTCCTTCTTGGCGCGGCCAGCTTCCTCCATGCTGAGACCGTAGCTGCGCATGATCTCCTCGGTCAGCTGCTGGCCGCCGAAGGCAAAGTCCCGTGTGTAGGTCACCTTGAGGTTGCGCAGCACAGAGAACGTGGTGCTGCTCGCGCCGAAGTCGATGACGGCAATGTAGCGGTCAATGCCACCGTCGGGCATCTGGTGCGTCAGCAGCCGGCAGGAGTTCTCGAGCGCGAAGGCCTCGACGTCGACGATGCGGGTCGAAAGACCGGCGGCCTGCACCGCGGCCTGCCGTTGCTCGACGTTCTCGGAGCGCGTCGCGACCAGCAGCACGTCGTACATGTCGGGATCTTTTTCCGACGCACCGATGACCTCGAAGTCGAAGCTGACTTCCTCCATCGGGAACGGGATGTACTGGTCCGCCTGCATCTCGACCTGGGACTCGAGCTCGCTGTCGCGCAGCGAGCGGGGCATCTGGATCACCTTCGTGATCGCGGCGTCGCCGCTGATCGCGATCGCGACTTCGCCACTGCGCGCGCCGGCGCGCTTGACAGCGCGGCGCACGGCCTCGCCGACCGCCTGGGCATCGACGATCGCCTTCTCGTTGATCGCGTTCGGCGGCGAGGGCTCGGCCGCGTAGGACTCCACGCGATAGGAATCACCGCTCCTCGAAAGCTCGATGAGCTTGATCGAGGAAGTGGTGATGTCGAGCCCGATTACCGGTTTAGCTCTGCGCTGAAGCAACACAGGTGAGTCCTTCTAGTTCAAAGGTTTGCGCAGCGATTATGGTGTGGATTCATGCCCCCGCCCCACTATATATCAGCGGTCTGGCAAATAGAATTGTGAGAGCCTTGGCAATTCCACACGCTCGCCGCACAACACCCCCCATGGATGGTCGAAATCCACGAACCGGACACGTGAGGGTGCGCGCGCTGCAACCGCCGGCATGCCCGGCGGGCTCGATCCGACTTACGGTGCCGGCGGGCCGCCCCCCAGGGGTCACCATCTTTCGATGAGTTTGCCCTTGTGTCGCGGCTACTATGCACAAAGGCCCCGGAACGCAACAAGGACTGAATCCCAGAATTCGCGATGCGATCGAGCTTCCCACGCGTGCTCGTGATCCTGCTCACGGCTGCGTTGATCACCGCCGCCGCGCTGGTGCTCGCCTTTGCGGGCACGCTGCAGTACCTGGGCCCGGAGATTCCCGCCGCGGCGCAGCTGCGCGAGATACGCGTGCAGCTGCCGCTGCAGGTGCTCTCGCGCGACGACAAGCTCATCGCGCAGTTCGGTGAGCAGCGCAGGATTCCGCTCAGACACGAGGAGATCCCGCAGGTGGTCATGGACGCGTTCCTCGCGGCGGAGGATGCGCGGTTCTACAGCCATCCCGGTGTCGACTGGCAGGGTCTCGTACGGGCGCTCCTGAGCAACGTCGCCGCGGGCGGCGTCCGGGAAGGCGGCGGCACGATCACCATGCAGCTGGCACGCAACACGGTGCTCTCCTCCGAGCGTACGTTGCGACGCAAACTCAAGGAGGTCTTTCTCGCACTGCGGCTGGAACGTGAGTTCAGCAAGCAGGAGATCCTGACGCTTTATCTGAACCGGATCTTTCTGGGTCAGCGCGCGTACGGCGTGGGCGCCGCCGCGGATGTGTACTTCGGCAAGAAGGCCGCCGAGCTCGACCTTGCCGAGGCCGCATTGATCGCCGGCCTGCCCCGCTCTCCGTCGCGCGACAATCCCGTAGCAAGCATCGAACGGGCGAAGGATCGCCGTGCGTACGTGCTGCGCCGCCTGCTCGAGACCGGACGCATCGATGCCGCGGCACGCGATGCCGCGCTGCGCGTGCCACTCGACGGTCGGCTGCACGGCCCCGACATCGAGCTTGACGCGCCGTGGATCGCCGAGATGGCGCGCGCGGAAATGGTCGCGCGCTTCGGCGCGGCAGCGCTCATCGACGGCTATCGTGTACGCACGACGGTCGACAGCCGCCTGCAGGCGCTCGCCGACGCGTCGGCGCGACAGGCGATCCTCGAGTACGAGCGCCGTCACGGCTACCGCGGCCCGCTGGCACAGATCGAGTCGAGCGCGCTCGGCGACGACGACGCGGTCAAAACTGCATTCCGCGAGCACGGTAATCTCGGCAACCTCGCCGTCGCCCTCGTCGAGTCGGTGGGCGAGAAGGCCGCTGTCGTGCGCTTGCGCGACGACCGCCGTATCGATCTTCGCTGGGAAGATCTGTCCTGGGCTCGGCGGGCCCTGCCTGAGGACAAGCTCGGCCCGGCGCCAGCATCGGCGGCGGAAGTGCTTGCGCCCGGGCAGCTCGTCTATCTGGAGCCGCTCGCCGAGGGCCACTGGCGGCTCGCGCAGCAGCCGGCTGTCGCCGGTGCGCTGGTTGCGATCGATCCGAACGACGGCGCGATCGTGGCGGTAACCGGCGGCTTCGCCTTCTTCGACAGCAGGTACAACCGCGCGCTGCAGGCACGGCGTCAGCCCGGATCGGCCTTCAAACCGTTTCTCTATTCTGCGGCGCTCGAGCGCGGCTTCACGCCCGCGACGCTGATCAACGACGCGCCGATTGTGATCGAGGGCGGCACCCCCGAAGAAGAGTGGCGGCCGCAGAACATCACCAAGCGCTTTTATGGGCCAACGCCGCTGCGCGAGGGCCTCGTGCGTTCGCGAAATCTCGTCTCGATTCGCGTGCTGCGGGGCACCGGCCTCGGGCATGCAATAAAGCACATCGGTCAGTTCGGTTTCGGCGCTGAAGCCTTGCCCACGAACCTGACGCTCGCGCTCGGAACCGGTCAGGTGACGCCGCTCGCGATGGCGCGCGGCTTCGCGGTGTTCGCAAACGGTGGCTATCTGGTCACGCCGTATGCGGTCGAACGCGTAACCGATGCGGCTGGGAACCCTGTCTTCCAGGCGACGCCGAAGCTTGCCTGCCCGGGCTGTGTCCAGGCGACCGGTCTCGGGCAGGTGGCGACGGGCCCGGTTCCGCCCGACCGCGTGGCCCCGGTCGCGATCACACCCGCGAACGCGTTTGTGATGACCGACATGATGGTCGACGTCATCCAGCGCGGTACCGCGCAACTGGCGAAATCGATCGGTCGACTCGACCTCGCAGGCAAGACCGGCACGACGAACGACCGCCGCGATGCCTGGTTCGTCGGCTACAACGCGGATCTCACCGTTGCGACCTGGATCGGCTTCGACCAGGAACGAACCCTGGGCGAACACGAAGAGGGCGCTCGCACGGCGCTGCCGATGTGGGTGCACTTCATGGCCGAGGCCCTGCGCGGTGTGCCGGAACACCGTCAGCCCGAGCCGCCCGGCATAGTGCGCATGTGGGTGTCGCGCGGGACGGGGTCACTCGCGTCAGCGGGAGAATTCGGCGCCGTGTTCGAGGTGTTTCTCGCCGGTCATGCGCCGCTGTCCGGCGGCGTGGTCGACAGTGGCGGTCTCGCCGACAGCATCGACGCCGAATCTGTGGAGCCTGCCTCAAGCGAGGAATCGATTTTCTAGTGCGCGTTGCGCGCAGCCGCGTTCTCCCGCTAGTGTTGGGCGTCCGCGCAAGACCGGGGCATTGCCGATGAGCCGACGTCCGAATCCCAGAGCGGACCTGCTGCGCCAGGCGGTTGCCGACGAAGCAGCCAGGATCATGAACGAGCAGGGTGTGGACGACTTCCTGCTCGCCAAGCGCAAGGCCGCTGAGCGGCTCGGTGTCACGGACGCGTCAATCCTGCCGCGCAACACGGAGATCGAGGCCGCGATGATGGCCCATCACCGCCTGTTCGCGCACGACAGGCACGCCGCGGACCTGACGAACCTGCGCCGCGCCGCGCTCTCAGCCATGCGCCTGATGGCGGATTTCCAGCCGCGGCTGGTCGGGCCGGTGCTGAATGGAAGTGCCTCCGCGCATTCCGAGATAAACCTGCACCTGTTCTCCGAGACACCCGAAGCAGTGTCCCTGCGACTCGACGAGCGCGGCGTCCCGCACGAGGTACTCGAGCGCCGCGTCCGCTTCGAGCGCGACCGTGCGGTGAGCTATCCAGCGCTGCGATTCGTCGCGGGTCGCCAGACGGTCGATGCGGTCGTCTTTCCGCTGGACGGTATCCGCCAGTCGCCGTGCAGCCCGGTGGACGGCAAGCCGATGCGGCGTGCGAGCACGACGGAAGTCGAGGACCTGCTCGATTGACCGCGCCACACGGGGACCCGAGATGACGAATCAGCTCGACGAGATCGAGGCGATCAAGCAGCTCAAGTACCGGTATTTCCGGCTGGTCGACACGGCGAACTGGGCGGACCTCGCCAGGTGCTTCGTCGAGTCGGCAACGGTGTGCTACGTCGGGGGGACTTATCGCGTCGAGCGCAGCGGTCGTGCAGCGATCCTGGAATACCTGGCGTCGGCGATTCACGCACAGTGCATCTCAGTGCACCAGGGCGGACATCCCGAGATCCGGCTGACCTCGCCATCGACGGCCACCGGCACCTGGTACCAGAACGACTGGTTCCTGGACCTGCGCAGCAACATGAAGCTCTCGGGCGCGTGTCTCTACGACGACCGCTACGTCAAGGAAGGCAGCGACTGGAAGATCGAGCACACGGGCTACGAGCGGCTCTACGAGATCGTCGAGCAGCTCCCGGCCGCGCCCATGGTCACCGCCCACTACCTCGGCCGCCACGCGCGTCCGCCGCAAAACTGAGGCGCATGGTTGGGCCGCCTCGGCGATTCGGCCGAAGGGCGAGTCCTCAGCCGCGCTTCTCGACGTCGACGTAGGCCCGCTGCACCGGACCGGTATAGAGCTGACGCGGGCGTCCGATCTTCATCGCGGGATCGCCGATCATCTCCTGCCAGTGCGCCACCCAGCCCGCGGTGCGCGCGATCGCAAACATCACCGTGAACATCGAACGAGGGATCCCGAGCGCGCTGTAGATGATGCCGGAATAGAAATCGACGTTCGGATACAGCTTGCGACCGATGAAGTAATCGTCCTTGAGCGCGATCTCCTCGAGCCGCAGGGCCAGCTCGAACAGCGGGTTGTCCTGTCGCCCGAGCCGCGCGAGCACCTTGTGGCACATCTCGCGGATGATCTTTGCGCGCGGATCGAAGTTCTTGTAGACCCGATGACCAAAGCCCATCAGCCGCGTGTTGTCCTGCTTGTCCTTGACGCGGTCTAGGAACTTCTGGATGTTGTCGACCGTGCCGATCTCCTCGAGCATCAGCAGCACCGCCTCGTTCGCCCCGCCATGCGCCGGACCCCACAGTGCCGATACTCCCGCCGAAATCGCGGCGTAGGGGTTCGCGCCGGTCGAGCCGGCAAGGCGCACCGTTGAGGTGCTCGCGTTCTGCTCGTGATCCGCGTGCAGCACAAAGAGCAGGTCGATCGCCTGCGCGGCTATCGGATCAACGACGTATTCCTCGGCCGGCACCGCGAAGAACATGTGCAGCATGTTTGCGCAGTAGTCGAGGTCGTTCCGCGGATAGACGAAGGGCTGCCCGAGCATATGCTTGTACGCGGCGGCCGAGATGGTCGGGATCTTGGCGAGGATTCGGTGAGTGAAAATCTCGCGGTGACGCGGATTATTGATGTCCATGGAGTCGTGATAGAACGCCGCCATGGAGGCCACGACCGCCGACACCATCGCCATCGGGTGCGCGTCGTAGTGAAAGCCATTGAAGAACCGCAGCAGCGTCTCGTTCAGCATCGTGTGATAGCGGATCGAGCGGTCGAACTGCTCGAGGTGCGCCCCTGAAGGCAGCTCACCGTGGGTCAGCAGGTAGGCGACCTCCAGGAAGCTCGACTTGACTGCCAGCTGCTCGATCGGGTAGCCGCGGTGCAGCAGCACGCCGGCGTCCCCGTCGATGTAGGTGATGCGGCTCTCGCAGGCCGCCGTTGCCATGAACCCGGGGTCGAAAGTGAATACCCCGTGATCGCGGTGCAGATTCGACAGGCTGAGGCACGCGGGACCCATCGTCCCGTGCCGTGCTTCGAGCACGGACTTCTTTCCCGTTGCGACGTCGACCAGCTCGTACTTGCTATCGCTCATCCTGCCCCACCGGTTGCAGTTGCCCGACGCGCCGGAAAAGCGCAGCGGGCCGGGCAGATTTGCACGAGCAGTGGGTGGGAGGCAAGCGCCCGGCCGCGTCCGGTGCGGCCGGCGCAGGGTTCACTTGACGATCTTGATGGGTTGGCCCGCCGTGGGCTCCTTGTCCGGATAAAGATCGTTCAGGAGCCGAAGCTGCTGGGCAGCGTACTTCTCGATCGGCGAGCTCTTCGCGAGGCTCTCGATGGTGGTCTGCGGCGTCGCCCGCACGACGAGGATGCGGTCCGGATCGGCGGTCTCGAACTCCCGCTGGCGCAGCCGGCGAAAAGTCTTGATGCTGCTGAGGAGGACGGCATCGTGGGCTGCGAGTGCGGAGGTGATACGCGAGGAGCCGAAGAAGACGAAGGCCTGGTTGTTCATGTAGATGACCGCGTATCGCGCCGGGCCCTTGTTACCCCAGGGAAGCGACACGTTCTGCGCGATCGCCGTGTACCCTGGCAGCCCGTTGACCTCGAGCGGCTCGCCACGCTCAGTTCGCGTGCCCTTGAGATTCTGCGCCAGGAACTGCTCAGGGGTTGTGCCCGGCGGATAGGGCATCACGAAGAGTTGCAGCGTTACGTCCTTCTGCGGTGTCGCGCCGACCAGCTTGGCGGGCTGGTTCTGCACCAGCCAGCCCGTCGGAAAGGCGACCGTAAAGCCCATGTCTGCGTGGTAGAACCGCGTGCCACGGGTCACGCCCTGCGCCTCGCTCGCACCGACCGGTAGTCCCGTGATCCGGCTCAGATAGACGTCGCGATTGTCCGGTCGGTGCTCGCCGGGCTGTCGCTGCTCGCCGCGCGCGACCTCGCCCGCCGAGGCTACGACTTCCTTGAGACGGGTGTCGTTGTCGGGGTGGCTCGAGAAAACCCCGTGGTACACGCGCGGCTCGCGATTCTCCTCGCGCGCACGCTGGATCTCGAACATCTCCTGGTTCTTGAGCAGCCGCACCACGTCGATCATCGCCTCGGGGTCGTAACCGAGATTGCCGATGTACCTGGCGCCAAGCGAGTCGGCCTCGAGCTCCATGTCGCGACCGTAGCCGGAGATGAGTGCAGAGCCCGCGACATTGGCAATGTTGGCGAGGCTCCCGCTGCCGGTAAGCACCGCAATCAGCGTTGCCCCGACGCCGGCCGCGGTTGCGCCGGTCTGCTGCCGCACTGCGTGACGCGCTGTGACGTGCCCGATCTCGTGGCCGAGCACCGCGGCAAGCTCGGCCTCACTGTTGAGATAGCTCATGATGCCGCGCGTGATGTAGATGTAACCGCCCGGCAGTGCGAAGGCGTTCGTTTCCTGGCTGTCGAGAACCGTAAACGTCCAGGTGATCCCGGGTCTGTCACCTTTGGCCGCGAGGCGCTGCCCGACATCGTTGACATAAGCCTGCAGGCGCTCGTCGTTGTACCGTCCGTACTGCTGGAGGACCTTCGGGTGCATCTGGCGCCCGATGTCGATCTCCTTTTTCTCGGACATCGTGACGACGTCCGCGCCGCCGGTGGCGGGATTGCTCGCACAGCCCGCTGCAATGACCGCGCCGCAGGCAACCGCGGCAAGCACGATCCGCCGTCCAACAGGGGTAGTCATCGCGTACCTCTCGGGCGTGGGCCGCCCAAGTCTAGAGGCCCCCCGCCAAGGGGCAAAGTTCCCACTTCGGCGCGGTGCCACCGGCCTCAAAGACAACGGGGCGCCCCGGCGCCCCGTTTACATACCAGGCGGAGAATCCGCGCGTCAGCCGCGCGCGTACTTCTTTCGGAAGCGGTCGACCCGGCCGCCCGTGTCGACGATCTTCTGCTTGCCGGTGTAGAACGGATGGCAGTTCGAGCACACCTCGATTTGCAGGTCCTGACCGAGCGTGGAGCGAGTCTGAAAGACATTGCCGCAGCTGCAGGTGACCGTGATCTGCTTGTAGTCGGGGTGGATGCCGCTTTTCATGGCGCTAACCTGCGCAAACGATCGGAAAAAGGGTCGCGAAGTATAGGGGCGGCATCCCGGTCAAACAAGGGTGGCGCGGGGGAGCGGCTTCGGCCGGCGGTGTACCCGATTTTCCGGAGTCCGCTTATCCACAAAAGCTGTGGATAACTGTGTGGATGAGCACACCGCCGCAGTGCCCTCGCTGCTTTCACATAAGCCTCATTTCAGTTTGGTGAAAAATTGACCACAAACATTTCATAGTACGAAACAACGACTTATGCTCACGCTCTAAGGTGACACTTGGATTACCACCCGTAACGTGGCGTATTTCGGGTCAGCGGCGCCGGGTGTGTATAACTGTTTCGGCGCCATAACCGATTTCGCCTGCGGCTGCAACAGTCCGGCGGACAGGTGCAGCCACTCCGGCGGGGTTTTCATGCCGATGGTGCCCGGTGGCGGCTGGCCGCTCCGGCAGGAAGAGCGCCTGGAGATCGTTCAGAAAATGTCGTCCCCGCGCCGTGGGCACCCAACAGTCGCCCTGCTGCTCGAGCAGCCCCCGCTCACGCGCAGCCGCGCAGCCGGACTCGATGGCGGACCGGGGTAGCGCCGTACGCGCTTCAAACGTTCCGGTGTCGAAGCCGTCCACCAGCCGCAGGGCATTGAGGCAAAACTCGAACGGCAGCTCCCGGGGCTCGATTACGCGCTCTTCTGCGATGCGCTCCGCCGGCGTCGCGGCCGCCATGTAACGCGCAGGCGATCGTTGGCGCGCGGTGCGCGTGACGCGTCCGTCGTGCGTCAGCTTGCCGTGCGCGCCGGCGCCAATACCCAGGTAGTCACCGAACTCCCAGTAGTTGCGGTTGTGACGACACTGCGCACCAGCCCGTGCGTATGCGGACACCTCGTACTGCAAGTACCCGGCCTCGGCCAGGCGCAACTGGCAGACCTCCTGCATCTCGAATGTCGCGTCCTCGTCCGGCAGCGGCGGCGGGCGGCTCGCGAAAACCGTTCCTGGTTCGAGCGTGAGCTGGTAGTGCGAAAGATGCGTGGGCTCGAGCTCGAGTGCAGCCTCGATATCGGCGACCGCCCCGGACACGTCCTGTCCCGGCAACGCGTACATCAGGTCCAGGTTGAAATTGCCCAGCCCGGCGCGGCGCAGCTCGGTCACCGCGGCACGTGTCTCTGCCGCTGCGTGTATCCGCCCAAGCGCCGCGAGTTTCCGGTCGTCGAAACTCTGTGCACCCAGCGATACACGGTTGATGCCCGCCGCGCGATATGCGGCAAATGCGCGGTGCTCGATCGTGCCGGGGTTTGCCTCGAGCGTGACCTCGAGGCCGGGCGCCGCAGGCAGCAACGCGCGCGCGCGCGTCAGCAGCCGCTCGATTGACGACGGGGAGAACAGGCTCGGCGTACCACCGCCGAAGAACACCGAGATCAGGGGTCGCCCCCCACACCCGGCAGCGGCGTGCTCGAGATCCTCGAGGAGCGCCCGCAGGTATGCATCCTCCGGCACGCCACCGGCGGGCAGCTGGTGCGAGTTGAAGTCGCAGTACGGGCACTTGCGCACACACCACGGCAGATGCACGTAGAGCGAGAGCGGCGGGCTCATCCGGGTCTCTCGGTCGCCCGCAGCGCGAGCAGCAACGCCCGCAGGGCCTGGCCGCGATGGCTGATGCGGTTCTTCTCGGCCGGGTCGAGTTGCGCCGCGGAGCGTCCTGTCCCGGCAACCTCAAACAGCGGGTCGTAGCCGAATCCGTGCACGCCGACCGGCGCTCGAAGGATGCGGCCCTCCCAGGCAGCCTGCGCGATCAGGGGTGCGGCGTCGAGCGGCCAGCGCAGATACACCATCGCACAGCGGTAACGGGCGCCGCGCGCCGCCGCCGGCACGGCCGCGAGCTCGTCGAGCAGCTTGAGGTTGTTGTCAGCATCACTCGCCATCGGGGTCGCGTAACGCGCCGAGTGGATCCCGGGAGCACCCCGGAGCGCATCGACCTCCAGCCCCGAATCGTCGCCGATGGCGGGCAGTCCCGAGGCGCCGGCCGCGTGCCGCGCCTTTAGCAATGCGTTCTCGACAAAACTCAAGCCGGTCTCCGCCGCATGGGCATGCGTAAACTCCGACTGCGGGCGCACGTCGACGTTCCAGGGCTCGAGGATTTCCCTGAGCTCACGCAGCTTGCCGGCGTTACCGGTCGCAAGCACCAATCGCTCCGGCAGCCCGCCGCGTTCGCGATTCAAGCCTCGCCCGCCTCCAGCGCGGCGAGCTGTGCCGAGAACAGACGCGCGCAGGCGCCGGCGGCGAGGTCGAGCATGGCGTCGAGCTCATGGCGGCGGAAGGCATGGCCCTCGGCCGTGCCCTGGACTTCGACGAAGCCGCCGCCGTTGCGCATCACGACGTTCATGTCGGTCTCCGCCGTTGAGTCCTCGGCGTAATCGAGATCGACCACGGGCACGCCGCGCACGATGCCGACCGACACCGCGGCCACCTGTCCGTGCAACGGGCTCGCGCCGAGTGAGCGCCGCGTGATCAGCGCGTTGACAGCATCGAAAAGCGCAACGTACGCGCCGGTGATCGCTGCGGTGCGGGTGCCGCCGTCGGCCTGCAGCACGTCGCAATCGAGAGTCACGGTGCGCTCGCCGAGCGCGCGCAGATCGACCACGGCGCGCAACGAGCGCCCGATCAGCCGCTGGATCTCGAGCGTGCGACCGCCTTGCTTGCCGCGCGCAGCCTCGCGTGGCGATCGCGAATGCGTCGCGCGCGGGAGCATGCCGTACTCGGCTGTTACCCAGCCCTCTCCGCGGCCCCGCAGAAAGGACGGCACACCGTCCTCGGCGCTCGCAGTGACGAGTACGCGCGTGTCGCCGAACTCCACCAGCACCGATCCCTCGGCGTGCCGTGTGTATCCACGCGTGATCCGGATCGGGCGCAGCTCGTCGGGTGCGCGTCCGCCGGATCTCATCGCCGGCACCGATTCATGCGGCCGACCAGCGCACAGCAGCCGCCGTGGTGTTGTCCGCAAGCGGAGCGGTCGCCTGTACGGCGCGCTCCCCCAGGTCCGCAAGCGAATCCTTGAGACCTCGCGCGCGACCCTGACCCGGTTGCCCGACGCTCGCGATCTGCAGGTCAGGGAGCCCGGTCCAGAATCCGTCGGAGCAGAGCAACAGGATGTCACCCGATTGCAGCGCGCGGCGACCGGAGAGACTCATCTCCGGAAGGACGGGATCCCCGCCGATGCAACATTCGACGTAGTTGCGCATCGGGTGCGCCGCCGCCTGCGTCTCGGTGATACGGCCAGCGCGCAGCAGCAGCTCTACATGGCTGTGATCCCGCGTGCGATCGATGACGGCGCCGCCACGGATCAGGTACACGCGGCTGTCGCCGATGTGCGCCCACCATGCGCTCGATCCCTGGATGAGGCCCACGGCGCAGGTTGCGCGCGGGCGTATGTCGGGCGGAAGTCCCTGCCCCAGCGCGACCACGGCCTCGTGCGCGCGCCCCATGGTCAGATGAAGGAAGCCTTCCGGGTCGAACAACGGCCGGCTCGCCTCCCAGAACTCTCCCACCATCGTGCGCAAGGCAATCTCGGCGGCCTGCGCGCCGTCGGCGTGCCCGCCCATTCCGTCGACCACTGCGAGGAGCAACGCATCACGGTCGCCGGCAATGGCAACCCGATCCTGGTTCTCTTCACGATTACCGACGAGGCTCAGATCCGCGTGCTCTATTTGCACCGAACGCTCCGGCACGCTGCTTCTCATGTAGACTTCCCCGCTGACTTATAGCACCCCGCGCGCCGTCACCGTAAGAGCCCGGCGTGCGGCAAATTGCCCAAAATCAACGCGTTTCAGCGACGGACCAGGACCAATGATCCGCAGCATGACCGGCTTCGCACGACGCGAGCGTCAGGGCCCGTGGGGGACGCTCAGCTGCGAGCTTCGATCCGTCAACCACCGCTACCTGGAACTGGCGTTGCGGCTGCCGGACGAGCTGCGTTGCCTCGAGGGCGATGCGCGCACGCTGCTCGGCACGAATCTGCGGCGCGGCAAGGTAGAGGCCGGCATTTACCTGCGCAGTACCGCGGCCGAATCGGCCGCGCTCGAGCTCAACCGTGCCCTGGTCGCCGAGCTCAAGCAGCGCGCGGCCGAGGTCGCGGAGATGCTCGGCGGCACCCACGGCGCGATCGGCGCTTTTGACGTACTGCGCTGGCCGGGCGTGGTACGCGAGGCTGATCGCGATCTCGCACCGGTCGCAACCGAGGCGATGTCGCTGCTCGCGGAAACCGTCGCCGAGCTCAACGAATCGCGCGCCCGTGAGGGTGCGCGGTTGCGCGACACGCTGCGGCAACGCTGCGACGCGCTGCGCGAGCGCATCGCGACCGTGCGCGCGCGGCTGCCCGAGGTGCGCTCGCGCATCCAGACGCGGACCGCGGATCGCGCGGCACAACTGGGCGTCGCGGTCGACGCCGAGCGTCTCGAGCAGGAGATCGCGCTGCTCGCCTGCAAGATGGACGTCGAGGAAGAGCTCGACCGCCTGGGCAGTCACGTGACCGAGATCCTGCAGGTGTTCGATTCGAAGGAGCCAGCCGGGCGGCGGCTCGACTTCCTGATGCAGGAGCTGAACCGCGAGGCGAACACGCTCTCGTCGAAGTCGCAGGATGTCGAGACCACGCGCGCGGCGGTCGACGTCAAGGTCCTGATCGAGCAGATGCGCGAACAGGTCCAGAACATTGAGTAGCGCCGCGGCCCGCGACCGCGGGCGTCTGTTCGTGATTTCCGCGCCGTCGGGCGCCGGCAAGACCTCGCTGGTGCGCGCGCTGATGGCGCGCGAGCCGGGCCTGCGTTTCTCCATCTCCTGCACGACACGCAAGCGGCGCGAGAACGAGGTGCACGGCCGCGACTACTATTTTGTGTCACCCGACGAGTTCCAGCACATGGCAGCGGCCGGGGAATTCCTGGAGCATGCGCGGGTATTCGACAACCACTACGCGACGCCGCGGCGGCAGGTGGAGGAGGCGCTGTCCGCGGGGCAGGACCTGATCCTCGAGATCGACTGGCAGGGCGCCGCACAGGTCCGCGCCGCGATGCCGGAATGCCTCTCCATCTTCATCCTGCCGCCGTCACGCGCGGAGCTCGAACGCCGCTTGCGCCAGCGCGGCACGGATACCGAGCAGGTGATCCAGCGCAGGCTCGCCGACGCCGCAGCGGACATGACCCACTGGCGGGAGTTCGATTTCGTGGTGATCAACGACGATTTCGACCGCGCCACGGACGAGCTGGCCGACGTCGTCAACGCCGCCGGTTCGGCGGCCCGCAGCGACCGCCCGGGTCTGGCGGGTTTCGTGACGGGTCTGACCGGTTGACCCGGGCCGGAAGGGAACCATTGGCCCCTGTGCTATGCTCGGTGCCCCCGTCCTTCGCTGATAGATAGACCTGCTAATGGCCCGTATTACCGTCGAGGATTGCCTGCAGAACGTTCCCAACCTGTTCCAGCTGGTGCTGGTGGCGGCGAGGCGCGCCCGTAAACTGGCCAATGGCGCCGAGGCCACCCTGGACTGGGAGCACGACAAGCCTACGGTGCTGGCCCTGCGCGAGGTCGCCGCGGGCCACGTCGGTCTCGAGATCCTCGAGGAGCCGGACCGCCCGCCGCAGGAACTCCTCCCCGAGCCCGAATTCCTGGGCGAGCTGCGGGCGCCGCAGATCGGGTTGGGAGACTGATCCCGCCGCATCGACCCCTCCTATGGACGTCACGTCTTCCCTGCGCAGCCTGCTGCCATATGGAAGACGGTCCATAGGCATCAGCCAGCTCGTCTCGAAGCTCGAGGGCTATCTCCCGCCCGCCGAGGTCGAACGCATCCAGGATGCCTACGACTTTGCCTTTGAGGCTCATCAGGGCCAGCGACGCCGCTCCGGCGAGCCATACATCACGCACCCCGTCGCCGTCGCCGACCTGCTCGCCGACCTGAGGCTCGATCCGCAGACGCTGATCGCGGCCATCCTCCACGACGTGATCGAGGACACGCCGACGCTCAAGGAGGAGATCAACCGGCGGTTCGGCCAGGAAGTGGCCGATCTCGTAGACGGCGTCAGCAAGCTCGACCAGATCCAGTTCAAGAGTCGCGAGGAAGCGCAGGCCGAGAGCTTCCGCAAGATGCTGCTCGCGATGGTGCGCGACATCCGCGTGATCATGGTCAAGCTCGCCGATCGCACGCACAACATGCGCACGCTGGGTGCCATGCCGCTCGCGAAGCGACGCACCGTTGCGCGCGAGACGCTCGACATCTACGCGCCGATTGCACACCGGCTCGGCATGCATGCGATCAAGACCGAGCTCGAGGATCTCGGCTTCCGCTCGATGTATCCGCGCCGCTACCGTGTCATCGAGAATGCGGTGCGCCGTGCCAAGGGCAACCAGAAGCAGGTGGTCGGCCGCATCTCCGACTCGCTGCGAACCGCGCTCGACAGGGCCGGAATCACCGCGCGCATCGAGGGACGTGAGAAGGACCCGTACAGCATCTACCAGAAGATGCGGCGCAAGAAGGTCGCGCTCGGCGAGATCGTCGACGTGTACGGGTTCCGCATCGTGGTCGAGGCCGTCGATACCTGCTACCGCACGCTCGGCAGCGTTCACAGCGTGTACAAGCCGATGCCGGGGCGGTTCAAGGACTACATCGCCATCCCCCGGGCGAATGGTTACCAGTCGCTGCACACGACACTGTTCGGTCCGAATGGCATGCCGATCGAGGTGCAGATCCGTACCGAGGACATGCACAAGGTTGCGGAGTCGGGCATCGCGGCGCACTGGCAGTACAAGGCGGGCGACGCGGGCGATCGCTCGCACAGCGATCGGGCGCGCGAGTGGCTGCAGCAGCTCGTCGAGATCCAGCAGGGCGGTAGCTCGGAGGAGTTTCTCGAGAGCGTCAAGGTCGACCTGTTCCCGGACAAGGTCTACGTCTTCACGCCCAAGGGCGAAATACGGCGCCTGCCGCGCGGCGCGACCTGCGTCGACTTTGCCTATGCCGTGCACACCGACGTCGGCAACCGCTGCGTCGCGGCCAAGGTCGATCGGCGGCTCGTGCCCCTGCGCACCCCGCTTCGTAACGGCCAGACCGTCGAAGTCATCACCGCCAAGGGTGCAACGCCAAACCCGTCCTGGGCGAACTTCGTGGTCACCGCCAAGGCGCGCGCCGCGATTCGCCAGTACCTCAAGAACCTGAAGCGCGGCGAGGCCATGGAGCTCGGCCGGCGGCTCTTGAACCAGGCGCTCGAAGAGTTCTCGCTCAGCTTGCGCAAGCTCCCGGCGGGCGCTGTCGAGTTGGTGGTGAAGGAGTTCGGGCTGCGGAGCCCCGAGGAGCTCTTCGAGAAAATCGGCCTCGGGGAGCGAATCGCCCCGTTCGTCGCGCGCAGGCTGATGCCGGCCGATGCGGGTGACGGCATCGCGGGGGGCGGCGGGGCGCTCGCGATCGCCGGCACGGAGGGTCTGGTCGTGACCTACGCGCGCTGCTGCTTCCCGATACCGAACGATCCGGTGCTCGCCAACCTCTCGAGCGGGCGTGGGGTCGTGATCCATCGCGAGGCTTGCGGGAACCTCGCGTCTTTCCGCAAGCAGCCGGAGAAATGGGTACCAGTCACCTGGCAGGCGTCCGCCGACCGGCTGTTTCATGTCGAGATCAAGGTCGAGGTCACGAACCGGATGGGCGTTCTCGCGCAGGTCGCGGCTGCGATCTCCGCGACGCAGAGCAACATCGATCGCGTCTCGGTCGTCGAGCGGGACAGCGACAGCTCGACGCTGATCTTCGAGCTGCTCGTGCACGACCGCAGGCATCTCGCGCGCGTCATCCGTGCCATCCGCGGCATGCCCGAGGTACTGCGCGTGCTGCGCACGCTCGCCTGACGCCGGCGGGGCCGCTGCCATTCGTGTTTTCGCGTGATTTCGCGGCTATCCTTCCTTCCCCGTTCGGAAAACGAGGAGACCGCGTTGACGCGTGAAGTCATATCGACCGATGCGGCACCAAAGGCCATCGGGACGTACTCCCAGGCGATCAGGGTCGGCAGTACGGTGTACGTATCCGGACAGATCCCGCTCGATCCGGTCACCGGCGAGCTGGTGGGCGGCGACACGGAGACTCAGGTACGCCGGGTGTTCGACAACCTGAAGGCGATTGCCGCCGCGGCCGGCAGCGACCTGGGCTCAATTGCAAAGGTCAACGTCTACCTCACCGATCTCGGTCACTTTCAGCTCGTCAACCGGGTCATGGCGGAATACGTCCCCCAGCCGTACCCGGCACGCGCCGCAGTGGGGGTGGCGGCACTGCCGCGCGGCGCCGTGGTCGAGATCGACTGCGTCCTCGAACTCTAGAAGTCCGGGCGCGCGGGGTGCCCAACGCCGATCTACATCGCGGGCTCGGCCCGACGACTGCGCCACTACTCGCCGCACGCCCGGTGACGAGCCTGCGCGGCGTCGGCCCGGCGCTCGCCGACAATCTCGCGCGCCTGGGCCTGTACACCGTTCAGGACGTGCTGTTTCACCTCCCCCAGCGTTACGAGGACCGAACGCGCGTGAGCCCGATCGGCAGCCTGCACGCCGGAGCGCGCGCGGTCGTCGAAGGCGAGATACAGCTCACGGAGATCGCTTTCAGGGGCCGACGCGTCCTGCTGTCGCGGATCGGGGACGGCTCCGGCTTCCTGACCCTGCGCTTCTTCCATTTCTCGGCGTCGCAGCAGGCCGCGCTTGCGCGCGGCACGCGGCTGCGTTGCTTCGGCGAGGTGCGCGCGGGCCCTTCGGGCCTCGAGATGGTGCATCCCGAGTACCGGCGCACACAGCTGGACGCACCGTCGACCGCAGCCGAGGGACTGACGCCGATCTATCCGACCACCGAGGGCGTACAACAGGGTCGGCTGCGGCAACTCACCGCGCTCGCCCTCGCGCACCTGCCCGGCGGGCTCGTCGATTGCATCGATCCCGCGGTGCGCCGCCGTTGGTCGCTGCTGTCGCTCGAGGCGGCGCTGCGCAACGTACATCGTCCGCCGCCGGACGCGGATCTCGAATCGCTCAACGCGGGGTGCCATCAGGCGCAGCGGACGCTCGCCTTCGAGGAATTGCTCGCGCACCAGCTCTCACTTCGTGGCCTTCGGCGCGCCGTCGATCGCGATCCGTCGTGGCCATTCGCGCCGGGAGGCGGTCTGGTCGAGCGGTTCGTGTCCACGTTGCCATTTTCGCTGACGCGCGCCCAGCACCGGGTGTGGAGCGAGATCGCGTCGGATCTTGCCCGTTCACACCCGATGATGCGGCTGGTGCAGGGCGACGTCGGCTCAGGCAAGACCGTGATCGCCGCGCTGGCAGCCGTGCGCGCTGCCGAACACGGCTGCCAGACCGCGGTGATGGCCCCGACGGAGCTGCTTGCCGAGCAGCACGCGCGCAACTTCTCGGCGTGGCTCGAGCCGCTCGGTATCAGCGTCGTGCTGCTCACCGGACGGCACACGGGCCGTGCCCGCGACGCGCTCACACAGTCGCTGGCCTCGGGCGACGCGCAGGTCGCCGTCGGCACGCACGCGCTCTTCCAGGAGGGCGTCGGGTTCCATCGCCTCGCACTCGCGATCGTCGACGAACAGCATCGCTTTGGCGTGCATCAACGGCTGCAGCTCCGGGAGAAGGGTCTGGCCATCGGGCGTTACCCGCACCAGCTCGTGATGACCGCCACGCCCATTCCACGCACGCTCGCGATGACCGCCTACGCCGATCTCGACGTGTCGGTGATCGACGAGCTGCCACCCGGCCGCACCCCCGTTCGCACGGTCGCGCTGCCGGAGACGCGCCGCGACGAGGTCATCGAGCGTATCCGCAGCGCGTGCAGCGCGGGCCGGCAGGCGTACTGGGTCTGCCCGCTGATCGAGGAATCGGAGCTGCTGCGTCACCAGGCCGCGATCGAGACCGCCGCGGCGCTCGCCGCCGCTCTGCCGGATCTCGCCATCGGTCTGGTGCACGGCCGGATGCCCTCGAAGCGCAAGGATACGGTCATGACCGCGTTCAAGAAGGGGCGCCTCGGCCTGCTGGTCGCGACCACCGTCATCGAAGTCGGGGTCGACGTGCCGAACGCGAGCCTGATGGTCATCGAGAACGCCGAGCGTATGGGACTCGCACAGCTGCACCAGCTCCGCGGACGCGTCGGGCGCGGGCCGGTCGAGAGCACCTGCGTCCTTCTCTATCGGCCGCCGCTCACACCGCTCGCACGCGAGCGCCTCGGGGTCCTGCGCGACACTACCGACGGCTTCGAAGTCGCGCGCCGCGATCTCGAGCTGCGCGGGCCCGGGGAGTTGCTCGGGACGCGCCAGACCGGACTCATGCAGCTCAAGGTCGCGGACCTGGTCCGCGATTCCGATCTGTTGCCCGGTGTACAGGCAGCCGCGGAGACCATGCTCGACGCCCCGAGTGAGCGCGTTGCGGCGCTCCAGCGCAGGTGGATCGGCGAAGGCACCCGTTTCGGCAGGGTCTGATTCCCGATGACACGTCTGCTCGAATACGCGCGCCTCATGCGGCTCGATCGCCCGATCGGGCTGTGGCTGCTGCTCTGGCCTGCTCTGTGGGCACTGTGGATCTCGGCCGACGGACAGCCCGGCGAGCGCGTGTTCGCGATCTTCGTGGCTGGCACATTCCTGATGCGTGCCGCGGGCTGCGTCATCAACGACTACGCGGATCGCCGGATCGATCCGCACGTCCGTCGTACCGCGACGCGGCCGCTCGCGCGCGGCGCGGTGTCGCCGGCCGAGGCGCTCGGGCTGTTCCTGGTGCTTGCCTGTGCTGCGTTGCTGCTGATCGTGCCGCTCGCACCGCTCACCCGGTTGTTCGCCCTCGCTGGCGGCGCGCTGGCGGTGATCTATCCGTTCCTCAAGCGCTTTTTCCCGCTCCCGCAGGCCTGGCTCGGCGCCGCGTTCTCGTGGTCGGTGCCGATGGCGTTTGCGGAGCAGACCGGCCGCGTTCCCGTCTCCGGGTGGCTCCTGTTCGCGGCGGCGGTGCTCTGGACGGTAGTTTACGACACGATGTACGCCATGGTTGACCGCGAGGACGATCTCGCGATCGGGGTGCGTTCTGCGGCCATCCTGTTCGGGCGCGCGGATCGGGTCGTCGTCGCGCTCATGCAGCTTGGTTGCCTCGCGCTGCTCGCGGTAGTCGGGCACCTGAGCGCACTCGGGCGCTGGTACTGGCTCGGGCTCGCGGTGGCGGCCGCGCTTGCCCTTTGGCAGCAGCGGCTCATCCGCGATCGCGAACCCTCCGCGTGCTTCCGCGCGTTCCTCAACAACAACTATTTCGGCATGGCCGTGTTCGCGGGTATCACGCTCGCATATCTCTTCCGCTGAGCG
>DATJKD010000017.1:0-7489 GCA_035491795.1 Steroidobacteraceae bacterium | reverse complement strand
GAACATCGCCGACGGTCGCGCCGTGCGGCTGCTCGATCTCGTCGACCCGGCGGAGTTCCGCGCCAGCACCTACTACCGGGAATGGCTGGTTCCGATCGACGTGGAATATGCGCTCGGGCTCGATGTGCGGGAGGCGGGGCGGTTCCACGCACGGCTGCGGCTGTGCCGCTCGAAATCCGCCGGGGAATTCACCGATGCCGATTGCCGGCTGGTGGAGTCACTCGTTCCGCATCTGCGCCTGGCCGTAGGTCTGTATTCCGATCTCGACGAGGCCCGGTCCGGGCGCGAGCTCTACGCCGATGCAATGGACAGCCTGACGCTCGCGACCATCGTGCTCGACGAGCACGGCCGCATGGTCCACTCGAACCGGCTCGCGGAGGAAGTGCTCGCGGAGCGGGACGGCATTTCCGCGAGCGACGACCGGATCGTGCTCGGCGGTCGCGAGGACGGCCATCGTTTCCGCGAGCTCGTCACCCGAGCGGTGGATCAGTTCTCGTCGAACCGCCCCGCGGTCGCGCAGGCGATGCGCGTGACGCGACCGTCGGGCCGGCCGGCGTACGAGATCGTGGTACGACCGACCCCACAGGGTCTGCTCGCCGACGATCGTCGACTCGCCGCACGAGTCGCCGTGGTGATCGGCTCCGATGTCGGTGAGCGCGCGCCGGCCGAGCTGTCGGCGGAGGCGGTGCAGCAGTTCTTCGGGCTGACACGCAAGGAAGCCGCGCTCGCGTTGCGCCTCGCGGCGGGGCGCAGCCTTCTCGAAGCAGCGCGCGACCAGGGCATCAGTCTCAACACGGCGCGGGCGCACCTGCGCGCGATCTTCGCCAAGACCGGCATCGATCGTCAGAGCCGGCTCGTGGGCGCGCTGCTCAAGAGCGCGGCCAGGGTGGCTCGCTGATGTCCCCGTTACTGCGCAGGCGCGATAACTCGGATGCTGGCCGGGTGGGGATGATCGAGCTCTTTTTCGATCTCGTGTTCGTGTTCGCCGTGACGCAGCTCTCTCATACGCTGGTTGCGGATCTGACGCTCACGGGCATGCTGCGCGTCACCCTGCTGCTGCTCGCGGTATGGTGGGTCTGGATCTACACCTCCTGGGTGACCAACTGGCTCGACCCCGAACGCATTCCCGTGCGGGCCTGCCTATTAGTGCTGCTTGTTGCGGGCCTGGTGATGTCGGTGTCGATTCCGCATGCGTTCGACGAACTTGGCCTCTACTTCGCGGGCGCGTATGCCTTCATGCAGGTCGGTCGAACCCTGTTCTTCCTGTGGGCGGTGCGGGGCGGCCCGGCGACTCTGTTGCAGAACTTCCAGCGCATCCTGGTCTGGCTAGGCACGTCTGGCGCGCTCTGGATCGCCGGTGCGTGCTGCGAGGGTTGGTCGCGTTTCGGAATCTGGCTCGTCGCGCTTGCGATCGAGTTCGCGGGTCCATGGTGCTATTTCGCCGTGCCCGGGCTCGGCCGCTCGACCACCGCCGACTGGAACGTGCACGGCGGGCACATGGCTGAGCGCTGTGGGCTTTTCGTCATCATCGCGCTCGGCGAGTCGCTGCTCGTCACCGGCGCCACCTTCGCGGAGATGCCGTGGACGAACGACGCCTGGACGGTCTTCCTCGTGGCCGTGCTCGGCAGCATTCTGCTGTGGTGGATCTACTTCGACACCGGAGCGCAGCGGGGCGAACACCGGATCACGCATTCGAACGATCCCGGTCGGCTGGCGCGTCTCGGCTACACCTATCTGCACCTGCCGATCGTGGCCGGAATCATCCTCTGCGCGGTAGGCGACGAGATCATGCTGCTCCACCCGGGACATGCGACCGCACCCGCGATCGCGGTCCTGATCGGCGGGCCCGCTGTGTTTCTCGCCGGCGCCACGCTCTTCAAGTGGGTCACGAACTTCCGTCGCACGCCGCCGCTCTCGCATCTCGCCGGGCTCGCCCTGCTCGCGGTACTGCCCTGGTTCGCACATGAGCTCCACGCCTCGGCACTCCAGATCGGCGCCGCCGCCACCGCTGTGTTGCTGATCGTCGCGGTATGGGAATCGTTCGCCCTGCGCCGCCCGGTCAAGGCCGCCTGAGCTCCCGGTCAGCGCGGCAGGTATTCGCCACCGTTGACATCGAGCGCTGCACCGGTGACGACGGACGCCATGTCCGAGGCCAGGTAGATGATGGATCGCGCGCACTCGCTATCGGGAGGGATGAGCCCGAGCGGGATCATCGCCGCGACCGCAGCTTTCTGCGTCTCGACGCTCGTGCCCTGCGTGCTGTGCACGTGCGCGAAGTACCCTGCGACCGACGGCCCCCACATCCAGCCGAGAAACACCGAGTTGACGCGGATGCCGTACTGCCCGCACTCCAGCGCGAGATACGACGTCGCGCACGCGAGCGCCGCCTTGGACGTCGCGTACCCCGCCTGGCCGGCGATGGGCTTGCGGGTCACCTGCGAATTGACGTTGACGATCGACCCGCGCCGCGCCTTCTTCATGTGAGGAAGGACTTCCTGCGTAAGGGCGAGCGTTCCGAACAGGTTGACGTCGAGGGTCTTCCTCCAGTCGTCGAGATCGGCGCTCTCGATCGGACCGAAGCTCCCGGCGATGTATGCGCTGTTGAGCAGGACATCGATGCGCCCGTAGCGCTCGATGGCCGCGTCGACGAGCCGCTTGCACTGCGCCCGCTGCGCGATGTCGGTGGGCACCTTGAGCACCTCGGTGCCGGGCGCGAGCGTCGCGATGTCGCGCTCGGCGCTGTCGAGCTTCTCCGCGGTGCGTGCGGCGATGACGAGCCGTGCGCCCGCCTCGGCCGCCTGTGTTGCGAGGTGCACGCCGAGGCCCGGGCCGATGCCCGAGACCACGACCACCTTGTCCTCGAGCAGCCGGGTCACAGACCGAACCCCCCCGCGACAGGGATGCGAAGGCCCGTCACGTACCCGGCGCGGCTCGATGCGAGGAAGACCGCAGCGTAGCCGATCTCCTCGGGCTTGCCCCAGCGCTTGAGCGCGAGGTTCTTCTGCACCTCTTCGACCCACTTCGCGTCGAATACCCCCTGTTTCGTGAGCTCGAGGAACATCCCAGCCTCGATCACCCCGAGGAGCACTGTGTTGGCGCGGATGTTGTACCGGCCCTCCTCCTTCGCGATACCGGTGATCAGCGCCTCGATTGCAGCCTTGGGCGCCACCGACATCACATCGCGCGGCGGCCATTGCAGGTGCCCGGCCGAGCCGAGATGCACATAGGAACCGCCGCCCCATTCGCGGAGCCTCGGCAGGGTCGCCTGCACGACGTTGAAGAATCCGTTCAGGTCCTGGTCGATAACCGTCTGCCACTGCTTGCGGCTCATCTCGGAGATGAGCACCTGCTCGGCGAGCGTGCCCGCGCCCACGACGACGGTGTGCAGCCGGCCGTGCTCCTTCGCCGCCGCTGCGACGACCGCGTCGACCTGCGCGGCGTCGCCGATCGTGAGCTGGTGCACGCTCACCGTGCGGCCGAGCGCGCGGATCTTCTCCGCGACCTTCTCCGCGTTGCCGTGCTTGCTGTGGTAGGTGAGCGCGACGTCGGAGCCGGCGCGCGCGAACTCCATGCAAACGGCCTGGCCAACCCCGCCGCTGCCGCCGACGACGAGCACCGCGCCCGCCGGAAACAATTGTTCGGTCATGAATTCCTCTCGATGAGATGCGCTGCGTGGAACGAAGCGGCCATGTCTCAGGCCGGCGGCAACCCCTGTTGAAGCATGTCGATCAGGCGACGCTTCATCGGGATGACCCAGTCGGATTTCAGCTTCGGGTCGAGCAGGCCCGCCTCCTCGAGCTCGTCGCAGAGTCGCATCTGGTGCGCCATGTCGAAGAGATCGTACTGCGAGGAGAACTTTCCGCCCCCACCGTAGGTGATGAAAGACACGCCCTGCGTCTCGTAGTGGCTGCCGTCGGCACGACGGCCCGGCCCGCGGTTCGCCCAGCGACTGATGATCCGGTCGCCATTGATTCCCCAGTCGAAGATCGGAAAGCTCCACCCCTTCCAGGCGGCGCCGACCTCCATGTCGCGCCCATAGTGCGTGCGACGGATTTCCTCCCGTCCGTTCGCCACGACCAGCATCGTCCCGCCGTACGGGCAGGTATACACGCAGTCCTCGTGGTAGAACTCGTCCGCGAGCCAAGACCACGAGCCGCGGCGCTCCGCTTCCTTGAACGCCTCGGACAGCCCGCGAATCGCGGCTTCGACTTCTGCGTGGCTGTACGACATCAGGCGGTCTCCTTCGGGTAGTCCACCGCGCCCGCGACGGACTTCGCGGCCAGCACCGCTTCGAGCACCCCTCCGGCATAGCTGCAGTGCAGCGCCGTCTTGAACTCGGTACGACTGCCCGAGATCTTCCAGTCGCCATCGGACTTGACGTATTCGTCGTGGTAGACCGCGCTCAGGAAGGTGACGGTCTTGTCCTTGGTGTTGATGTTTCGATATTCGAGCGCCCACAGCCCGCGCGCGTGCGTGTCGTCCAGGATCTCGATCTCGGAATTCGTGCCGTGATGCATGTCGAGGATGTGCGGGTGACATCCCGCCGCACGGTAGAGCGCGGCGAACTGGTCCCTGTGGCTCAGGACGCCGACATGCCCCATGTCGATCCTGACTTCGCCGTCCGCGAAGCAGCGGCTGGCACCCTCGGGATCCTGCGAGTCGCAGGCGTTGAGATAGCGCGCCTTCAGCCGGCGGATGGCCTCGACGTCCTCGAGCCGCTGCAGCCTGCGGCTCATCTCCTTGAGCGTTGCGTCGGTCATTCGCCACCTCGTCGATCGCACGTCGGGCCGTGAATCATGCCAGCAGTCGGCGCGTCCGTGGGGCTTGCGGCCCGTGGCCGGCCACGACGAGACTGTGGGACTCCGCAGGAGGCCTTCGATGGATGCCGATGACTATTTTTCGATCCAGAAGCTGATCTTCACCTACCCGCAGCTCCTCGACCGTGGCGAGATCGAGGCGATGGCCGATCTCTTCGCGCACGCGACCGTGCACTTCCCGGAGCAACCACCGATCCACGCCAACGCAGCGGCGGTTGCGCGCGCCTATCGCGATTTCCTGCACATCTATCCGGATGGCACGCCGCGGACGCGGCACGTGATGGCGAACCTGATCATCGAGCCGGATGGCCCGGGTCGTGCGCGCTCGACGAGCTGCGTAATGGTATTCCAGCAGACAGCCGGGTTCCCGCTGCAGCCCATCATCGGCGGCGACTACGAGGATCGCCTGCAGAAGATCGACGGCCGTTGGCGCTTCATCGAGCGGCGGATTCGCAACGACCAGGTCGGCAACCTGAGCGCGCACGGCCGCTATCGCTTCGATGGCTCGGTGGACGCACCTGTCGAAGACTGATCACCGCGTGTCGCTGCGGGGGCGCCGGTTGCCGTGATGCACCGCGCCTGGCCGTCGTGCCTCGCTGCGCTCGCGCTCGCCCTCGCGCCGCGCGCGGGCAGCCAGACGGGCTCGTCGGACGTGAGCGCGGCATTCACCTCGCCCCACGCGACGGAACGGGAATCGGCGCTCGATCGGCTCATCGCGACGCAGGATGCACGACCCGAGTTGCTGCCGCTGCTCGCGCGCGTGCTCGATGACCCGGACCTCGCCGTGGCAGGCAAGGCCGCCACCGCGCTCGCGCTCCGGGGCGCGGCGGCCTGGCCCACCCTCGCCCAGCTGCTCGTGGGCGGCTCACCGCAGCAGCGCTGGGGCGCCACCGTCGCGCTCAGCCACGCACCCGCGGATATCCGGCCCTTTCTACCCGCCTTGACACAGCAGCTCGCGGACGCCGACTCACGGCTGGTCAGCGCGAGCCTCGCCGCGCTGTCGCGCCTCGAGGCGGATGCGGCGCCCGCGCAGCCGGCGCTCGAGGCGGTGCTCACACACGAGGACGCGGAGATCCGCCGTGCGGCGCTCGTGACTCTGGGAAGGATCGGGCCCGCCGCAGCTCAAGGCGTGCCGGCCATCGCGCCCTTCCTGCACGATCCGTCCGCGGAATTGCGCCTCGCGGCGGCCGAGGCGACTCGGCGGATCCGCCCACCTGCGCCGATCCCCACCTCGCAGCTCGCAGCGCACCTCGACTGGCTGCGCGAGGAAGTGCCCGCGCTCATGCGCCAGCACCACGTGCCCGGCGTCTCGATCGCTGTCGTCCAGCAGGGTGAGCTGCGCTGGGCGCAGGGCTTCGGCGTCGCCGATGTGCGCAGCGGGCGGGTGGTGACGGCCGAGACCGTGTTCGAGGCCTGCTCGATGTCGAAGCCGATCGTGGCGCTCCTCGCCGTGCAGCTCGTGCAGGAGGGCCGGCTTGATCTCGACCGCCCGCTCGTCGAGTACCTCCGCCGCGACTACCTGCCCGACCAGCCGGCGCACCGGCGCATCACCGCGCGTATGGCACTCACGCACCGCACCGGCCTCGAGAACTGGCGCCCGGGCTACGACGAGATGGGCGGCCCGCTCGCGCTCATGTTCCCACCGGGCTCGGAGTACACGTACTCGGGCGAGGGGATCCTGTTCCTGCAGCGAGCGCTGGAAGCGATCAGCGGGCAGCCGCTCGAGCGCCTGGCGCAGGAGCGGCTCTTCGCGCCGCTCGGTCTCGCGCGCACGAGCTTCGTGTGGTCCGAGACGCTCGAGGCGGACCTGGCGAGCGGCCACCGCGAAGACGGCGGCTTCAAGGAGCGAACGCGCTACCGGAAAGGAAACGGTGCGTACTCGCTCTATACGACACCGATTGAGTACGCGCGCCTGATGCTATCGCTGGTGCGACCGGCGCTGCTTCGCGAGCGTGCGTTCACGCCCGAGAGCATCGAGCGCCTGCTCGCACGCGAGCTGCGCCTCGACGACGGGGACGCGCTCGTGCGGCCCGGCCTCGCGCGTGCCGTCGCCACCTACCGCGCGCTCGGGTTCAAGCTTGACGTGACCGCCGAAGGCGACATCGCCTGGCACACGGGCGCCAACAGCTCGGGCTTTCGGACGCTGGGCCAGATCAACCCCGCGAAGGGCTCGGGTCTCGTGGTCTTCACCAACGGCGACGGCGGCTCGCGCGTGCACGAGGCCATCGTCGCGCGGATCGGCAACCTGTAGCCTCCCGTGCCGCTCAGTTGCGGAGGATCACCGATGACCCGTGCCCGAACAGCCCCTGGTTCGCGGTGATCCCGACACGTGCGCCCTCCACCTGGCGTGTACCCGCCTGACCTCGCAGCTGCCAGGTAAGCTCGCACACCTGCGCGAGCGCCTGGGCGGGCACCGCCTCGCCGAAGCACGCGAGACCGCCGCTCGGATTCACGGGGATCCGCCCGCCGATCCGCGTTGCGCCGCTGCGCAGGAGCTGCTCGGCCTCGCCCGGCTTGCTCAAGCCCAGATGCTCGCACCAGTCGAGCTCCATCGGCGAGGCGAGGTCGTAGACCTCGGCCACCGAGACGTCCTCAGGTCCGAGCCCGGCTTCCTCGTAAGCCTTGGCCGCGATCGAGGCGCGAAACGAGTGCGCCTGTGTCGCGGCCGCGGA
>DATJKD010000016.1:0-13896 GCA_035491795.1 Steroidobacteraceae bacterium | reverse complement strand
CCGGGCGCTGGCGAGGTTAGGGCTGGGGCTCCGCAGCGGACCGCGGCACGAGTTTGCCCAGCATCGAGAGTACTGAGTGCGCCATGGCGTGACCGCTCTCGAACGCCGCTTCCACCCGTGGCGCGATGCACCAGTCGCCGCAGGCGCCGGCCGCGATGTCCGCGTCGAGCAGGCAGGGCAGGCCGAGCGCCTGCTCCACCATCGCATGCCGCCAGCGGTGTGCGTGCACCCACGCAGGCGCAGGCAAGCCGCTGCCGACGGCGGTCGCAAATGAGTGCAGCATGAGCTGTGCAGCCTCCTGCGCATCCGCTTCGAGATGCTCGCGGCTCCATCGGGGCGTCGCATGGATGACCCAGCTGCCGCGATCCGCCGGTCGCCCGGGCTTGCTGCCTTCGCGCGCAGCGAGCGCGAGCGGGCCCTCCGTCCAGCGAAAGACGTCGCTGGCGACCGGAGGCCCGCGCTCGAAGGACACCATCAACGACCAGCACGGGGCCATCTGCACGGAAATCAGGTGGCGAAAGGCACGGCCGTGCGGCGCGAGGAGCGACAGGGCCTGGGTCGCCGGCACCGCCGCCACCACCGCGTTGAACGGGCCGAGCCGCCGCCCGGTGTCGGTCTCGAGCTCCCACCTGTTGTCGCGCCGTATCAGCTCGTGCACCAACGTGCCTGTCTGAACCATGAGCCCGCGCGCGAGCGGGCGCACAATGCCGCTCATCCCAGGGGTGCCGACGTACCAGTCCTCGATCGGCGCATCCCAGTTGCGATGACCGTCCTCGAGGATGCTGGGCGTCCAGGCGGCCGCGGCGCCGGCGTTCCGCGCCACGGCCACGTATCTGACGAACGGACGGCTGCGCGCGGTGATGAACTGTGCGCCGTGGTCAAAGGCCAGATTTCCGCGTCGGCGGGTCGCCAGCCGGCCGCCGAGACCGCGCGCGCGTTCGAGCACGGTGACGGTGACGTCGGAGCGCGCCAGCTCGGACGCGCAGGCGAGGCCCGCGACGCCGGCACCGATCACCGCGACCTCGGGCTGGGCGCTCACAGCCGTGCCCGCTCCGACTCGAGATGGCGCAGCTCCGCTTCGAGTTGGGAGCGCTCGAATTCGAGGTCACGAACGCGGGTGTACAGCCGTCGCTGATCGGCCTCGCCGAGATCCGGCGTGGTGCCTTGCGATCGGTACATGCGCAGGTCGCCATCAATACGCTGCAGCTCCTGCTCTACGGCGTAAAAGCGCCGACCGAGGTCATAGCCGCGTAGAAACTCACGATCGCTGCCCTCGGGGCACCCGCCGCCGTACAGCGACCCGTCGCGGCCTGTCTCGAAACCGCGCGTCACCGTGCAGTACTGCACGAGGCCGTCGCGACGACCGGCCTCATACTGCTCGGTATCGGGCTCGATTCCGAATTCCGCGCAGGCCTCGCGATGCGCGTCGATCTGCGACGCAGGCGCACCGTCATAGCCGTCGTCGGCGCCGATGCCATACCAGTCCTGGTCGCGGCATTCGCGCTCCGACAGCGTGGCGCAGCCTTGCAATGCCAGTGAGAGCAGCGCGATCACCAGGGATCGCGGCGGGACGGCCAGGACACGGCAGGCTGAATGGAGCGACACCGCCCGACCGTGCTCACAGAGTGGCGAAGTACTCGGCCATCCGCACGCGCTGCCTGGCGTCGGGCAGCGGCGTGGCGCCGGCCGCAGCATTGTCCTGCATGTGATGCGGCTTCGCCGTCGCCGGGATCACGCAGGTGACGGCCGGGTGCGAGGCAGCGAAGCGCAGGAAGAACTGCGCCCAGGACGCACAGCCGATCTCCGCGGCCCAGGGCGGCAGGTTCCTGCCGCGGGCGCGGTCGAAGAGCCCACCGTCGGCGAAGGGCCTGTTCGCCAGCACGGCGATGCCTTGCTCCTGGCAGTAGGGGAACAGGGACCGCTCGGCTTCGCGTTCCGCGAGCGAGTAGTTGATCTGCACCCAATCAAAGCGCTCGGCGCGGAGCACGCGCTCGACCTCCGCATGCGCGTCCGCGCGGTAGTGGGTGATTCCTGTGAAGCGAAGCTTGCCGTCGTCCTTCATACCGCGAAGTGTGGGCACGTGCTCGCGCCAGTCGAGGAGATTGTGGATCTGAAGCAGCTCGAGCCGCTCGGTTCTGAGCTTGCGCATCGAGTCGGCGATCTGCTCGGCGCCGGCGACGCGGCCTCGGGTCCAGACCTTGGTGGCGAGCCAGATTTTCGGGCGCATCTTGAGCTCGGCAAACAAGTCGCCGAGCACTTCCTCGGAGCGGCCGTACATTGGCGAGGTATCGATCACCGCGCCTCCGGCCAGGGTGAAGAGCCGCAGCACCTCGCGCAGTGGCTCCCGCTCGGCGGTATCGCTGCCAACGTCGAACGTGTTCGACGAGCCCATGCCGATGACGGGCACGGTCTCCTCTGTCCGGGGAATGCGGCGCGTTACCATGCGCACAGTGTCCGCCGACCACGCCGTTTGCGGCACATGCCCGGCGACCGCCCCGGCCGCTACCAGACCCAAGACTCGTCTGCGCGTGTAGCTCTCGCGGTCCATCGTTGACCCCATCGAATCAGGCAGGTCGGCGCCGGAAGAAGCTCGTGCCGATCAGGCTCAGCACCACCTCATCCTTCTGATTGATTACCTCCGCCCGCTGGCGAACGCTGCCCATGAATGAGCGGCTCCGCGACGGCGTCGCATCGATCACCGTAAGGCGGCAGCGCAGCCGGTCGCCCGGGTAGACGGGCTTGAGCCATCGCAACTCATCGATGCCGGGCGAACCCAGGCTCGCTTCGGGCGAGAGATAGTTGTCGACCCACATCCGCATCATCACGGCGGTGGTATTCCAGCCGCTTGCGCACAGCGCGCCGAAGATCGACGCCTTGCCGGCCTCGCGGTCGACATGAAACGGCTGTGGGTCGTAGCGCTTGGCGAAGCCGACGATTTCCTCCTCCGTCATCTCCATGCCGCCGAACTCGAGCACCGTGCCGGGCGGGAGGTCCTCGAAGTAATAGATCCTTGCCGGCATGTGTCCACCTCTCCGTGCCGCCGCATGACGGACATTACAACGGAAGCACGGTCGTTTCCTTGATGACGGTGACGGTGACAGATGAATTGATCGATTGCACGAACGGAAGTTTCGAGAGGTGGTCGAGATAGAAAGCCTCGTAGGCCTTTATGTCGCGCGTGACGATGCGCAGCATGAAATCCCATTCGCCCATGGTCGTGTAGCAGTCGAGCACTTCGGGGCGCTCGCGGATGGCCTCGGCGAACGCGGCGATCGCGTCACGGCCCTGAGTAGAGAGCTTTACGTGCGCAAAGATCGTCACGTCGAGCCCGAGCGCAGCACGATCGAGCACCGCCACGCGACCTCGGATGACCCCGGACTGCTCGAGGGCCTGGATGCGACGCCAGCAGGTCGTGGTGGAAAGACCGATTCGCGCCGCGACCTCGGCCACGGGCAGGGCGCCTTCACGCTGCAGCACATCGAGAATGCGTCGGTCGATGCGATCGACGAGAGGATGTTGAGTATTTTCCATGATCGGGCCGCTTATGAAACGCATGTTCCGTATTGTTGCAATGCAACGCAACAAATTCAACCGTTCCCAGTCGATCTGAGTAACCTATCGCGCCCGTTCCCGTTCACCCGAAGAGGCCGAGGAACCATGCCCCGCCGATCGCGTCTGCATACGCCCAAGCCACATTCCCGGCCGGGCGAGAAACCTGACTTCAGCTACCTCGAGACGTCACCGGCCGGGGCGGTACCACGGCCGGACGTAAACGCCCGCGTCCGCGACATCGGCAACCTAGCCACCGATCTCGTTCGCGTGTTGGACGACGAGCACCGCGCGGTGGGGCCCTGGCATCCGCACCTTGAGGTAGCGGAACTGCAGATAGGCCTCAAGCACATGTTGCTCACGCGAGTGTTCGACGATCGCATGCAGCGCACTCAGCGCCAGGGAAAGATCACCTTCTACATGCGCTCGCTCGGCGAGGAAGCCGTGTCGGTCGCTCAGGCAATGGCGCTGCGGCCCGGAGACATGTTGTTCCCTTCGTACCGCAACCAGGGGCTCTACATGGTCCGGGGGCGGCCGCTCGTGGACCTGATGTGCCAGCTGCTCTCCAACACGAGCGACATGTGCAAGGGCCGGCAGCTGCCCGTCATGTATCACTGGGCAGCGGGGCGGATCTTCTCGATCTCGGGGAACCTCGCGACCCAGTTCCCGCAAGCCGTGGGCTGGGCCATGGCCGCCGCAATCAAAGGCGAGGATGACATTGCCGTGAGCTGGCTCGGAGAGGGCTCGAGCGCCGAGGCTGATTTTCACTACGCAATGCTCTTTGCCGCGGTCTACCAGGCACCGGTGATCCTCAACGTGGTGAACAACCAGTGGGCGATCTCGACCTTCCAGGGATTCGCGGGCGGCGAGCAGCGCTCCTTCGCGGCGCGCGGTCCCGGCTACGGGATCGCCGGTATTCGAGTCGACGGCAACGATTTCCTCGCGGTGTACGCGGTGACACAGTGGGCCGCCGAGCGGGCCCGGCGCGGTGCGGGCCCAACCCTGATCGAGCACGTGACCTACCGGGGCGCGGCACACTCGACCAGCGACGACCCGGCGCGCTACCGTCCGAAGGACGACTATGAGAAGTGGCCGCTTGGCGATCCGGTTGAACGGCTCAAGAAGCACCTGATTGCGCTCGGCGAGTGGTCCGAGGAGAGGCATGCGGCGCTCACGGCCGAGCTCGATGCGCAGGTCGTCGCCGCCTGGAAAGAAGCCGTGACGCATGGGACGCTCGGCGAGGGACCGCGGCTCAATCCCGATACGATGTTCGAGGATATCTTCAAGGACGTGCCCCCCCGCCTGGTGCGTCAGCGCGAGCAGATGCGCTCGGAGCAGACCTAAGCCATGGCCAGGATGAACATGATCCAGGCGCTCAATTCCGCCATGGACATCATGATGACGCGCGACCCGAACGTCGTCGTGCTCGGGGAGGACGTCGGCTACTTCGGTGGTGTATTTCGCGTCACCGACGGCTTGCAGCGTAAGTACGGCGAGCACCGCGTGCTCGACACTCCGATCGCCGAGGGCGCGATCGTCGCCGCCGCCATCGGCATGGGAGTGAACGGCCTGCGTCCGGTCGCCGAGATACAGTTCGCTGACTACATCTATCCCGCCTGCGATCAGATCTTCAGCGAGCTCGCGCGGCTCCGATACCGCAGCGCGGGCGAGTTCTGGGCGCCGGTGACGATCCGCACGCCCTGCGGCGGCGGTATCCGAGGCGGCCAAACGCATTCGCAGAGTCCGGAGGCTATCTTCACGCACGTGTGCGGCATCAAGGTCGTGATGCCCTCGAACCCATATGACGCCAAGGGTCTCCTGATCGCAGCGATCGAGGACGACGATCCTGTGGTGTTCCTGGAGCCGAAGCGCGTCTACAACGGGCCGTTCGACGGCAATCCGAACAAGGCCGCCGTGTCCTGGAGCGAGCATGCAAGAGGCGAGGTTCCCGACGGTTATTACACAGTGCCGATCGGCAAGGCCGATATCGTCCGCGCGGGCTCGCAGGTCACGATCGTGACTTATGGGACCATGGTTTACGTCTGTCAGGCCGCCGCCGAAAACATAGGGCTCGATGCAGAGATCATCGACGTGCGCTCGATGGTGCCACTCGACATCGATACGATCACGGCCTCGGTCAGCAAGACCGGGCGCTGCGTCATCGCGCACGAGGCAACCCTTTTCTCTGGCTTTGGCGCCGAGCTCTCCGCGTCTATCCAGGAGGCGTGCTTCTGGAAGCTCGAGGCGCCCATCCTGCGGGTGGCGGGTTGGGACACACCGTACCCGCATGCCTTCGAATGGGAGTATTTTCCGGGACAGGCGCGGGTAGCAGGCGCACTCAAGACAGTGATGGAGTGGCGATGAGCCGGTATGTCTTCAAGATGCCGGACCTGGGCGAAGGAACGGTCGAGGCGGAGATCGTTGCCTGGCACGTCAAGGTCGGCGATCTCGTCAACGAAGACCAGCTTATGGCTGAGGTCATGACCGATAAGGCCGCGGTCGAGGTGCCGGCTCCCGTCACCGGGCGCGTGCTCTCGGTCACCGGTGCGCCGGGCGAGATGGTCAAGGTCGGGTCGGAGCTCATCGTATTCGAAACGGATGCGGCGGCTCCCGCGGTCGCTGCGACCCCTGCAGCGGCGGATACCGCGGCCGCGAAACCGAAGCCCGCCGCTCCTGCGCCTGCGGCGTCGACGGCACCGTCGCGGAGCAACGGTCACGGCGCACAGCGGGCGGCGTCAACCACCATCGTGAGCGGCGGACGCGTGATGGCGTCTCCCGCGACGCGGCGACGCGCACGTGAGGCTGGCATCGATCTCGCGCAGGTCGCAGGCACCGGCCCGAGCGGGCGTATTACTCGCGAGGATCTTGCGGCCGCATTGTCGGGTCGCGGCGAACCGGGCGCGACGCGTTACGCACCTGGCTCGGCGCCGGCAGCCCGGCGCACGGGCACCGAGGAGATCAAAGTCATCGGGCTTCGCCGCATGATCGCGCAGCGCATGAGCGAGGCGAAGCGCAACATCCCGCACTTCGCCTACGTGGAGGAGGTGGACGTCACCGAGCTCGAATCGCTCCGCCGCCACCTTAACGGACGTCGGCCAGAGGGCACGCCCTCGCTCACCTACCTGCCGTTCCTGGTTGCCGCGCTGGTGCGTGCTACGGGTCAGTTTCCGCAGTGCAACGCCTCCTATGACGCGGAGCGCAACGTGCTCATCCGTCATCATGCCGTGCACGCCGGCATCGCGACGCAGACGCGGGACGGTCTCAAGGTGCCGGTCGTGCGGCACGCGGAGGCGCGAGGTCTGTGGGATCTTTCCGCCGAGATCCGCCGCGTGTCGGAGGCGGCGCGCACCAACAAGGCGACCCGCGAGGAGCTCACGGGCTCGACCATCACCGTCACTAGCCTCGGCAAGCTCGGCGGCATCGTGTCGACTCCGATCATCAACGCGCCCGAGCTCGCGATCATCGGCGTCAACAAGGCCGTGGAACGTCCCGTCGTGATCGGCGGCGCGGTCGCGGTGCGCCTCATGATGAACCTGTCTTCCTCGTTCGATCATCGGTTCGTGGACGGCTTCGACGCCGCCGCCATGATCCAGGTGCTCAAAGAGATGCTCGAGCACCCGGCCACCATTTTCATTCCGGAATAGACGCACATGAACGCAGCGACTGCAGAATCACGCTCGAAGACAACGACGACGAACGCGGCGGGCGCCACCGCCCGGCCCGGATTCGGCACGGTGCTCACCGATCACATGTCGGTTGCGCATTTCAAGGACGGGCACTGGAGCGAGGCGCAGTTGACGCCGACCGCGCCAATTCCAATGCACCCGGCCGCGCATGTGCTTCACTATTCGAGCACCTGCTTCGAGGGCTTCAAGGCTTACCGCTGGCGCGACGGCAGCGTGCATGTTTTCCGTATGGATCGCCACATTGAGCGTATGCGACAGAGCGCGCGGCTGCTCACGATGCCCGAGCCGAACGCCGAGCAGCTCGCGGCGATGGTGATCTCGGTGATCGATCGCTGTCGTGACCAGGTGCCCGAGCCGCCAGGAGCGCTCTACCTGCGGCCGCTCCTCTTCGGCACGATGCCGAACATCGGCGCGGCGTCGACGCCGACCAACGAGGCGAGCCTGATCGTGCTCGCGAGCCCGGTCTGGGACTACTTCTCGGGCGGCATGAAACCGCTGCGGATTTACATCGAGGACAAGGCCAACCGCACGGCTTCGCACCTCGGGATGGTGAAGACCGGCGGCAACTACGCCGCAGCAATGGGACCGACGCTCGCGGCGCGCGACAAGTACAAGGTCGACCAGGTCCTCTTCTGCCCGGGCGGTTCTGTGCAGGAGACCGGCGCCGCGAATTTCCTGCTGATCCGCGAGGGTCACATCGTCACGCGCAGCCTCGACTCGACCTTCCTCCACGGCGTGACGCGCGAATCGCTGCTCACGATGACGCGCGACATGGGTTTCAGGGTCGAGGAACGGGTGTTCGACGTCGCCGAGATGCTGGAGTGGGTCAAGACGGGTGAAGCGGCGCTTTCAGGGACGGCTGCGGTGCTGGCAGGCATCGGCACGCTCGTGCATCGCGATGGCGAACATCGCGTGGGCTCGGGCGAGGTCGGCCCGGTGACGCAGCGTCTGCGCAGCGCGCTGGTCGCCATCCAGACGGGGGAGGCACCCGACCGGCACGGCTGGGCGCGCAAGATCTGAGCCTAGCGGCGCAGCTGCAGCCCTGGCAGTACGCCGCTGCCGAACGACCACGCGAGCGCCGCGACGGTGATCGCGGCGGTTGCGATCTTTAAGGCGGCCGAACCCGTCTGAGTGTCGAGCGCCGGCCGCAGATGCTCGATCAGCACCGGCACGGCTGCCAGCGCGCAGCCGGTCGCGGCGACCGCGCCCGCGACGCCGCCGAGCGTCGCCGATCGGAGCCGGTCGCGGAGCCCTGTCATCAGGTTGGCGTATTCCCGTTCCGCGGCTACGCGCGTGTCGGCGCGCGCAGTCGAGGCCCGTTCCCGCAGACGCGCGGCAAGCTTCCATTCGAAATCCGCGGGAAGCCGTGGCTGCGGCAGCGCGCGGGCGAGCCGCGCATCGATCGCTGCGTACTCGTCGCGCCAGCGACGGCAGCGCGTGCAGCCGGCGAGATGCAGGCGGACGATCCGCGCCTTCTCCGGCGCAAGAGTGCCGTCGGCGAGTTCGGCGACATCGAATTCGTAGTCTTCGCATGCCCCGTTCATGACAGTGATGTTCATGCCGCCTTGACCTCCTCGGGGCGAGCGAGCTCGATCAGCCGCTTGCGCGCCCGATGCAGCAGATTCTTGAGCGTCCCCAGCGGCATGCCGAGCGATTCGGCCACCGCTTCGTAGGACCGGTCCTCCAGGTAGAACATACGCACGGCCTCCTGCTGGTTGCGCGGCAGCCGCGAGAGCAGTCGCAGCAGATTGTCGCGCTCCGGGTCCTGTGCCGGACCCGTGGCGATCTCTGCCGCTGCATGCTGTGCATCCGGCGAATCCGGATCGTCCAGCGACACGGTAGGACGTCTGCGTCGCAGCTCCATCAGGCAGGTGTTGCGCGTGATCGCATAGATCCAGGTGCCGAGCGTGGCGCGGCCGTCGAAGCGGGGCAGGGCCTTCCAGACGCGCACGAATGTATCCTGGGCAGCGTCTTCCGCCGCCGCGCGCTCCTTGAGGATCGACACGGCCAGCCGGAACACCCGGTCCTTGTAAGCCCGCACAACCAGGTCGAACGCGCGGTCGTGCTGGCCCGCCGCCAGGTGTTGTTCGATCTCCGGGTCCATCAGCGCGCCACGCGGCCCTCCCGATCGCAGCGTCGAGCCGCGGCGACCTTTATACGCCGCGGTCGCCCGCAGGGTTGCAGGACGATGCAACCTTCGGCAGCCCCGGGGCATATAAGCGATACCCAGCCCGGAGGCTCATCCATGTCCGAGGACGCCATCGCCGTGTTCATCCCAATCGTTGCCATCGTCATGTCGCTGTCGATCCCGATCGTGTTCGCCATCGTCGACTACCGCCGCAGACGTGACATCGTCGAGGCGTACCACAAGGAGCGTATGGCCGCGATCGAGCGCGGGATGGACCTGCCGCCACTGCCGGAGAGCTTCTTCCGGTCGTTGAACACCGACCGAAAGCCGAGGCACCTGCTTAGTGGGATGATCTGGCTTTTTGTCGGACTGGGGCTGTTTGTGCCCCTCCGCGAGGTGGCGAGTCACGACGTCGCCTGGTTCGCGCTTATTCCGGTCGGTGTCGGCCTCGCGCTGCTCATTTACTACTTCGTCGAAGGTCGAAAGCTGATCCAATCGCCCCCGCAGGAACCGGGCTGAATTCGCCCGGTAAGCCTGGCGGGCGCACGTCGCGATGACGACGATCTTCCAGGGCAGCCAGGCCTCGGCGTGTCGCGCCTGAGCCCGCCGTTCCTGGTCGGAACGTTCTTCACCTCCAATCGAAATCGGGCGACGGTCATCGGCTACCTGGTCTACACGATCGGAGGCTGGGGCTTCGCGATGCTGTACTTCCTGTTCTTTGCGGTCATCGGGATGGCGACCCTGCTCGCGGCCGCTCTGCCATTGCTTCCCTATGCCCATCCGTGCATGGCCTCGGAGCACGATGGGCCGAGAACCGGCTATATCCTGGAGCCGCCCGGGTTTTTCGGGCTCAACTACGGGCGTCGAACACCGATCACGACGATGCTCGGACAGATCGTCTATGGCGCGCCGCTCGGCGGCTTGTGCCAGTTGGCGGGGGTTGTTTAAGCTCAGCCGGTCAATGACGGCACCAGCGACCAGCGGTCTGTTGCGCCGCTTACGTGAGTGGGGCGTGATCCGTGTCGCGGTGAGTTACGCGGTCATCGCATGGCTGGCGCTGCAGATCGCGGACGTAACCTTCGAACCATTGGGCGTGCCCCGCTGGGTGATGGTTTCGCTGATTGTCACCGCGGTGCTCGGCTTTCCGGTCGCCGTGACGCTTGCCTGGTTTTACGAGGTAGGTGATCGGGGTCTCGTTCGCGACACGGCTGGCGAAGGGGCGGTGCGCCCGGCAGTGCACGGCGTACGCCGCTATGCCGATCTTTCGGTTATCGGGGTGTTGCTCGTGGCCGTCGCGGTGCTGCTTGTGAGGCAGTCCGACTTGGGCCAGTCGGGGGCGGGCGGTCCGGCCATCGCGGTGCTGCCATTCCAGAACCTGAGCACATCAAAGGACGGCGAAATCTTGGCACTGGGCATCGCCGAGTCTGTGCTGTACCAGCTCGCCAACCTCGCGGAACTTGACGTCATTTCGCGTACCTCCTCGTTTGCGTTCCGCGACCGGGACAAGGACGCGCAGGAGATCGGCCGAGAGCTCGGGGCCCGCTACCTGCTCGAAGGCAGTGTGCAGAGCGACCGTTCCCGGATGCGCGTGACGACCCAGCTGATCGACACAGAGACCGGTGCGGATGTATGGGCAATGCGTTTCGACCGGCCGCTTGGTGACATCTTTGCGGTCCAGGACGAGATCGCCCTGCAGGTGACCCAGGCACTGGAGTTGAGCGTCGATCCGGCTGCGATGAAGCGCATGACCGGTCAGGGCACGAGCAATCTCGGCGCGTATCTCGCCTTTCTGCAGGGCCGCGCATTGCTCGCCAACGCCCGGGTCGTGGACATGACTGAGGCGATCGAGCATTTCGAGCGGTCGGTGAAGCTCGACCCGACGTTCGCTGGCGCTTACGTCAGCCTGGCGGAGGCCGAGGTTTTCCTTGGCGAGTACGAGGCCACCGACGACCGGCAGGAGCGGTTCAAGCGCGCCTTGCTGCGCGGGCAGGAACTCGTCGAGAAGGCACTCGCCCTGGATCCCAACAATGGCGCCGCCTACCTGCAGCGGGCGCAGTTTGCGGCGTACGATAGCTTGGCGGCCGCCGAGGCGGACTACCGACACGGACTCGAATTGAGCCCGAACTCCGCCGAAGGCTACGCCGGACTTGCTGCGGTGGTGTATGCGACGCCGTCGCGCCGCGACGAGGTACTCGAACTGCTTGACCGGGCCCGCAAGCTCGATCCACTCGAGCCCGGTCACGATGTCATCAAGGCTCAGTTCCTGTGGATCGAGCGCGCTGACCTGCAGGGTGCGAACGCGCTGCTGGTCGACGTGCTGAAGCGCAAACCGCAGTACACGCCGGCGCTTGAAACGCTCGGCGGGTTGCGTGAGATGATGAAACAGGCCGCGAACAGCATCCGCTACTCCGAACAGGCGCTCGCGCTTGATCCGTCGCGGGAATGGACGCGTCGTGCGCTGATTCGTGGCTATGTCGATCTCGGCGACCTTTCGGCGGCTAAACAGCTTTTGGAGGATGACGGGTCCGAACGGTCCCCGCGCCAACTGAGGCTGCTGATGCACGAAGGCGACTGGCGGCAGGCCGGTGAGCTCGCCTACGAATCGTTGGCGCGTGACGGCATATCCGGCATATCCGGCACCGACATGCTGATGATCGTCAACGCGATTCGGATGCACGCACGGGCGACCGATGAATTCGAGCGGGCGAGGGCCGCGCTGGAGGAAGTGTCGGGTGTGAGTTGGGATTCGGCCGGGCGCGTTACGCTGCCGCAGGAGGGCTCGCCCGTGAGGGCAGCGGCGATCGGCTTGGCGGAGGTGCTGCTGGCCAGCGGGCAGGAACGGCGGGGTCGCCAGCTGCTCGAAACGATCTTGGCGCGAATGCGACACGAAGTCGGCGAGCTCGGACGGCCGGAACTCTGGTACCAGCTGTATCACCCGACCGCCCTGGCCTTAAGCGGCCAAAACGACGCGGCACTGGCGATGATCGAGCGATCCATCGCCAGCGGTTCACGGTTGGTGGACTGGTGGTACTACTTCGACTCGGATCCGGCGTACGGTCCGTTGCGTCAGGACGCGCGCTTCCAGGCGGCGCTGAACACGGTGCATGCCTATGTCGCGGCGCAACGGGGCGAGCTCGAACGCATGCGCGCCGACGGGCTGGTGCCCGACCGTAGGTAAACGAAGAGGGACAACTGCTTGCACGCGGTCGCGACCGCGGCAGTCGCGATGACAGCGGCCCGGGTTTGACCTGTAGAATCCACGCCGTTGGGCCTGTAGCACAGCGGTTAGTGCAGGGGACTCATCGAAAAAGGTGCCTTCACGGCGGAATCCGTGAAGTGAACGGGATGAATTCAGGGAATCCTTCCAGCGCGACTGATGGCAACCCTGAGCCAAGCCGGCGGTACACCGCCGGAAGGTGCAGAGACTACCTGAGGGCTGCAGTGCCCTTGATGACAGCCATCGAGCTTCCCGCACCCGACCGGTCGACGGACCGGGGGTGAAGAGATAGTCCACGCCCGATGGAAACATCGGGGCAACGTGAATCCCTTGGTCGTAGGTTCGAATCCTACCGGGCCCACCACTCCGCCTGGGTGTATTCCGGTCACACGGTTTACAGCTCATTCCGGTCACATGGTTAACACTGTGTCCGGCGCGAAGGGATTGGGACCGGGTTCCACCCGGTCCTGATCTCGATCGAAGTATCCCAGATCGTACTCCAGGAAGCTGACCTGCCAGACCTGGTCGTCGACTTCGCGGATGCCCACCAGCTGCTCAGCGAGCGCGACACTCAGGTTGATCTTGCGACTGCCCAGGCAGATGCGTCCGCAGCGCGTCACGCGGACGGTGCGATCGTGGAACGGATAATCGGGATCCCCGGGTGGCTCGTAGGGGCGGGCTGAAGGTGTATAGATCTCGCCCGGATAGGCGCCGCCGAGCGCCTGGTGCGGCCGCTCCTGGTTGTAAACCCGGAGGAAGTCCTCGAAGCGCTCCTGCTGCTGCAGGGAGTTGAATGCGGCGGGCTTGGTCGTTTCGTTCTTGAGCGTGAGGTGCATGCGCTCGTGGCGTCCGTTCTGCTGCGGTTGGCCGGGCTTGATGCGCTGCAGTCGGATGCCTAAGCGCAGCCACCAGACGGCCAGGCGAGACAGCCCGAACAACGCCCAGGGCGCGGCGAAGGGCGTGCCGTTGTCGGTGCGGATCGCGGCTGGGAGGCCGAAGTCGCGGAAGGTGCGCTCGAAGACGGAGAAGGCGAAGCGGGACTTGGTCGACTCGAGGCCCTCACAGGCGAGCAGGTAGCGGGAGCGGTAATCCGTGATGGTGAGCGGGTAGCAGTACTGCCGGTTGCCGAGCAGGAACTCGCCCTTGTAGTCGGCGCACCAGAGGCCGTTAGGCGCGTGGGCCGCGGACAGCGGCGTGCCGCACGCCTTGTGGCGCCGGCGCTTTCGCCGTTTGACGAACCCGTTGCGATCGAGTGCCGCGTGGATCGTGCTCACCGCCGGCGGCGGGATCATCGGGTACTCACGGATCAGCTTGTC
>DATJKD010000015.1:0-4893 GCA_035491795.1 Steroidobacteraceae bacterium | reverse complement strand
GACGAGCTGTGTGCTGTGTTCACAGTCATCACCGGCCCGTACAAACCGAGCCGGTAAGCGATGCGAGCTGGAATGATCGAAGTGTTCCAGCCCACCGCGGAGTGCTGCTCGATCGCGGCGTGGTTACCGGCGAAGAGGGCTGCGTAGTCCTGCGTCCACGCGCCGAAGAACACGCCCGTGCGCGAGCCCGCGATCGTCTCTGGAACGATGCCAGCGTCTTCCAGCGCCTCCCACGCCGTCTCGAGCGCGAGGCGCTGCTGCGGGTCCATCTGCCGCGCTTCCTTGGGCGAAATGCCGAAGAACGACGCGTCGAACTCGCCCACCTGGTCGAGGAAGCCGCCCCAGCGCGCGCGGGTCTTGCCCGGCATTCTTGCGTCTTCGTTCCACAATGCTCCGGCGTCCCAGCGCTCGCGTGGCACTTCGGTGATGGCGTCGCGTCCGCTCGACAGTGCCTGCCACAGCTCGGCTGGGGAAGCGATGCCGCCCGGCAGACGACACGCGATGCCGACCAGCGCAATCGGTTCCTCACTCATGTTGCCGGGTTGGGTCGAGTCGATCGGCGGCTTCGATGTCGGGCGGTTCGCGCGCATCAACCCCTCGTCCGTGTCCAACAGAACGTTCTGCAACTTCTTACGCATCGTTTCCTCACAGGGCTGCCCGCAGCCCAAAGCATCGAGTCGGGGTGCCGTCCTCAGTGGCTCATCGTTTGAATACCGGCCGACGAGTTAGGACGGTGACGCTCCCGCAGTTCTCGGGCTTTCGTGGCGAGCTCCGATGCATCACTTCTCGTCGAGGGTGGCTCGCTTGCGCGGGCGTAGGCCAGCACCAGCGACATGGCCGCGCCGAACACGCGCGTGTGCTCCGCTCGCTTCCGTTTCACTTCGTCCTCACTCGTTGCCGGTCGGCTGGCTCCCGCCCGGATCGCGTTGGTGCTCACGACGCTACGCAACAGCCGTGCCGTCTCGGCGCTGGCAGGCGATGCGGCGCAAATCCCTGTGCTACGGGCGTTTTCCGCGCCGTGCTGGGCGCGGTGTATCGGGCGCGCGATTCAGTGTATCGGCACGTGCATCAGTCACGTTGATGCAGCGCGTGCGGAGCCCGCGCCCCTGTCCCTGTACACTGACGAATGACATCGTTCCGCTCTACTGTCGCCACCGGTCCCGAAGGGGGCCACTTTCACCGGGATCGCCAGGGAGCCACGCGCCCATCCCCAAGTCAGGGCGGTCTGTCGATAAGGGGCGCGCAGCCGCAGAGCCAGGCGACGATCACGGTCATGCGCAAGGGTTGAGGACCCGGAGTTAGCCGCTCCAGGTCCTCGGGCCCGTCGCGCGGGGCGCAAGGATGCGCGCGCGGCCAGGCGCCCACGACGATCCACGTTTCCGCGGACGAGGTCCAGAAACAGATGGCCTGTGCGCCCGGCGGGCATGCTTGGTCGGACGGTGCGATGCAGTCGCTGTGGCGAGCTCCGGGTGCTGTGCGCGCCGTGCTACCGCGGCCACGTGTACTGCTCGGCCGAATGTGCGGAGCGCACGCGGGGCGAGAAAGCGCGAGCCTACGATGAGAGATACCGCGCCACGCGAGGCGGGCGACTGCGCCACGCCGCCCGCAATCGGATGCTGCGCGAACGCAAGAAAGTGGCTTCAATTCGAGACCGATCATGCTCTGGCCCGCGGTCCGACTCTGCGCCAAGTGGTCAGCAGGACAAGGAGTCCACCCCCGAGGAGTCGCAGCATGGAGTCGATCTGGCTGGGCCTGTGCCCGAGTCCGCGCACCACGCGCATCCTGGCGATGCGCGGGCCGGGCGAGACGATCTTGAAGGCACATTTGTCGCTGCACCCAGCGAGCCATCGCGCCGTGGTCGCGCTGCTCGAGGCGATTGCGCTCTGGGAGGGCGCACCGGTGCACGCTGCGCTCGTTGTGGACGATGGGTCGATGCCATCGTCCTCGACGAGCCTGTACCGCGACACGTTCGCCTTGTTCGGCGAGCAAACGCCGCTGTATCGGCTGGAGTGGGTGCCGCAATCAAAAGCCGCGCGCCGCCGTCGTGACGGGCTCACAGGCCTCGGGGACTTCGCGGACTTGGAGCGCCTGCTCGTACGGTCGGTGGCACGGTGAGCCCGCGCGTCTCGGACGAGCGCAAGGTGGAGCTTCTGCGCATGCGCTACGTGGAGGGGCTGTCTGCCCGCGCCATCGCGAGAAAGCTCGGGATGGCACGCCGGACCGTACGCGATCTGCTCGGCGCGCAGCGCGCTCAGACGCCGCGGCGCACGCCTGCGCCACGCGAGTCGATCCTGGCGCCGTTCGAGGCGGAGATCCGCGCCCGCCTCGCGAGCGACCGCGACCTGCGTGCCCCTGCCTTGCTTGAGCATCTGCGTCTGCTCGGATACCGAGGCGGCGTCTCCGTACTGCGCGAGCGCATGCGGCAAGTGCGTCCTCGGCCTCACACACAGGTCTTCTCGAGCTTCACGGACCTCCGCCCCGCAGCGCGCATGGAGGTGGACTGGGCGCACTTCGGATACCTGATCCCCGGCGTGCCGCGCGAGGTCTCGGTGTTCGTGGCGGTACTGCCGTACTCGCGCATGCTGTACCTCGAGTTCGTGCTGTCCCGCGCGATGGGTTCGTTTCTGCGCTGCATGGACCGATCGCTCGCGTTCTTCGGCGGGCTCACCGCGGTAGACGTGTTCGACTGCATGAAGACGGTCGTGGTGGGGCGCACCGGAGGCGTCCCCATCTTCGCGCCGCGGTTCGTCGAGTTTGCGCGCGCCCGTGGCTTCGCCATCTCGGCGACACTGCCGCGCACGCCGACGGGAAAGCCATTCGTCGAGCGCTCTATCGGCTTCGTGCGTACGCGTTTCGTGCCGGGTCGCCGCTTCGTCAGCATCGAGGACCTACGCATGCAGGGCGGCGTGTGGCGCGACACCTTCGGCAATGGCCGAGAGCACGAGGAGACGGGCAAGGTCCCCTCGTTGGTATTCGAGCACGAGGAGAAGCCCTTTCTGCGACCGCTCTCCGGGCGACCCTTCGACACCGACGACCTCGACTCGACCAGCGTGGACAAGACCCATCAGGTGTACTTCGACCGCAACCACTACACTGCGCCCTGGAAGCTCGCCGGACAGCAGGTGCTGGTGCGCGCCAATGACGAGGTCGTGCGGATCGTGCTCGGGCACAAGGAGGTGGCGTGCCACGCACGGTCGTGGGCCATCGCCCAGCGCGTCCGCGACGAGCAGCATGAGCGTGGCATGCGCGAGGAGCGCGTGCGGCGCCACGCGGGCGCACTTCCGTACGCGCTCGAGGGCCTCGGCGAGGTCGGCGCTCGCTACTTCGCTGCGCTCGCGGCGACACGCCGCTCCATCCGCACCGAGGAGCAGCGCATGGTCCTGCTATCCGAGCTATTCGGCGCTGCCGCGACGGCCAGCGCCATCGACGAGGTGATGCGCACGGGCCACGTTGGCGCCGAGTTCGTCGAGTACGTGATGCGCATGAAGCGGCGGCTCGTGCCTGCGCCCGCGCCGATCCGTCTCCGCAATCCGGCACTCGACGAGCTTACTCTGCCCGAGCCCGACCTCTCGATCTACGACGACATCGGTGCACGACGCCCGCTGCGTGACCCCGGTGAACCGTCCCAACACCACCACCACGAGGAGCCCGCGTGACCGACAAGACAGACCTCGACCTCGCCGCCGTGACCGACAAGCTGCGCTGGCTGAAGATGCCAGGCATGGCGCGCGGCCTCGACGCAATCGTCGAGCGCGCCGCAGCGCACAATCTCACGCCGCTCGAGATCGCCGACGCGCTGGCCGAAGCCGAAAAGCAGAGCCGCATCCAGAGCGCCATCGAGCGCCGCGTGCGCGGCGCGCGCTTCGCGGAGATCAACACCGTGGACGGATTCGACTTCGGCTTCGATCCTGTGCGACGCAAGCTGCGGGCACGCTACCTCAGCCTGTGCGACCTCGCGTTTCTCGACCGCGCGGTGTGCCCCATCTTCATCGGCGAGCCTGGCACGGGGAAGACCTTCCTGGCGCGAGCGCTCGCCTATCGCGTTTGCCAGGCGACTCGCAGCGTGCTCGTCACCAGCGCCGCCGCGATGCTCAACGAGCTCTCGGGCGCGGAGATCCATGGCCAGCTCGTGCGCACCCTGCGCAAGTACACGCGCCCCGCACTGCTCATGATCGACGACTTCGCCGTCCTCTCGATGGACAACGCCCAGGCACGGCTCGCTTTCCAGGTCATCTCCGAGCGCTACGACCACCGCCGCTCCACCTGCATCACCACCAACCGTCTCTTCAAGGACTGGACCAAAGTCTTTCCCGATCCGCTCAACGCGCAGGTCATCGCCGAGCGGCTCACCGAGCGCGCCGAGGTCTTCCTCATGGACGGCAAGAAGTACCGAGACCCGAGAAACCACGAGACCGCCTGAGCGCCTCTGCGCGCCTCACAGACTCTCACCAGCGAGGCTCTATCGCGAGTCCAAACACCAATCCGCCCCCGAACCGGCAGGCCCCAATCCCGGGCTCGTGCGCCCTGCCACGAGCAGCCTCGGTGCCCGCGCTCCGTGTGGCTCGGCACCGGTCCGTCTACGGCGCCACCGGTGGCTCCCCGGGCGCCGGTGATCTCGGTGGAAATGGTGCTCCTTCTCGTCGGCGGCAACACTCGACTGGGCCTCCCCTGGCGGTGCACCCTACGAGCCACCCCAGTCCTGGCCTGAATACGCGCCGCCAGCAGCACCCAAGTGCTGGGTTCCCGGGAAGGAGCGCGTGGCAGGCCCGGAGACCAGCCCGAAAGACGACAGCCCCACGCCAGAGACGGACACAAGCCCCACCTCACCGACGGACACAAGCCCCACGCCAGAGATGGACACAGAACCAGGCGAACCTTCCGGCCCTAACGACA
>DATJKD010000014.1:0-3216 GCA_035491795.1 Steroidobacteraceae bacterium | reverse complement strand
CGGCTCGAGCGTCTCGCGGTCGACGCGCACGCGCTCGATCGCGCCCGGCGCGGCGCGCTGGCCGCAACTGATCTGCGCACCCTCGAGCGCCGGTCCAGTCGGGCTCGAGCAGGCCAGCAGGCGATGACGGTTGCCGAGCACAATCTCCGCATTGGTGCCGACATCGACGAGCAGCGTGATTTCGTCGGTGAGGTCGGGGCGCTCCGCGAGGATCATGCCGGCCGCGTCCGCGCCGACGTGCCCGGCAATGCAGGGCAGCGCATAGACCCGCGCGTTCGGGTGCAGCGCGACGCCGATCTCGGCAGCCGTCACGGTGACGGCCTCATCGACGGCGAGCGCAAACGGCGCGCCGCCGAGCTCGACCGGATCGATACCGAGCACCAGGTGATGCATGATCGGATTGCCGACCAGGGCCGCTTCGAGGATCGCCTGCGGCGCGATGCCGGCGCTCGCACTGACTTCCGCCGCGAGCTCGCCGATCGCCTGCCGCACGACGGCGGTCATCTGCGCGGCACCACCGGGATTCATCATCGCGTACGACACCCGGCTCATGAGGTCCTCGCCGAAGCGGATCTGCGGGTTCATGCGCCCGGCAGAAGCCACGACCTCGCCGCTCGCCAGGTCGCAGAGATGTGCCGCGATCGTCGTCGAGCCGACGTCGAGCGCCAGTCCGAACGACTCGTCGTGAAAGCCCGGCCAAACGGCGATGATCCGGGATGCGTCGTGGACCGCGACGGTGACCTTCCATCCACCCGCGCGCAACACCGGCTGCAGCTGCTGCAGCACCGTCAGGTCGCATTGCAGGTCGGCCAGCTGCCATTCCCGCGCGAGCGCAGCCTGGAGCCGTTGCAGATCACCCGAAGGGTCCTGCATGTCGGGTTCCGTCACCTCGACGTAATGCAGCTTGACGAGCGGGTAGAGCTCGATGTCCCGCGCCTCGGCGGACTTGCGCACGACCTGGCGGTGAACCTGGCTGCCGGCCGGCACGTCGATGACGACGTCCGCTTCGACGCGGGCCTGGCACGAGAGCCGGCGCCCCGCCGCGAGCGGTTGCCGGCTCGAATAACGCTGCTCGGATTCCGACAACGGCGAGAGACTGTCGGAGGCGGACCGTACGCCGTGCTTCGCGAACTCGCCCTCCGCCACGAGAACCTGGCAGCGACCGCAGATGGCGCGGCCTCCGCAGACGGAGTCGATGTCGACGCCGAGTGTCCGCGCCGCGGCGAGCAGCGGCGTGCCCACCGCAAACCGCCCGCGCTTGCCCGACGGCGTGAATACGACGAGCGGATCGGGACGGGTCACGAGGCCTCGCTCAGGCCGGCGTAACCGGTCGACGGCGGTGACCGCCTTCGCGACGCCCGCGCGGCGCCGCGCCCGCAGCCGCGGCTCCCGACGCGGTGGCACCCGGAGCCGATGACGCACGGAACCTGCGGATCCAGCTCGCGCAGTCCGGGTCGTGACCCATCATGACGTCCGCCGCCATGCATGAGCGGATGACGTCCCCGTGCAAGGGGTTCGTGATTGCGGACGTGAGGCCCGCCGCGATCGCCATCGTGAGGAAGGCTCCGTTGATGCCGTCGCGGTATGGCAATCCGAAGCTCACGTTCGATGCCCCACAGGTCGTGTTGACCTTGAGCTCTTCCTTGAGGCGCCGCACGAGGCGCATGACCTGGACGCCGGCCTGGTTGATCGCGCCGATCGGCATGACGAGCGGATCGACGACGACGTCGCAGGCCGGGATTCCGTGATCCATCGCGCGATGCAGGATCCTGCGCGCGACCTCGAAGCGCACGTCCGGATCCTCGGAAATGCCCGTCTCGTCGTTCGATATCGCGACGACGGCCGCACCGTACTTCTTTACGAGCGGCAGGACGGATTCGAGGCGTTCCTCCTCGCCGGTTACGGAGTTCACGAGGGGCTTGCCCTGGTACACGGCGAGCCCGGCGGCCAGCGCGGCGACTATCGATGAGTCGATCGACAACGGCACATCGGTGATCGACTGCACGAGCTGGATCGCGCGGGCAAGGATCGCCGGCTCGTCGGCCAGCGGAATGCCCGCGTTGACGTCGAGCATGTGCGCGCCTGCCGCGACCTGCGCGCGCGCGTCGGCTTCGACACGGCTGAAGTCGCCCGCGGCCATTTCCGCGGCGAGCAGCTTGCGACCGGTGGGGTTGATGCGCTCGCCGATGATGACGAACGGGCGATCGAAGCCGATGACGACCTCGCGGCTCGCCGAACTGATGACGGTCTCGGTCATGTGCTTTCCTGTCGCTGCGTATTCGCAAGCCGCTCGTCGATGCCCTTGGCGCGGATCAGGCGCTCGAGATCGTCGTCCGTGTATCGGGCTTCGATGTCTGAAGCGGCGGCTGCAGCTTCGGCCTGCAGGTCGTCGCCGCAGGGCCGCGGGGTGCTGCGCCGCCAGTCCTCGAGATACGCCTCTGAACTGCCGCGACCGGCGCGCATCGCCGCGCGGTCGACGGCTTCCTGGAAACGAGCCGACAACGGGACCTTGGCGACCTCGCGTCCCCGCTTGACGATGACCTGCGCGGGAACGTCGCGCCAGGAGATGATGATCAGCGCGGCCATGACGGGCTCACGACGCGCATCGCGCCTGCGATCCCCGGCATTCGGGCGACGGCCGCGAGGCTCGTTGCGAGCTCGCCGTAACCGGTGAACCTCTCGATGTACTCGAGCCGCAGGCGCTCTGCGATTGCACGAGCCGCGAGTTCGAGCTTCTCGTCGCGCCGCTGTGAGAGATAGACCACGCGGCGGTAGTGGCGGAAATACTCCGTCGTGAGCTCGGGGTGCCGTCCCAGGCCTAAGCCCTCGACGACGAGCCTGTCGAAATGGCGGACCAGGAAGTCCGTCAGGTAGAACGTACCCGGCTCGGCGTCGCTGAGGTCGGCGAACACGGCCGCCGTCGCGAACAACTCGTAGCAGTGCGCGCCCGGCAGCCGGTCGATCCCCTCCTGCTCGAGGACCGCATCGAGCCGCCCGCCCGTGCCGCAGTCGGCGTAGGCGACGAATATGCGTGAGTAGCGCTCCCGGCCCGACGCAATCGCTGCGCGCACGGCTTCCGGTATGCGCTCCGGACGGTTGTGCAGCTCAGGCGTCAGGCATTGCACGTCTATGGCGGACCAGCCGTTGAGCCTCTTGAGCGCAACGATTTCGCGTGCGATCGCCCCACAGGCGATGATCAGCAGCGGCTCGGCACGC
>DATJKD010000013.1:0-4334 GCA_035491795.1 Steroidobacteraceae bacterium | reverse complement strand
ACACGCGCCTTTCGGGGTACATGTTCGAGGCGGCGCTCGAGGCAGGCTTCGTCGCGGCTGGGGTGGACGTCAACCTGATCGGGCCGCTGCCGACGCCTGCAATCGCTTATCTGACGCAGCGCTTCGAATGCAGTTTCGTAGTCGTGATAAGCGCCTCGCATAACCTCTACGACGACAACGGCATAAAATTCTTCGACGGTTGCGGCAGCAAGCTGTCGGACGAGCTCGAGGAAGAGATCGAGCGCGAGCTCGAGAACCTCGTCCTCACGCGCGAGTCGCGCGCGCTCGGTCGTGCCACGCGCATCGACAAGTCGCGCACCGTCTATCAGGAGTTCTGCGCGAGCACGATGCCGAAGGGCATGGACCTGCATGGCCTCAAGATCGTCATCGACTGCGCCAACGGCGCGGCCTACAAGGTCGGCCCGCGAATCCTGGCGGATCTCGGTGCCGAGATCATTCCGGTGGGCTGCTCGCCGAATGGCCGTAACATCAATCTCAACTGCGGCTCAACGTCGCCGGAGCTGCTCAGCATGATCGTGCCCGGTGTCGGCGCGGACGTGGGCATTGCGCTCGACGGCGATGGCGACCGGCTCGTGATGGCGGATGCGCAGGGAAAAATCCTCGACGGTGACCACCTTCTTTACGTCATCGCTCGTGACCGGCTCGCGCAGGACGATCTGCGCGGGCCCGTAGTCGGTACCGTGATGAGCAACCTCGGCCTCGAGCATGCGCTCGTGGCGGTCGGGATCCCGTTCCTGCGCGCCAAGGTCGGCGACCGCTATGTGCTTGCCATGCTGAAGGAGCACGGCGGAGTGCTGGGTGGCGAAACCTCCGGGCATCTGCTGTGTCTCGATCGCACGACGACGGGCGACGGGCTCGTGAGCGCACTGCAGGTGCTCGCGGCGATGCGCCGAAGCGGCCGGCCGCTCGCGGAGCTCGCGGCGGGGATGCCGCGCTACCCGCAGGTCATGGTCAACGTCAGGGTGCAGGAACGGACGGATCCTTCGCAGTCGCTCGAGATCCAGGCGGCCGTGAAGCGGGCCGAGCGCGAGCTGGGCGAGTCAGGTCGTGTCGTCCTGCGCGCCTCGGGCACCGAGCCAGTCATCCGCGTGATGGTCGAGGGCCGCGAGGCGGGCGAGGTAAACCGGCTCGCAAACGAGCTCGCGGACACGGTTCGCAAGGCTGTCTGAGGCTATCCGCGCCGCATTGCTTTCCGGCGGACCCCCCGCTAAGATCCCGCGCCTTTTCACGGGCCGGCCCGCGGCCCGTTACCTGATCCGGAGGGCCGATGCGCAAGCCACTCGTTGCGGGCAACTGGAAGATGCACGGGTCGCGCGTGGACAACGCGGCGCTCGTACGCGGCCTGCTGGATGCGCTCAAGTCCGAATCGGCGGCCGAGGTGCTGCTCTGCCCTCCGTACGTCTATCTGTGGGAGACCGGGCGGTTGATCAGGGACTCGGACGTCGCGCTCGGCGCGCAGAACGTCTGCGCGGAGACGCAGGGGGCGTTCACCGGCGAGGTGTCGGCAGCAATGCTCCGCGATGTCGGATGCCGGTACGTGCTGGCAGGTCACTCGGAGCGGCGGCAGATCTACGACGAGAGCGATGCGCTGGTGGCGCGCAAGTTCGTCGCGGCCCAGTCCCAGAAGCTTGTGCCGGTGCTGTGCGTCGGCGAGACGCTGGACGAGCGCGAGAGTGGTCGCACCGTCGAGGTCGTCACGCGGCAGATCGACGCTGTCCTCGCCGTGAGCGGGGTCGGCGCGCTCGCCACCGCCGTCATCGCCTATGAGCCCGTCTGGGCCATAGGCACCGGCCGCAACGCGAGTCCGGACCAGGCGCAGGAGGTGCATGGGATGATCCGCGGGAAGCTCGGGGCGCTGGATGCTACAATCGCGCAATCCGTGAGGATCCTGTACGGCGGCAGCGTCAAGGCGTCGAACGCGCGGGATCTGTTCTCGATGCCGGACATCGACGGCGGGCTCGTCGGCGGTGCTTCCCTCAAGGCGGACGAGTTCGCGCGCATCTGCGCCGCCGCGGATCAATGACGGAAACGGAGTCGAAATGAACTGGGTACAGACGCTGGCGGTCGTGTTTCACGTGCTGCTGGCCTTGGGGATCGTGGGGCTTGTGCTGCTGCAGCGCGGCCGGGGTGCCGATGCCGGGGCGGGCTTCGGCGCGGGCGCCTCTGGAACCGTGTTCGGCGCGCGCGGGTCGGCGTCGTTTTTGTCGCGGATGACAGCCGTGCTCGCGACGCTGTTCTTCCTGACGAGTCTCGGCTTGTCGTATCTCTTCAGCCGGGGAACGGAGGCGCCTGCGAGCGTGATGGACCGTACGCCGGCTCAGCAGGCGCCGGTCGATCCCACCGCGATCCAGGCCGCGCCCGCACCCGAACCCGCGCCACCAGCGTCGGGATCCGCCGCGCCGGATCCGGAGCCTGCCCCGGCTCCGGCGGGAGAGTGAGCAAACGAAACGCGGATGTGGTGGAACTGGTAGACACGCTACTTTGAGGGGGTAGTGCCGTAAGGCGTGAGAGTTCGAGTCTCTCCATCCGCACCAGATCTCGAGAGGCGAGCCATGGCTCGCCCTTTTTTTTATACAATCACGGGCTCGCCGCACCCGATACACCTCCCCAACCCATGCTGGCCGAATACGTACCGGTACTGATCTTTCTCGCCGTTGCAGGCGGGATCGGTCTGCTGCTGCTCGCGCTCGGCTACGTATTCGCGCCACACCGCCCGGACCCGGAGAAGACTTCGTCCTACGAATGCGGGTTCGAGGCCTTTGAGGACACCCGGATGAAGTTCGACGTGCGGTACTACCTAGTCGCGATCCTGTTCATCGTCTTCGACCTCGAGATCGCATTCCTCTTTCCCTGGGCAGTCGCGCTCGACCGGATCGGCCTGATCGGGATCGCCGCCATGGGCGTGTTCCTCCTCGTGCTGGTGGTCGGTTTCATCTACGAGTGGAAGAAGGGGGCGCTGGAATGGGACTAGAGGCCTCCGAACTGCCCGACCGCGGTTTCGTCACGACCACGGTCGACGCGCTCATGAACTGGGCGCGGACCGGGTCGATGTGGCCGATGAGTTTCGGACTCGCGTGCTGCGCCGTCGAGATGATGCATGCCGGCGCGGCGCGCTACGACCTGGACCGCTTCGGAATCATCTTCCGGCCGAGTCCCCGCCAGTCGGACGTCATGATCGTCGCGGGCACGCTGGTCAACAAGATGGCACCCGCCCTGCGCAAGGTCTATGACCAGATGCCGGAGCCGCGCTGGGTGCTGTCGATGGGGTCGTGCGCCAACGGTGGCGGCTACTACCACTATTCATATGCGGTCGTACGCGGCTGCGATCGCATCGTGCCGGTGGACGTGTACGTGCCCGGCTGTCCGCCTACCGCCGAAGCGCTGGTGTACGGGCTCATCCAACTGCAGAAAAAGATCCATCGCACCCAGACGATCGCCCGCTGAAAGCGAATGAACGACCACCTGGCCACCCTCGCCGAGAGCATCGGTTCCCGCTTCGGGGAGCGCCTGCGGCGTATCGAGTCGCGCTGCGGTGAGCTCACGTATGAAGTGTCGTCCGCGGACCTGGTCGAGACCTGCCGGGTGTTGCGCGACGAGGCTGCGTTCGCGTTCGAACAGCTGGTCGATCTGACGGGGGTCGATTATCTGGACTACGGCCGCGACGAATGGAATACCGAGAGCGCGACCGGCACCGGTTTCAGCCGCGGCGTCGAGCGCGGGCCCGGGGAGAGTCCCCAGGGGCAGAATCCTCAAGCCGAACGGCAAAATGGTGCCAGCCCCGTTGAGGGACAGTCGCGGCGGTTTGCCGTCGCCTACCACTTGCTGTCGGTCGCGACCAACCGCCGGCTCAGGCTGCGCGCGTACTGCGAGGCCGGCGAGCCGCCGATGCTCGATTCGGTGATCGAGGTATGGAAGGCGGCGGACTGGTACGAGCGCGAGGCCTTCGATCTGTACGGCATCGTCTTCCGCGGGCACCCTGACCTGCGCCGGATATTGACCGACTACGGCTTCGTCGGGCATCCGTTCCGCAAGGACTTCCCGCTTATCGGCAACGTCGAGGTGCGGTACGACGCTGCCAAGGGGCGCGTGGTCTACGAGCCGGTCTCGATCGAACCGCGAACCCTCGTGCCGAAAGTGATCCGCGCGGACAACCGGTGGGAATCGGCGCTCAAGGACACGCCCACCCGTGGCTGAGATCCAGAGCTATACGATGAACTTCGGGCCGCAGCACCCAGCGGCCCACGGCGTGCTGCGCCTCGTGCTGGAGATGGACGGCGAGGTCGTCCAGAAGGCGGACCCGCACATCGGGCTCC
>DATJKD010000012.1:0-3077 GCA_035491795.1 Steroidobacteraceae bacterium | reverse complement strand
GCGGTGGCGGCGGCGGCCGAAACCGCTGCTCCCCTTGCGGTTACACCCCGTCTGCAGAGCGTCGCCAGTCTGCAGGATGCCGCAAGCGACGTCGCGATCTGGGTGCATCCGGCGGACCCGCAGCGCAGCCTCGTGGTCGGTGCCGGCGGGACCGCCGGCCTCGAAATCTTCGGCCTGGATGGCGCGGCGCTGCAGCAGGTTCCCTCTCCGCAGGCGGAGTTCGTCGATGTGCGCTACGGCGTGCCGATCGGCAGTCGCACGGTCGACCTCGTGCTTGCCGTCGATGTTTCGCGGGCGCAGCTGCATTTCTTCACGGTCGATCAGGCGAGCCGGCGGCTTGAACCTCTGCCCGGCAAGCCCGTCGATCTCGGTGTCGAGGCGACCGGCTTCTGCAGCTACCGCAGCCCCGTCACCGGCAAGATCTACGCGCTGGTTGCCACCGACGATGGAGACCTCGAGCAGCTCGAGCTGCATGACCGTGACGGCGGCATCGCCGCGATTTCGATCCGTCGCGTTCCTCTCGGCCGCGGAGCCGGGCCCTGCGCGGTCGACGACGCCACCGAGACAGTGGTCGTTTCGGTCGAAACGACGGGTCTCTGGCGCTTGTCCGTTGAGCCGGAATCCGACGCGACGCCGGTGCAGATCGACGCGCTCGCGCCCTTCGGCACCATCGAAGAAGAGGTCAAGGGCGTCGCGATCTACCGCGCGGATGCCGCGACCGCGTATGTCTTCGCCGCAGATATCGGGCAAGGCGTCCTGCGCATCTACGATCTCGAGGGAAAACCGCGCGGCGCGATCGCACTCGCCTCACGCGGAGCGATTCCGGCGGTCGGCGAGGCCGAGGGTCTGGCGCTCGTATCGGGCTCGTTGCCCGGGTTCGACGGCGGCCTGCTAGCCGTCACTGACGAGGACAACGGCGACGCCTACGCCAATTACAAGCTGATCGCGCTCGCGGATGTGGCTGGGCCGCTCGGACTCGCGACACGCGACGCCGCACCCGATCGCGACGTGCCCCGCCCGACCGCGATCGTCGTCGAGCCCTCGGTCGAGACCGAGCCCGTGTCGACTTACGGCGACGCCGCCGATGACCCCGCGATCTGGGTGAATCCGGCCGATCCCGCGCAGAGCCTGATCATCGGCGCCAACAAGAAGCTCGGGCTCGAGGTCTACGATCTCTCGGGCCGCCGCATCCAGACGCTGCCGGACGGGCGGATGAACAACGTCGACTTGCGCGATGGGTTCCCGTTCGATGGAGAACGCGTGTCGCTGGTCGCGGCAAGCAACCGCACCAGCAAGACGATCGCGCTGTACCGTGTCGAGGCGGCGACGCGACGGTTGATCGCCCTCGAGCTCGAGGACGCCACCACGGGTCTGCGCGATCCCTACGGTGTCTGCCTGTACCGAAGTCCACGCAACAACCGCTTCTACCTTTTTGTCAACGACGCGGACACTGGCCTGATCCGGCAGTGGCGGCTCGAAGAGCGGCGCCGGCGCGTACGCGCCACGCCCGTGCGCGATGTGCAGGTGGGGTCACAGGCCGAGGGCTGTGTCGCCGACGATGAGCTCGGCTGGCTCTATGTCGGCGAGGAGGACACGGGACTGTGGAAATACGGCGCGGAACCGGGCGCTCGCACCGAGCGTACGGCCGTCGACAGGACCGACGGAGGCAACCTCACCGCTGACGTCGAGGGCATGTCTCTCTGGCGTGGCGCGGGCGGAACGGGCTACCTCGTCGTGTCGAACCAGGGCGAGGACAACTACGCCGTCTATCGCCGCGAAGGCGCGAACGAGTTCGTTGGCAAGTTCCATGTAGTGGCGAACGAGGAACTCGGCATCGACGGCGCATCCGAGACCGACGGCCTCGACGTCACGAGCACGGCGCTCGGGCCCGGCTTCGAGCATGGGCTGCTGGTGGTGCAGGACGGACGCAACCTTACGCCGACCGACCGGCAGAACTTCAAGCTGGTGCCCTGGTCGCGGATCGCGACGGCGCTGAAACTGGCGCCGTGAACCCGACTGTCGGCCTTCCGCAGCCGAGTCTCACTAGGTAATCGTCTTCTCGAGACACGTCGCGCGACCGTTCACGAGTTCGCTTGCCGCGAGCGTGAGCGGCTTCCATACAGGCTCACCGCGAGCGTTGCGCAGGGTGAAATGCAGCCGCGGCTCGGGCTCCCACACGAAATCGAGCACGCCGAAGTTGACCCCGCCCGAATACACCGGCCGCACACGATGCTCGGGTGTCTGGCTTGCGAAGCTGAGGCTGGTCCCCTGAGCGAGGGGCGAGCTCACCAGATCGTACAGGTCGTAGCCGCCGCGCTCGGACCAGCGGATGCAGTTGAGCTCGCCGATGTGTGAATCGCCAGAAAGCAGCACGACGCCCTCGATGCGTTGGTCGCGGATGAAATCGAACAGACGGTCGCGCTCGTAACGAAAGGCGGCCCAGGTGTCGCCTTGCGGGCCGTCGGCCATCGACCAGCCGCTGCCCGACACCAGCAGCTTGAAGGGCGCGCGGCTCGCGCGCAGTCCGGCTTCGAGCCAGGCCAGCTGCGCGGGGCCAAGCATCGTCTTGCCGGGACCGTCTGGCGATCCGTTCGGATCGCGGTGATAGCGCCCGTCGAGCACGAACAGGTCCACGCCTGCATATTCGTAGCGGAAGAACACCCCGGGCGTTTCGGGAAGGCCGCTCGCGGGATTTGCCCAGTAGCTGCGAAACACGCGAAGCGAATCGCTGCGTGCGGAGTACGTTCGGTCGGCATTGTTGAGACCGAAGTCGTGATCGTCCCAGGTGGCGATCTGCGGCACGTTGGCGAGCAGCGGCTCGAGCGCCGCTACGTTGCGCTGGCGGCGGTATTCCTCCGCAAGTAGCTCCGGCCGCTCGCTGTCGCCGTAGATGTTGTCACCCAGCCAGACGAACAGATCCGGCTCGGCCTGCCGGACCGCGTCGAAGATCCGCTGCTCCGGATCGATCTGCACCCGTGCGCACGAGCCGAAGGCGATGCGCACGGGCGCTCGACCCGCTGGCGCGGTTAGGGCCGCGAACGGCACGCGCCCGTAGCGCGCCTGCTGCCCGTCGAGCA
>DATJKD010000011.1:0-23819 GCA_035491795.1 Steroidobacteraceae bacterium | reverse complement strand
CCCGAAGAAGTTCACGCCCTCACCGGGGCCGATCAAGCTCTGGCACGCGCCGGGGGGGCCGGGTATCCGCGTCGACAGCCACATCTACACCGGCTACAACGTGCCGCCGCATTACGATTCGCTGATCGCCAAGGTGATCGCGTATGGCGAGGACCGCGACGTCGCGATTGCGCGCATGAAAAACGCCTTGACCGAGATGGTAATCGAGGGCATCAGGACCAACGTTCCGCTGCACCAGGAGATCTTCAACCACGCGGCGTTCCGCGCCGGTGGCACGGACATTCACTACCTGGAGCGGCGGCTGGGGATCAAGTAAGGGGGAAACGCGGCTGCGGATTGCAGAATCGCGGTTCCGCGGGTTATCCAGCAACGATAGCCGGTCTCAGGCATTCTTCGGGCGGATGGCGTGTTCGAGCTCCGCCATAGATGCCCGATCTTCAACTTACATTCGATGTCGGTTCGGCCGACCCGGCGCCGATCGAGGAAGCGCTGACGTTGCTCGGCGCGACCTCGATAACTCTCGAGGACGCGGCCGACAATCCCGTTCTCGAGCCTGCGCCGGGTGAAACGCCCCTGTGGCCAACGATCCGGATCCGCACCCTGTTCCAGGCACATGCCGACCGGCGAGCCATCGAAGCCGGTCTCGCCGACCTCCTGCCTACGGCGACGCTGCTCAACTTCGAGTTGCTCGGGGACCGGCTCTGGGAGCGCGAATGGCTGCGTGACTTCCACCCGATGCGCTTCGGGCGCCGTCTCTGGGTCTGCCCAAATGGCCAGGCTGCCGGAGACGCGCAGGCGGTTCGCGTGGCGCTTGACCCGGGGCTCGCCTTTGGCACCGGGACTCATCCGACGACCGCGCTCTGCCTCGAGTGGCTCGATGGCTCCGAGCTTGCGGGCTGTCGCGTCATCGACTACGGCTGCGGCTCCGGGATCCTGGCCATCGCGGCCCTGAAGCTCGGCGCGGCGGAGGCGCTCGCCTTCGATATCGACCCGCAGGCGCGGCTCGCAACCCGCGACAATGCTGTGCGCAATGGAGTCGCAGACCGGCTCACGGTTGCCGCGACGGCACCGCACAAGGCTGCGTCCTGCGATGCACTCGTCGCAAACATCCTGGCAGGCCCCTTGACCGAGCTCGCTGGTCGCTTTGGGACACTGCTCCGGCCCGGGGGCCGGATCGCCCTGAGCGGGGTTCTCGTCGGGCAGGCCGAAACCGTGGCCGCGGCTTACGGCCCCTGGTTTATGATCGGCGCCGCCACGGTGCGCGACGGCTGGGCCCTGCTCAGCGGCAGCCGCGGACCTATAACCTGACGGCCATGTACTCCCAGTGCCCCAGTTGCAAGGCGCGGTTCCGCGTGACCGCAGCCACGTTGCGCGCCGCCCATGGCCGCGGGCGTTGTGGGCACTGCGGTCACTCGTTCGACGTGCTGACCCAACTGTCGGATGAGCTGCCTGCGGCACCGGGATCCGTACCGCCCGTGGCAACGTCACGCGGTCCGGGAGGAGAGCCCCCGATTCCGCCCGCCCCGCACCGTGGCTCGGAAGAGGACGTTGCCGGTTTGGCAGGCCCCGGCTCCGACAATGTCCAGGACATTGGCCTCGGGGACTATCACTTCTCCGCCGAGGACATCGAGAAGGTGTTCATTGATGCGCGGGACTGGCAGAAGCAGTTCGGCGATTCTCCCGCCAGAGAGCCCCCGCCCGCAGACGAACCGCCCGCCGTCGAGGATTCCGAATTTGTAGTCGACGAACCCCAGGGCGTCGAGGACATCACGCTCGAGGGACTCAAGGTCGAGATCGAAAGCCACACCGGCGAGTCCTTGCGCCTCGAGGCGGAGTTCGACTACGCCGACGAGGAGGACATCGACGAAATCGACGACCCCGACTCGACCAGCCGGCTTCCCACGCTCGAGAACGTGCCCGACTCGGTCTATCCCGCGGACGAGGATGAATCAACACTCAAGGAAGACGAGACGGCTTTCTATCGCGCGCTGATCGAGGGGCGTGATCTCCCGGCCGCAGCGGCACCGATGCGCGCCGAGATACGCGCCACAGCGGCGGAGCGCTGGACCGAGGCCCGACGCTCACGTGTCGCGGAGGACGATCTCCCCGACCTCGATCTCCCCAGGGCCGCGCTGCCCCAACGAGGCCGCCGATGGTTTGCCCTCGGCAGCGTGCTCCTGGCGCTCGCGCTTGCCATGCAGGTCACTCATCATTATCGCCAGATGATCGTCCGGCATCCGCAGGCAGGCGACGCACTCCGGCGGATCTATGCGCTGATCGGGCAACCGTTGTCGCCCAATTGGGACCTGGACGCATTCGAAGTGCGTCAGTGGGGGCCGACCGCGGATGTCGCGCCAGGCGAACCGCTTACGGTGCGCGCCAGCCTGACCAACCGCGCGGCTCACGCGCAGCCCTACCCGCTGCTGCGCCTCGAGTTCGAGGATCGTTTCGGTGCCGCCGTGGCCCGGCGCGATTTCATGCCAGTCGAGTATCTGAAGAACGATCAGCAGGCCGCGCGCCACTTCGCGGCAAGCGAGACGACCGAGGCCGAGTTGTCCGTTGTTGCGCCCGGTGGTGACGCCGTGGGCTACACGCTCGACATATGCTTGCGCGAAGAGCCCACGCGGATCCGATGCGCGCACGGTGGCGATTGAGCATCGCGGTGCAGATCGGGCCATACAAGCTCGCCGGCCGAGTGCTGCTCGCGCCGATGGCGGGAGTCACCGACCTGCCTTTCCGACGGCTCTGCCGGAGGATGGGGGCCACGCTCTCCGCGGGCGAGATGCTCGCCGCCGACGGACGACTCTGGGATACCGAACTGTCGCGCCGTCGTCGCGATCACACCGACGAGCCGGAGCCGCGGGTCGTGCAGATCGCGGGTGGCGATCCGGACTCGATGGCCGACGCCGCGCGCCGCAACGCCGACGCGGGCGCGCAGATCATCGACCTCAACATGGGATGTCCCGCCAAGAAGGTCTGCAACCGCGAGGCCGGTTCGGCGCTGCTGCGTGATGAGCCTCTGGTCACACGGATTCTCGCGGCGGTCGTGTCCGCAGTGACGGTGCCCGTGACGCTGAAAATACGGACGGGATGGGACCGAGAGACACGCAACGCGGTGCGGATCGCGCGCATCGCCGAGGATTCAGGCATAGCGGCCCTGGCGATCCACGGGCGTACGCGCGCGTGTCGCTTCGAGGGCGAAGCCGAGCACCGGACGATCGCCGAAGTCAAGCAGCACGTGCGGATCCCGCTGTTTGCAAACGGCGACATCGACTCTCCGGAGAAAGCCCGGCGCGTGATGCAGTGCAGCGGCGCCGACGGCGTGATGATCGGCCGCGCCGCGCAAGGCCGGCCGTGGATCTTTCGCGAGATCGAGGCGCACCTGGCCGGCGGTGCGACACCGCCGGCGCCGCGCGCCGCAGAAGTTGGTGCTATCATGCGCGCCCATTTGCGCGACCTGTACGCCTTCTATGGGGAGGCGGCGGGGGTCAGGATCGCGCGCAAACACATCGGATGGTATTGCCGCGATCGCGCAGATGCGCAGCTCTTTCGTCAATCGGTGATGCAGGCATTGTCGGCAACGGCGCAACTCGAACTGGTGCGCGAGTATTTCGACACTCTGGACGACGCGACCGCCGCCGCAGCCTGAATCATCGAGCAGAATCGGGGGTCGGTGCCGATGGCGCCACGCAAGAAAACCAGGTCACGACGCGATGCAGTACGCAGCGCGACAATCAACGGCCGCAGCATTCCGCTGCGCACGCACACCGAGCAGGCGCTCGACAGTTACTTCACGAGCCTGAACGGCCATCGGCCGGGGCATCTCTACGACCTCGTGATGCGCGAGGTCGAGGAGCCTCTGTTCCGCGCCGTGCTCGGCTACGCAGAGGGCAACCAGAGCCGTGCCGCGGACATCCTCGGCATCAACCGCGGCACTTTGCGCAAGAAGCTCAAGAACTACGGCATCTCCGGCTGAGCGTGATGCCGGCCGAAGCTGTCCGCGCCCGCCATCAAACGCGGAGACGCACGGTTGTCGCTGCAGGGGACGCATTTTGACCGTAGCCATACGTCGCGCGCTGTTGAGCGTGTCCAGCAAGGAAGGTCTCGTGGATTTCGCACGCGCGCTGCGCGGGCGCGACGTGAGCCTGCTCTCCACCGGCGGCACCGCGGCGCTCTTGCGTGCGGAGGGGATCGAGGTGACCGACGTGTCGGCCGTAACCGGCTTTCCAGAGATCATGGACGGGCGGGTCAAGACCCTGCACCCGCTGATCCATGGAGCTCTCCTCGGCAGGCGCGGCGTCGACGAGGCAGTCATGCAGCAGCACGGCATCGAGCCGGTCGATCTCGTCGCGGTGAATCTCTATCCGTTTTCCGCGACCATCGCAAAGCCCGGTTGCAGCTTTGAGGACGCGATCGAGAACATCGACGTGGGCGGTCCGGCGATGGTGCGCGCTGCGGCAAAGAACCACGACCGCGTGACGGTGGTGGTCGATCCGCTCGATTACGGGACGGTGCTTGCCGAGATCGATCGCGGCAACGGCGCGGTCTCGTCCGAGACTCGCCTGCGGCTCGCCGCCAAGGCCTACGCGCACACGGCACAGTACGACGCTGCCGTGGCCGCCTGGCTCGAGGGCGAGGTTCGGGGGTCGAGGCAGGAGTTTCCCGAGCTCCTTGCGCTGCAATTCCGCAAGCGCATGGATCTCCGGTATGGCGAGAACCCGCATCAGCAGGCGGCGTTCTACGTGTCGGGCGACGCGCAGGGCGCGAGCACGGGCTCGGCGTCGCAGCTACAGGGCAAGGATCTTTCCTACAACAACCTCGCGGATGCGGACACGGCCTTCGAATGCGTACGCCAGTTCGCCGCACCCGCCTGCGTCATCGTCAAGCATGCGAATCCCTGCGGGGTCGCGGTCGCGGCAAGCCTGCGCGAGGCCTACGACCTCGCCTACCGCACCGATCCGACTTCGGCTTTCGGCGGCATCATCGCGTTCAATATGCCGCTCGACGGCGCCACGGCGCGCGCGGTGCTCGAGCGCCAGTTCGTCGAGGTGCTGATCGTGCCGATCGCCGAGCCGGAGGCGCGCGAAGCCTGCGCTCGCCGGGACAACGTGCGCCTGCTCGTGACTGGCGGGCTTGCTCCGTCGAACGCGCGATTCGAGTTTCGCAGCGTGAACGGCGGGCTGCTGGCGCAGACCCGCGATACCGCGATGGTGGGACGCGAGGCGCTGCAGGTCGTGACAAAGCGTGCTCCGACGCACCAGGAGCTCGACGACCTGATGTTCGCCTGGCAGGTGTGTAAGTTCGTCAAGTCAAACGGCATCGTTTTCGCGCGCGGCGGTGCCACGGTCGGCATCGGCGCCGGACAGATGAGCCGTGTCGTGAGCTGCCGGATCGCCGGCATGAAGGCCCGTGACGAGGGTGTCGATCCCACGGGCTCGGTGATGGCCTCGGACGCCTTCTTCCCGTTTCGCGACGGGCTCGATGCGGCCATCCTGCAGGGAATCACGGCGGTCATTCAGCCCGGCGGGTCGAAGCGCGACGTCGAGGTCATTGCGGCAGCGGACGAAAGCGAGCTTGCGATGGTATTCACCGGCATGCGTCACTTCCGGCATTGAGCATGCGCGCCCTCATCGTGGGCGGCGGCGGACGCGAGCACGCGCTCGCCTGGAAAGTGGCGCAGTCCCCGCGGGTTGCGCAGGTCTACGTCGCGCCGGGCAACGCTGGCAGCGCGCTCGAGCCGGGCGTCCGCAATGTCTCGATTGCGGCCGACGACGTGCCGGGACTGCTCCGCTTCGCGCGCGAGGAGCGGATCGATCTCACCATCGTGGGCCCGGAAGGGCCGCTGGTCGCAGGCATCGTCGATGCCTTCGCCAGCGCCGGGCTGCGCTGCTTCGGGCCGGTCGCCGCGGCCGCACGGCTCGAGGGCTCGAAGGCTCATACCAAGGCGTTCCTCGAGCGACACGCGATCCCGACCGCGGCGTATGCGACCTTCACACGTGCGACGTTCGACGCGGACTGGGTACGCGCGCAGCGCGCGCCGCTCGTCGTCAAGGCCGATGGTCTGGCCGCCGGCAAGGGTGTGGTGATCTGCGAATCCGTCGCGGAAGCGGTCGCAACCGCGCAGGCGATGTTCGCCGGGCGGTTCGGCGCTGCGGGCGACCGGATCGTCGTCGAGGAATTTCTTGAAGGCGAGGAAGCGAGCTTCATCGTCATGGTCGACGGGAGCCACGTGCTGCCGCTCGCAACCTCGCAGGATCACAAGCGGCTCCGGGAGGGCGATCTCGGACCGAATACCGGGGGGATGGGGGCCTACTCGCCCGCGCCGGTCGTGACCCCCGCCATCCACGAGCGCGTGCTGCGCGAGGTGATGTGGCCGACCGTGCGCGGTCTCGCTGCAGAGGGCACGCCCTACGTGGGTTTTCTCTACGCGGGTCTCATGATCACAGGCGATGGCACTCCGAAGGTGCTCGAGTTCAACTGCCGGTTCGGCGACCCCGAGACGCAGCCGATCCTGATGCGGTTGCGATCTGACCTGACCGAGCTCGTCGATGCAGCGCTCGCTGGCGGCCTCGCGGACATCGACGTCGACTGGGACCCGCGTGCGGCCGTCGGCGTGGTGCTGGCCGCGGGTGGCTACCCTGACACGGTGCGCAAGGGCGAGGCAATACACGGGCTGGTCGCGGCGGCGCAGCTGCCGGGCAAGGTCTTTCACGCCGGTACGGAGCGCCGTGGCGACGAGGTGGTCGTGAGTGGCGGACGCGTGCTCTGCGCGGTCGGCCTCGGCGAGACCGTGCGCGCGGCGCAATCGGAAGCCTATGCACTCGTGAGTGTGATCGGCTTCGAGGGCATGCAGTTCCGTCGCGACATCGGCTACCGCGCAAGCGAGCGCGAATGAACTGGCTGGGGGGACGAAATGCTGAGAATCGCTCTTGCAGTGCTCGCACTGGCCGGGCCGGCGGCGGTCACCGCCGAAGTCACGATACTCACGGCGGACCGCATCCACACCATGGACTCCGCCGTGCCGACAGCGACGGCAATGGCGTGGGACGAGAGCGGACGTCTCCTGGCAGTGGGTGATGCGGCATCGCTGGCCGCACGCTACCGCCAGGCGCGGCGAGTCGAGGCGAAGGGATCGACGGTCATACCGGGACTGATCGATGCGCACGGGCACGTCATGGGGCTCGGGTTTGCGCTGCTGCGTGCGGACCTCGTCGGCACCGCAAGCAAGGGCGAGGTGATCGCCCGGCTGCGGGAATTCGAGCGAACGCTGCCGGCGGGGGCGTGGCTCCTGGGTCGCGGCTGGGACCAGAACGACTGGTCTGCGAAGGATTATCCGACGGCTGCCGACCTCGACGCCGCGTTTCCGGCCCGCCCGGTATGGCTCGAGCGCATCGACGGTCACGCCGGCTGGGCGAACAGCGCGGCGATGCGCGCCGTACAACGTGACCTGGCTGGCGACTGGCAACCTGACGGCGGACGGATCCTGCGATCCGACGGCAAACCTACAGGAGTGTTCATCGATACCGCGGTGGCGCTCATCGATGCTGCCGTGCCGCCGCCGGACGCCCCGACACGTGCGGAGGCGCTCTCGCGGGCTCTCGCCTCGGCCACGTCCGTCGGCCTCACCGGCGTGCACGACATGGGGACCTCACTCGCGGACCTCGCGCTTTATCGCCGGTTTGCCGATGCGGGCAAGCTGACCGTGCGCATCTCGGCATACGCCGACGGCGACGGCGACGCGCTCGCCGCACTGTGCGCGATGGGTCCGTATGAGCACGCATCCGGCCGGCTACACATGTCGGGCGTCAAGCTCTACGCAGACGGCGCCCTCGGCAGCCGCGGCGCCGCCCTGCTCACGGACTACCACGATGAGCCCGGCCAGCGCGGGCTGCTCGTCACGGAACCCGCCGCGCTCGAGGCCGCGATGGTCAAGGCGCGCGATTGCGGCGTCCAGGTGGCAACGCATGCGATCGGCGATCGCGCCAACCGGATGGTCCTCGACGCGTACGCCCGCGTGCAGGGACAGGGCGCGGCGGAGCGGCGCTGGCGCATCGAGCATGCGCAGATCGTCTCGCTCGATGACATACCGCGATTCGGCGAGCAGCACGTAATCGCGTCGATGCAACCGATCCATGCGACGTCGGACGGCCCCTGGGTCGAATCGCGCATCGGAAAGGCGGGCCTGCCCGGCGCCTACGCCTGGCGGCGTTTCATCGACAGCGGCGCAAGGCTCGCCTTTGGCTCGGACTTCCCCGTCGAGTCCGACGACCCTCGTCTCGGCCTCTACGCCGCGATCACGCGTGAGGACCTCGACGGCAAACCCGCGGGAGGGTGGCTACCTGACCAGAAGCTCACCGCGGCGGAGGCACTGCGCGGCTTCACGTCGGACGCCGCGTACGCGGCATTTTCGGAACCCGACGTCGGCCGGCTCGCGGCTGGCCTGCGCGCTGATTTCGTCGTGCTGGACGGAGATCCGCTCGCCGTCGCGCCGCGCGCGATCCCCGACTTGCGGATCCGCGCCACGTGGCTCGACGGACAGGTCGTCTACACCGCCGACTGACGCGGAGAATCAGCTCAGAGCCGATTTGTCGGTAATAATCGCCTCTGTGGCGCGTTTCCCGCTCGCATGCCGCTCGCGCGCGATCAGGTAGAGCCCCGCGCAGATCACGACCGCGCCGCCTGCGAGCGTGATCGCACCCGGCAGCACGTTCCACACGACGAGATCGAGCAAGACTCCCCAGAGCAGCGCTGTGTACTCGAACGGCGCGACGACCGACGCGGGGGCGCTGCGGAAGGCCTCGGTAATGAGGTGCTGGGCCGTCGCGCCCAGGAACCCGACGCCGACGATCAGCGGCAGATCCGAGAGCAGCATCGATTGCCATGCCGGCAGCGCGAGCAGACCGGCGCCGATGCTGAGGAACAGCGTGAAATAGAACACCAGGCTCTCCTTGGTCTCGGTGCGCGACAGCACTCGGAGTGCGATCGCGCTTACGGCATAGCAGACCGCAGACAGCACCGCAGCCAGGCCGCCGAGCGTCATCCATCCGGCACCGGTAGGGCGCAGCATCACCAGCACTCCGGCCAGCCCGACGCCGATCGCAATCCATTGCCCTGCGGCAACATGCTCGCGAAGCAAGGGCACCGAAAGCGCCGCGATGAGCAGCGGCGCGCACATGAAGATCGAGTAGGTGTTGGCCAGCGACAGCCGCTCGACCGCGAAGATGAACGAGAAGAGCATTACGACGCCGATCGCGGCGCGACCCAGATGCCAATGCCAGCGCCCGGTCGAGAGGCGATGCCAGCGCCCGCGGATCAGGAACGGCAGCAGCAGGAAGGGCAACGACGCCAGGCCGCGCAGCGTAGTGACCTGCATCGGCGGGTAACGCTCGACCAGGAGCTTGAGCAGCGCGTCCATGGCAGAGAACAGCGCCACCGCGCCCGCCATCGCTGCGATACCTCTGGCCCTGTGCTCCGACGAGGGGGCCATTCGCTATGAACGTCCCTGCTGCGTCAGCGCTTCATCGCGTCGAAGAATTCCGAGTTCTGCTTGGTGTCGCGCATCTTGTCGATCAGGAATTCCGCCGCGGCCAGCTCGTCCATCGGGTGCAGGAGCTTGCGCAGGATCCAGATCTTCTGCAACTCGTCGGTCTGCGTGATGAGTTCCTCGCGGCGCGTTCCCGAGCGGTTGATGTTGAACGCCGGGTAGACACGCTTCTCGGCGATGCGGCGGTCGAGGTGGATCTCGCTGTTGCCGGTGCCCTTGAACTCCTCGTAGATCACGTCGTCCATGCGCGAGCCGGTATCGATCAGCGCGGTTGCGAGGATGGTGAGCGAACCGCCCTCCTCGATGTTGCGCGCGGCGCCGAAGAAGCGCTTCGGGCGCTGCAACGCGTTCGCGTCCACACCGCCCGTCAGCACCTTGCCGGAGCTCGGCACGACGGTGTTGTAGGCGCGTGCGAGGCGGGTGATCGAGTCGAGCAGGATCACGACGTCGCGCTTGTGTTCGACCAGCCGCTTCGCCTTCTCGATGACCATCTCGGCGACCTGAACGTGCCGGCTCGCCGGCTCGTCGAAAGTCGAGGAGACGACCTCGCCGCGCACCGTGCGCGTCATCTCGGTCACTTCCTCGGGCCGCTCGTCGATCAGCAGCACGATCAGATACACCTCGGGGTGGTTGGCCGTGATCGAGTTGGCGATGTTCTGCAGCAGCATGGTCTTGCCGGCCTTGGGCGGCGAGACGATCAGGCCGCGCTGCCCTTTGCCGAGCGGTGCGATCAGGTCGATCATCCGTGAAGTCAGATCCTCGGTGCTCCCCGTGCCGCGCTCGAGCTTCAAGCGCTTGGTCGGGTGCAGCGGCGTTAGATTCTCGAATAAGACCTTGCTGCGCGCGTTCTCGGGCGAGTCGAAGTTGATCTGCCCGACCTTGAGCAGCGCAAAGTAACGCTCGCCGTCTTTCGGCGGGCGGATCAGACCGGAGATCGTGTCGCCGGTGCGCAGGTTGAAGCGGCGGATCTGCGAGGGGCTGACGTATATGTCGTCGGGCCCCGCCAGATAGGAGCCTTCGGCGGAGCGCAGGAAGCCAAAGCCGTCCTGGAGGATCTCGAGGACGCCGTCGCCGTAGATGTCCTCGCCGTTGCGCGCATGCGCCTTGAGGATGGCGAAGATGATGTCCTGCTTGCGGGATCGGGCCAGATTTTCGAGTCCGACCTGCTGGGCGACCTTGAGGAGGTCGGGAGCTGACTTGAGCTTCAGCTCGGTCAGGCTCATCGACTTCCGGCTGGCTTCGAGCTCGGCTGGGCTGATGACGTCGAGATCTTCGCCATCCATGTAATCGTCTGGCGGCAGCTCGTCCTGGCGCGGGCCCCGATTGCCGTCGGGACCACCGCGTCCGCCGCGCTTGTTGGGCCGGTTGCGGCCCTGGTTGCCGAGATATCCCCTCACAGCTTGCCGTCCAGGAACGTAGACAACTCGGCCTTGCGGACCGCGCCGATCTTCTGGCCCTCCGCCTTGCCGTCCTTGAACAGGATCAGCGTCGGGATACCGCGGACGCTGAACTTCATTGGGGTTTTCGGGTTCTCGTCGACGTTGATCTTCGCGACCGTCACCTTCCCGGCGTACTCCGTCGCGATCTCGTCGAGAATCGGGGCGATCATCTTGCATGGGCCACACCACTCCGCCCAGAAATCGAGCAGCACGGGCTGCGGCGACTTGAGGACCTGCTCTTCAAAACTTGCATCTGTGACATGAACGATCTGCTGGCTCACCAGAGATAACCTCCGCGGGCATGGGTGCTGAATGGGCCTGGGTTGGAATGCGATATGAGAGGTCGGTTCGCGTGTCGGGTGACTGCGCGTCCCGTGTAAGGCAAACTATCTAGATTGCTGGCAAAAAAAGTGCTTCTGGCCTGTACTCTGGGATCCCGCCGTTGGCGAGGAAGCCGGAACTGCAAGGCCCGGCTGGCCGGCGATCATGATGGCGGGGGCGGATCACATCCGCGTTAGCGATATTTGACCCCGACTCGGAGCAATTTGCAAGGCCATGACGATCCCCGGATAGCTGATGTCAGACGCGCATCTCACGGACGTTTCGTTCACCAATTTACATTTACCCGACACGCTCGCGCGCGGTATCGCCGACGCTGGATTCGAGCGCTGCACTCCGATCCAGGCGCAGACCTTGCCGAGGGCGCTCGCCGGCATGGACGTGGCCGGCCAGGCGCAGACCGGCACCGGTAAGACCGCGGCCTTCCTCGTCGCGATGTACGCCGCGCTGCTGCGCCGCGAGGTGCCGCCGACGCGCCGCAGCAACGCGCCGCGGGCGCTGATCATCGCGCCGACGCGCGAGCTCGCGGTGCAGATCCACCGCGACGCGGAGATTCTCGGGCAATACACGGGGCTGATCCTCGGGCTCGCGTTTGGCGGCGTCGATTATGAAAAACAGCGCCGGGAGCTCGAGGCGGGCGTCGATATCCTGATCGGGACGCCCGGACGGCTGATCGATTTCTACAAGCAGCATGTCTACGACCTGCGCTCGGTGCAGGCGCTGGTGCTCGACGAGGCGGACCGGATGTTCGACCTGGGCTTCATCGCCGACATCCGCTACATCATGCGGCGCCTGCCGCCGCCGGATGAGCGGCTGAATATGTTGTTTTCCGCGACCCTTGCCCAGCGGGTACTCGAGCTGGCCTACGAGCATATGAACGACCCGGAGCTGGTGCGGATAGAGCCGGACAAGATGACGGTCGATGAGGTCCGCCAGTCGATCTACTTCCCGTCGATGGACGAAAAGCCGCGGTTACTGGTGGGACTGCTGCGGTCCATGGACCCGCATCGCACCATGGTCTTCGTCAACACCCGCCGCGGCGCCGAGGAGCTCGAGACCCTGCTGCGTGCCAACGGCATCGATGCGGAGGCGATCTCGGGCGACGTACCGCAGCGCAAACGCCTGCGGATGCTGCGCGACTTCCACAGCGGCGATCTCGCGGTGCTGATCGGCACCGACGTCGCCTCGCGCGGCCTGCACATCCCCGACGTGAGCCACGTGTTCAACTACGACCTGCCGCAGGACCCGGAAGATTATGTGCACCGGATCGGGCGCACGGCGCGCGCCGGTGCGGAGGGCGATGCGATCAGCCTGGGTTGCGAGGACTACGCGATCTCGTTGCCCGACATCGAGGGCTATATCGGCCGCAGCATCCCGCGGGCTGCGATGACCGAAAGCCTGCTGGCCGAGATCGTGATTCCGCCCCGCGCACGCCGCCGCCACGAGGGCGGCGGGTTCGGTGCGCACCGCAGCGGTCCGGGCGGCGGGCACCGCCGTGGACCGGGTGGCGGGCGGCGCGACGGGCCGCCGCCGCGACGCACCCGTCGCCACGAGCCATCGTCCGAGAAACCCCCGCCCGCGCCGTCTGCAAGCCCCTCGAATGCGGGCCCGACACCCGATGGAGGCGCTGGAGCCGAGGGACCGCGACGCCGGCGGCGGCGCCGCCGCACCGGTCCGCGCACCGAGGCCTGACGCTACAGGAGCTGGCTCAACCGCTCGATGCCGATAATTCCCGGGACCGGGGCCCGCGGGGGTCGGGTCGAGTCCGGCTGCAGTACCTGATAGATCCAGCGGACCCCTGCATCGCGCGCGGCACGCAGCACCGGCGGGCTGTCGTCGACGAACAGCGTCCTGGCAGGCTCGATGGCATGCGCCGCGGCGAGCCGGGTCCAGAACTCGGGCGATTCCTTGGCCACGCCCACGACATGCGACGAGATCAGAGCGTCGAAGTGCCGGCCGATTCCGGTCTGCCCGTCCTTGACGGCGAGCGCCTTCGGATGCGCGTTGGTCGTGAGCAGGCGCCGCTTCCCAAGCGACCCGAGGCGCTCGAGGAACTGCTCCGAGCCCGGCAGGAAGCGGATGTGCTCGCGCACCTCGACCTTGAGCGCCTCGATGTCGATCCCGAGCTCGGACGTCCAGTGATCGACGCAATACCACTCCAGCCGCCCGCGCCATGCGTCGATCCTGGGCAGCAGCTGCTCGCGGGCGACCGCGGCCGGTACGCCATGCAGCTCTCCGTAGCGCTGCGGCACGACCTCCAGCCAGAAATAGTTGTCGAACCGCAGATCGAGAAGCGTCCCGTCCATGTCGAGGCAAACTGACTCGATGGACCCCCAGGCGGGGGCCTCGAATTCCGCAGGCGGATGGTCGACAGCGACATCCATCGCAGACCGACCCTTACCTGCCCGCGCTGCGCTCGACCTTGTCATGCGCTTCGGACCCTCCAACCGAATAGAGGACCTGTGCGTTGCGTGTCCTCTGGAATTCCTCGAGCGACTGTCCACGCATGTGCGCATAGACGTGCAGATTCGACACGCCGACCACGGCGGCCAGCTTTTCGAGCACGAAGAAGATCGCGCCATATTGCATGAGCGCGCGCCAGTCGCGGCGGCGGATCATGTCGCGCTCCTGCTCCGACAGGTGCCACGTCTCGAACAGCGTCTCCGGATCGGCCTTGAATGCCGCACGGTGTGCCGGAATGACCAGGTCGTGGAGAAACTTGTTCAGTCGGTAGTGGCTGACGCTCCGCTCCAGGTCGAAGGGATAGGTCCCTTCCAGCGTCTCGATGCCCTCGAGCTGCGCGCCCGCCTTCGCTCGCGCGACCTCCGCCGCTTCTTCAGTCATCGGCTCGGCCAGGTTTTCGTAGACCGCGGTTGCGATCGCGGTCATCGACGGCAGGTAGTAACTCCGGTGGACGCACTTTACGGCGGGCGACAGCGCGCCACGCACGATCAGCCACATGACGAACTCCGTGCTTTCCATGCCCCCCAGCCGTGCGTGATCCGCGTGCGTCATGCGCGTCAGGGCAACGGGATCGTGCTCGTAGAGTTCCATCAGCCGCGCGTCCCAGGGGGGGTTATTGAAGCCGCAGCGCTCACCCTGAATCTGATGCGAGAGACCGCCGGTGGCCACCAGCACGACCTTGAGATCCTCGGGATAACTCTCTATCGCGCTTCGTAGCGACTGACCGAGGCTGAAGCAGCGCTTAGCGGAGGGCACGGGGAACTGCAGGACTCCCACCTGAAGAGGCACGATCGGCAGGCTCCAGCTCTGCCCATCGTTCGGCAGCAGCACCGAGAGGGGCGAAAAACAGCCGTGATCGAGCGGCTTTTCCTGGAAAAAACTCATGTCGAACTCGTCGGCCATCAGCTGGCGGCCGATATGGCGGGCCAGGGGCCCGTGCGCCTTGATCGGCGGAAGCTTGCGCACACCACCGCCTTCGTCGGCTACGGCGTATTCCTCGCCCACGCCCAGACAGAAGGCGGAATAGTGATCGAAGAAGAAGGACGTGACGTGGTCGTTGTAGACGATGAACAGCACGTCGGGCTGTTGCGCGGCGAGCCATGCCGTGATCGGTTGGTACGCGTCGAAGATGGGCTTCCACACGGGGTCCTGCTGCTTCTGGCCATCGACGGCAAAGCCGATGGTCGGCGTGTGCGACGTAGCGATCGCCCCAACGATGCGCGCCATGAGTACACCTCGATCAGACCGCGTCCACGGCGGGCAGGATGCCGGCACCGCGTCGCTGGCCGCTATGATACGCATGCAGATTCGGCGCGGAGCCAATCAGCAACGCACATCCAGACCCGATCCGAGCCGAATGGAGCCGAGCCACCGATGACGACGACACCCGACCTGGCAGCGCTGCTGGCCCCGGTCCTCGCACTCGTCGAGGAAGCCAGCGCGGCGATCATGGCGGTCTATGCCACCGGTCACGACGTGGAATACAAGGCCGACGATTCGCCGATCACCCGCGCCGACCGCGCCGCGCACGAGATCCTGAGCGAGGGGCTGTCGAGGCTTGCGCCCGCGATTCCGGTCCTGTCGGAGGAATCCGAGGACAGCCACGCGTACGACGTCCGCAGCCAGTGGCGCCAGCTCTGGCTGATCGACCCGCTCGACGGCACGCGGGAGTTCATCAGCCGCAATGGCGAGTTCACCGTCAACGTCGCTCTGATCCGCGATCATCGCCCGGTGATGGGCGTGGTCGCGGCGCCCGCGCTCGGCGTCCTCTATTACGCCGCCGACGGTCACGGCGCCTTCCGACAGAGGGGTGACGCTCCGCCGGAGCCGATCGAAGTGCGACGCGCCGCCTCGCCGCTCGTGATCGTGGGCAGCCGTTCCCATCGTGGTGATTCGCTCGACGCGATGCTCTCCCGCATCGGACCGCACGAGTTGCGGCCCATGGGCAGCGCGCTCAAGTTCTGCCTCGTGGCGGAAGGCAGCGCCGATTTCTACCCGAGACTCGGTCCGACGTCGGAATGGGACACCGCCGCTGCACAGGGCGTGCTCGAGGTAGCCGGCGGAGCCGTGATCCGTCTCGACGGTCGGCCGCTGGATTACAACGCCCGCGACACGATCCTGAACCCGCAGTTCCTCGCCTACGGCGATCGCAGCCGCCGCTGGACGGACCTGGTCTGATCGGTCTACCGGCGACACGAGGTGGAACTGTCCTGGTCGGTGCTCGCGCTGCTGATCGGCCTGGTCGGCGTGGCCTGGGCCTGGCATGCGAATCTTGGGGCCCGCGAACGGGCCAACGTCGCCGCACTCGAAACCTGCCAGCGCACCGGTGCGCAGTTGCTGGACGGCACAGTCGCGTTCCGCGGCTTCCGACCGGCACGGGGGTCGGATGGGCGGCTGCGGATGCGGCGGACATATGTTTTCGACTACAGCCAGGACGGGGTGACGCGGCGACAGGGGTTCGTGATCCTGCACGGCCACTCGCTGGAGAGCATCGGTCTGGAGTGATACCGGTGGCAGGTATCCCCTTTTGATCGGGTCAGGGCTAAGCTACCGGGCCTGACCAGGATCGACGTGGCCCACTGGCGCACGATGACGGAAGTCCGCGACAACGTCGAAACCGAAGCCTTTCGGCATCTTGAACGCCTGCGGCAACTGCGCATCGAGCATCGCGACCTCGACGACGTCATCAACCGGCTGCAACTCGACCTCTATATCGACCAGGTGCAGCTGCGACGTCTCAAGCGGCGAAAACTGCTGCTCAAGGACCAGATTTCCCGGCTGGAGAGCCAGTTGATCCCGGATCTGAACGCCTGACCGGGATGCCAAAGCAGTTGCAAGCGGCCAGCGAGGCCATGGAGCGCCTCCTGGAACCCGCCAATCTCGTGCAGATCGCGATTATCGCGGCGATGGTGATCCTCGGCTGGTGGATCTCCAGGCGGGTTCGTCGCGACCTCGGTGTGGCCGACGCCCCCGCAGGCTGGCGGGGACGCGCACGCGAGGCCGCGTGGGTCGCGGCGCCCTTTGCGCTGACCCTGCTGCTGCTGGCGACGGCCGACGGGCTGCTGCACGCGATCCGCGCACCGACGCGAATTATTGACGTCGCCGTCCAGTTGACTGGACTCCTGCTACTGATCCGCGTCGTCGTCTATCTGTTCCGTGTATCGCTGGGCACTCGATCCCGGATCAAGGGGTGGGGCACGCCGGTCAGCATCGTGATCTGGGTTTTCCTGGCCCTGCACCTCCTCGGCTGGGGAGAGACCCTCATCGGGGTGCTCGACGGCATCGGAATCACCGCCGGCAAGACCCGCATCTCGGTGTGGTCGATCGCAAAGCTGCTGGTGACAGTCGGCGTATTCGTCATCGTCGCGGTCTGGGTTTCGCGCTGGCTGGAAAAGCGGCTGATGTCGCTGCAGGGCATCGCGCCCAACATGCGGATCGGGCTCGCCAAGTTCACGCAGTTCTTCCTGGTCGGGTTGTCGATTCTCGTCGGACTCAACGCCGCAGGTCTCGATCTCACGACACTGAATGTCCTCACCGGCGCCATAGGCATCGGCCTCGGCTTCGGCCTGCAGAGCATCACCGCGAACTTCGTCAGCGGATTCGTGCTGCTGATGGATCGGTCGATCAAGCCCGGTGACGTGATCAGCTTCACCGGTACGACCGGCACCAGCACCGAGGGCTTCGGCTGGGTGCAGCAGCTGCGCGGGCGTTATGTCGTCGTCCGCGACCGCGACGGCGTCGAGACGCTGGTGCCGAACCAGAACCTGATTACGAACTCAGTCATTAACTGGAGCTATACCGATCCCCGCGTGCGGCTGAAGCTGCCGGTGCGTGTCAGCTACAAGGATGATCCGGAGCTGGCGCTCAAGGCCCTGCTGGACGCGGTCGACGGTCATCGGCGGATCCTGCGCGAACCGCCCCCCGTTGCCCGCCTGATGAGCTTCGGGGATCACGGCATCGAGCTCGAGCTGCGATTCTGGATCGCCGATCCGCAGGAAGGCGTCAACAATGTCCGCTCCGACGTCAATCGCAGCATCTGGCGCCTGTTCAAGGAGCACGGCATCACCATCCCAGTGGCGCAACGTGCCGTCAGGCTCGAGATGGCGGACGCCGGTGCGGTAGCCGGGCGCGTCGCCCGCGAATCCTGAGCATTTCCCGGTGCCATCCGTCCGCGACGCTGGGTTCGCGATTCCCGAGGAGTTGATCGAGTTCCGTCAGGTCCGCGCGTCGGGCCCCGGGGGTCAGAATGTCAACAAGGTGTCAAATGCTGTGGAGCTGCGATTCGACGCCGCCCGCTGGATGGAGCTGCCGGCCGCAGCCCGCGCCCGGCTCGCGCGCATTGCCGGGCGACGACTGAACGACGCAGGCGTCATCGTGATCGACGCCCAGCGGTTCCGGTCGCTCGATCAGAACAAGGCGGACGCGCGCGCACGCCTCGAGGCGATGATCCACGCCGCGCTCGTCGAGCCGAAGAGGCGGCGCAAGACCCGACCGACCCGCGCCTCGATCGAGCGTCGCCTGGCATCGAAGGCGCGCGATGCGAAGGTCAAGCGCATGCGGCAGCGCGCGATCCGCGACGATTAGTAGTCAGTAGTAGTCAGTGCCGGGTTGAACATTTGCACATTTGCTTACTCGGACTCACCCGGTTTCGCGCTCCCCCGACTGTGGCTGATGGTGCGCGCGCTCGACGAGCCTGGCGATGCCACTGACCGAGCGGTGAAGATAACGGGCCACATCGCTGAGACTTGCAATGCGCTGCTCGGTCGCTTCTAGCGCAAGACTGCGCCGAGCCGCACTCAGGAGCCGTTGTTTACCCGGCGAGCGCAGGGCTTCGAGGCTAACGCCGAACGCCTGGCAGGTCGTCGCTGCGAGGTCGTCTAAGGTTCTGATTGAACGAGGCCGTGCAGGCGCAAGGGCAAGCGTCTGCATGAAGCGGTCGGATCCCAGTATGCGCGGTTCCTGAGCGTGCCCCTGATATAGCGATGCATCGCGCGAACCACATATGCCCGCTAAGACGAATGCACGATAGGCGCTCGCGGCAGTCGCGGCGTCATCGTGAAACATGCGCAGGACAAAGTTGGTGCACAGCCACGGTTGACTTCGCATGCTGAGATACGTGAGGTGACCCGACCATTCGTACTCGGCCGGATCACCGACCATGCCGGCGCGCACCGGGTTCAAGTGAATGTATCGGACCAGCTCGAGCAGGTATCCGTCGACATCGACGAGCCACGCTCGATAGCGGCGCTCGAAAAGGTGTCCAGTCGTTCGGAGCCGCGCTTGGTAGTAACGAGCGTAGCGGCTGGCTATGCGATGCATCAGTCGACCGAGGGGTGCTTCAGCCACCTGCGCGAGCAGATGCAGGTGGTTGCTCATCCAGCAGTAAGCATGCAGTCGCGCACCAAAGCGCGTGATGACCTCGCTGACGATCTCATCGAGGCGCGCGCGATCGCCGCGGGTGTCGAAGATGTGCTGTCGGTGGTTGCCCCGCAGCACGACGTGATAGATCCCTCCAGAAACGTGCAGTCGGGGGCGCCGCGGCACTCTTGCCTCCAGTCGCAGCCGGGCAGTCGACTCGCGTATCGTCGCCGCGCGGAGGTGCTGCCGCTGCTCGAGAATCGGACGAAAGAGAAGCGTTTCTGGATCGACTGCCCTGGCGCATGGTAACGCCACCTCTTGGCAGCGAACCCGCGATACCGATCGCGTCAACCTGCGTGGCAGCTTCTGATATGAATGTTCAAATGTTCAACCCGGCACCTCGACCTCGGTGACGTCGGACGGAACCGGGGCCGCCCCGGCCTCGCTCGGACGCGCAGCACGCCACAACACCGCAACGCCGATGATCGCCGAGAGCACGGAAGCGATGAATACGGCTACCTTGGCGGCCGCGAAGTCGGCCACGGCGGGAAATGCCTGGCCCGCGATGAACAGCGACATCGTGAAGCCGATACCGGCGAGCGCGCCCGCGCCGGCGAGCTGACGCCACGAGTACTCGTCGCGCTTGACGGCCAGCCCGAGCCGCACGGCGAGCGCCGACGCGCCGATGAACCCGAGCGGCTTGCCGATCACGAGCCCGGCGATGATTGCGAGCATGAGCGGCTCGCGCCCGTCGAAGACATTGCTGCCGACGGCGACCCCGGCGTTCGCAAGCGCGAACACCGGCAGCACGAGATAGCTCGAACGCGGCCCGGCGTTGCGCAGCATACGGTCCGCCGGCGATTCCAGTCGGTCGTGTATCGCATCGAGCGCGCGCAGGGCGGATTCCGAGGGCCCGTGGCGCAGCTGCTCGCCGCCATGGCTGGCCTCGGCGTCGAGAATGGTATCGGCCTGCAGCATCAGCGCGCGATAGTCGGGTGGTGGGCGCGTGGGAATGAACGCGGCCAGGATCACGCCCGCCAGGGTCGCGTGCAGACCGCTCGCATGGACGCACGCCCATAGAGCGATGCCAAGCAGCACGTAGGGCGATGCGCGGTACACCCCCGAGCGGTTCAGCATCGCGAGCGCGGCCGTGACGCCCGCCGCGCCGGCGATGTAGCCGACCTGCAGTTCCCCCGAGTAGAAAATCGCCACCACGATGATCGCGCCAATGTCGTCGACGATCGCAGCGGCCGTGAGGAACACCCTCAGCTCGATCGGCACCCGTGCCCCCATCATCGCGATCAGCGCGACCGCGAACGCGGTGTCCGTCGCCATCGGCACACCCCAGCCGTGGCTCCAGGGTCCCTGCGGGATGAGCGCAACGTAGATCAGCGCCGGCGCGGCCATCCCGCCGATCGCAGCGGCAATCGGCAGCGCCGCGGAACGGCGGCTCGCCAGGCTCCCGGTTGTGAACTCGCGCTTTATCTCGAGCCCCACGACCAGAAAGAAGATCGTGAGCAGCGCGTCGTTCACCCAGTGCAGAAGCGACATCCGCGCCACACCGTCGCCAAAAACGAGCCCGACCTCCGTGTGCCAGAACGCGTCGAAGGCCTGCCCTACGGCCGAGTTCGCCATCAGGAGGGCGGCCGCGGTCGCGAGCAGCAGCAGGACGCCGGTCGAAGGTGCCCAGCTCGCAAACTCGAGCGCTGCGGTGCGTACGCGATGCCCGAGCGATCCGAGCATCGCGTCCGTAAAGGAGCTCTCATCCCAGGGCCCGTCGTAGCGACGGCCATTGATGAAGAAGCTCGGCACGAAGCGCACGCCACTCGCATAGGCGCTCGATACGTCGGCGTCGACCCGCTCCCGCGCGGCGGCACGCCGCCGCTCCGCTTCTGCGGTCTCGAGCTCGGCAAGGCCCAACTCCTCGGCGACCGCGCCGACGTCCTCCTCGGTCAGGTTCGTGGAGCGGGTCATCAGCGCGACGTGTGCGTCCCAGAACCGATCCGGCGTCGGTGCCGTCTCCGCCAGCTCGGCCGCGCGACGGGCGATGTCGACCCCGGTCAGCGGTCGGTGACGGAACACGTAGCGCAGCCGGTCGCCGAACGCGGTGCGCACGCTGCCGATGCGCTCGTTGGCGACCCGGCAATGCGGACAGGCATAGCTGCCGTATTCAACCAGCGTGATCGGAGCCGTCGCTGGACCGAGGATGTGATCCCGCTCCGGGTTGACCGGGCGGTCCAGGCGCGCGCTGTCCTGCGTCGGAGCGGACATCGTCAGACGCGAGCTCGTTGCAAAGTATCGCCACTCCGTCGTGCGTGGCGAGCGCTGTGCGGCGCCGCCTGCGGCCTTTGTATCTGCGTGTGGCGCTTTTGGCTAGACTTCGCGGCGGGGCAAGGAGGACATATGACGACGACGGTTCAGCCGGTGCGAACCGGATTGGTTGTGCCGGTGGAGCCCACCGACCACACGCTGGGTCCCGACCATGCGCCCGTCACGGTCGTCGAGTACGGCGACTTCGAATGCCCGACGTGCAAGATGGCGGCGCCCGGCGTAAAGCTGCTTCTCGATCGTTACCCCAACCGCGTGCGGCTGGTATTCCGGCACTTCCCCCTCGAGGAAGCGCATCAGCACGCGCTGCAGGCGGCCGAAGCCGCCGAATCGGCGGCCGCGCAGGGCCGGTTCTGGGAGATGCACGACCTGCTGTTCGCCAACCAGACGCATCTCAAGCGACGCGAGCTCGACCGGTACGCGGCACAGCTCGGCCTCGACCCCGTGCGCTTCTCCGCGGAGATGAACGCACACTACTATCTGCAGCGGGTGCGCGAGCACATCGACGGCGCGCGCCGCATGCACGTGCGCGCGACGCCGACTTTCTACGTCAACGGCGTGTTGCAGGACATCTCGTTCGGCATGCAGTCCCTGCACGACGCCGTGGCCGCTGCCGTCGAGATCTTCTCCAGCTGACTCCCGCGACGCTGCGCCGTTCTTGCCCTCAGTCCGGCATCACCTGGAACGGGCGGTCGACCACGAAGGCCATGACCGTGCCGGCCGGCACGTCGATCTCGCCACCCGTCTTGCGGGCCGCGATGACGCCCGCCGCGCCGCCCAGGATGCCGCCGATCACCGTGCCTTTGTCGTCGTCGATCTGGTGACCGATGATCGCGCCGGCAGCCGTACCGCCCACGATCTTGGCGGTATCGCGGCCGGTGTCGCTCTTGCCCTGCTGGACGAGCTGGCCGCTGATCGCAACGGTCTTGCCGTCCTCGAGCTCGATGCCGTCGAAATTCATGGCGAGCGTCGGGGTGCCACCGATCCGCTTGCTGCCCGACACGACTTCGGTCACCCGCCCGCGGATGGGCGCGCCGGCCATGATCGCGCGGCGTCCATCGACCACCAGGTCAGATGCGAGCCGCGCGTCGACGGGGTCGCCGATGCTTGCGGACTTCGTCGACACCGTCGACGAGAGGCCGATCGAAAGCTCCGTGCCCGCCGGTATGACGATCGGCTGCACCGGGACCGGCGCCGGCTTTGCGACAAGCGCAGGCTTGGGTGAGGTGGGGACCGCCACTGCCTTCGCAGGCACCGGCTTCGGGGTCGCGGCAACCTTCTTCGTGGCGCGTTCCTTGGCAGTGAGCTCGGCTTCGCGGTGCGCGAGTTCCTGTTCGCGTGCGGCGAGCGCGAGCTCGGCCTCGCGCTTGGCAAGCTGGTCCTCGCGGGCCTGAAGAGCCGCGCGGTCAGCCTCGGCCTGGGCCTGGGCGGCTGCGGCCGTCGGGTCCGTCGGCGTCACCGACGCAACTGGCACGGCGTCGGAAGCAGATGGCCCGCCGCAGCCGGCAAGCGCCAACGTTGCCACGGCAGCAGAAAGCATCGTGGCCGCATTCAAAGTCGGGTTCATTCGCATCGGTGATCTCCTGAAGTTCCAAACCGGCCGGCCGCCGAATCCTTGAGCGGGCTGGCAAGGCATGGGGCCGAGTATGGGAGGACGATGCGCGCCGAGTCAGAGTAGCGCGTCACAGGAATTGCGATTCGGGTGAAAGCGGCCCATCCGCCGCCCCCGAGTGCTCAGGTGGAGAGCACGTCTCGCCAGGCCGTGTGGCGCTCGAACTGCGCCTTCGCGAAAGGACACAGGGGAATAATGCGGAAACCCTCGCGCCGCGCATCGAGCACAGCGCGCTCGACCAGCGCCTGGCCGACTCCGCGGCCGCGCAGCGCGTCAGGCACCTCTGTGTGGTCGATGATGATGAGCGTCGGCGACGCACGCGAATAGGTCATCTCCGCCTCGTGGTCATCGACGACGACGGCCCATCGCCCGCCGGAGGATCGGTCCTCCCGATGCGCCTGGTCCGGGGAGGGGCGGCTTGGTGGCTGGTCGCGACTCTCGGGCATGGTCATCAAAGCTCGGTGTACTTGCGGCTGTGGCCGCGTGACTTGTCGACCGGATACTTCTCGGCGTTGAGGCCGATCTTGCGATGCGCTGCGGCGAGCAGGTCGACACCGAGCTGATCGGCGAGGCGCACGAGATAGAGCAGCACATCGGCCATCTCGAGCGCGGCCTGATCGCGTTGCGCGGGCGCGAGGTCGCGGCTCTGCGCCTCGGTAAGCCACTGGAAATGCTCGAGCAGCTCCGCCGATTCCGCCGCGACCGCCATCGCGAGGTTCTTCGGCGAGTGAAACTG
>DATJKD010000010.1:0-14001 GCA_035491795.1 Steroidobacteraceae bacterium | reverse complement strand
GTGATCTCCGCCTGCCGGTACGCGTCGGCCAGGGTCTCGGTGCGCTGGCGCTCGGCTTCCGCGCGCGTCTGCTCGGAGACCGCCGAGCCTTCGGCGCGGAGCTGCGCCGCCTGGCGCGCAAAGTCCTGCCGCATGCGGTTGAAGACCGATTCGCTCACTTCCTCGGGCAGGTCGATGCTCTTGACACGGACGTCGATCAGGATGATCCCGAGCTCGCGGACGTTCAATCCCGCGATCTTCTCGACCTCTCCCAGAAATTCGCTGCGATCGGCCGCCACGACCTGCTGGATCGTGCGTCGCGCGATCACGCCCTTGATGCCGTCCTTGACGATCTCGCCGAGGCGGCGGTTGGCGACTTCCTCGACGCCGCCGGCGGTCGAGATGTAGTACCGCGTAACGTCGCTGATGCGCCACTTCACGAAGAAATTGATCCGCAGGATCTTGCCTTCGCTGGTCAGGAACTGCTCGGACGGATAGTCCTCGGTCAGGATCCGCCGGTCGAACTTGCGCACGTTGTTGATGAACGGCACGAGAAAGTGCAGCCCGGGCTGATAGTCGGCGCGCACGATCTCGCCGAACCGCATCTTGATCGCCAGCTCCGTCTCCCGCACGGTGAACGCCGCCATTGACAACACGAGCACCAGTGCGCCGAGCGCGAACACGGCCAGATAGCTTCTGTTGCCCATCAGCGGCTGCCTCGCTCGCGACGCGCTTCGATGGAGACATCCGGCGTCGTCTCCTGGGTCTCGCGGACCGCGGGGCCCGTTGACTGTCGTTGCTCGTCGAGCGTCAGGCTAGGCACGCGGCGCTCGGTGAGCTTGTCGAGCGGCAGATAGAGCATGTTCCCCGTGCCCTCGGTGTCGACCAGCACCTTGTTGGTGCTCCCAAGCACATCCTCGATGGTCTCGTAGTACAGCCGCTGCCGGGTCACACCCGGCGCCCGCTCATAGGCGGCAAGCAACTTCGAGAATCGCTCCGCCTCGCCCTCCGCGTCCGCGACGATCCGCGCCTTGTAGGCCTGCGATTCCTCGAGCTGCCGGGCTGCGGAGCCCTTGGCCTTGGGGAGGATGTCGTTCGAGTACGCCTGCGCCTCGAGCGCGAGCCGCTCCTTGTCCTCGCGGGCCTTGATCGCGTCGCGCTGCGAGGTCTGTACCTGCTCGGGGACGCTCACCCCTACCAGGCTGACCGAGGTGACCTCGATGCCGGTCTTGTAGATGTCGAGCGTGCGCTGTACGAGCTCCTTGGTCCTCGCGGTGATCTCCTGCCGGCCTTCCTCGAGCACGAAGTCGAGGCGGCTGCGCCCGATGATCTCGCGGATCGCACTCTCGCTCACTTCGCCGAGCGTATCCTCCGGATCACGTACGTTGAACGAAAAGTCGATGGGCTCGGCGCGCCGGTACTGCACGGCAATGTTGAGATCGACGAGGTTCTCATCCTGCGTGAGCATCCGCGTCTGATCGTTGAACGTCTCAATCGACCCGATGTTGACGATGCGCCGCGCCTCGACCGGCCAGGGGATGTGCATTCCGATGCCGGGCTGAGTCGTGCGGACATACCGCCCGAACCGCGTGATCACGGCGCGCTCCGCCGCGTCGACCTGGTAGACGCCGGTCGCTCCCCAGATCACGAGCAGGGCAGCAGCGATGGTGCCGATCCCGAAGCCACGGGCGCGACCGCCGCCCGAGCTGCCGCTGCCGTCTCCGTTGCCGCCTCGGCCGCCGCCAAAAATTCCCGCAAGCCTGCGCTGCAGGCGGCGCAGCGCCTCGTCGAGATCCGCGGCGCCCCGCTCCGGTCTATTGCCCCAGGGGTTGCGATTCTTGCCCGGCTCGTTCCACGCCATGGGTCTGACTGCTCCGAATGGCCGATTGATAGGTGAAGATGCCAAACCGGCCGAACCAGAACGGCCGCTTCGGGACGTCAGGCGTTGCCGACGTTGCTGATACGTGTCGATTGTAGGAAGGCCGATTCGGCCAGACAAGGCATCGCCACCGGCGGATCGAGGCCCTCCTCGCGACATATGCGTTCGATATCGGGTCGGCGCATCCAGACGTCGAGCTCGAAACCACCGTCTGTTTCCACGCGTTCGGCGAGCACCGCGCCGGCCTCGTGGAAACGCGCGCGAGCGCGTCCGCCGCGTGCGGGGACGCGTACTCTCAGGCGCGCGAGGTCGCGACCGAAGTGACCCTGGAGCGCCTCGCGCAGCAACCCGACACCCGCGCCGGTCTGCGCCGAGAGCCACACCCGATCCGCGCGTCCGTCGGCGGAAAACTCGATGCGCGGCGCCTCGCCCGTGCGGTCGATCTTGTTGTAGATCGCGATCTGGGGCAGGTCCCCGGCGCCGATCGAATCGAGCACGTGGTCGACCTGCGCGATGCGTTCGGCGCGTTCCGGATCCGCAGCATCGATGACGTGCAGCAGCAGATCTGCGTCGCGCGCTTCCTGGAGGGTCGAACGGAAGGCGGCCACGAGCTCGTGCGGCAGGTCCCGGACGAAACCGACCGTGTCAGCGAGCGCGATGTCGAGGCCGGCCGCCACCCCAAGACGGCGCACCGTTGGGTCGAGCGTCGCAAAGAGCTGGTCGGCGGCAAACGCCTCCGCCGCGGTGAGCCGATTAAACAGTGTTGACTTCCCGGCATTGGTGTAGCCCACCAGCGCGACCGTCGGCACGGCCCGGCGCTGCCGGTCGCGCCGCGTGGTGTCGCGCTGCACGAGCACCCGGTCGAGGCGGTCATTGAGCGTCTTGATGCGGCGCCCGACCAGCCGCCGGTCCGTCTCCAGCTGAGTTTCACCCGGACCCCGCAGACCGATGCCGCCCTTCTGGCGCTCGAGGTGAGTCCAGCCGCGGACCAGGCGCGTCGACAGGTGCTGGAGCTGCGCGAGCTCCACCTGCAGCTTGCCCTCGAAGCTGCGCGCGCGCTGCGCGAAGATGTCCAGGATCAGGCCGCTGCGATCGAGCACGCGGCACTTGAGTTCCTGCTCCAGGTTGCGTTCCTGGCTGGGCGAGAGCTCGTGGTCTACCAGCACGAGGTCGGCCCCTGTCGCCGCGACGCGTTCGCGCAGCTCGCTCACTTTGCCGCTGCCAAGGAGGTAACGCGGATCCGCGCTCTTGCGCGTCACGACGAGCCGCTCGAGCACCCCGGCGCCGGCTGACTGCGCAAGCGCGGTGAATTCCTCAACGCGATCGGGATCGGGTGTACGGCCGAGCCCGATGCAGACGAGGATGGCGTGTTCGCCGCTGCGCAGTCTGTCGATCAAGAAATCCTTAGTCCTGCTCGCGGCGGGTCAGGCCGGTGGAGCCTCCTCGGCCGGGTCGTCGTCCGACGTCGGCAGGCGGACGTTGCGCGCCGGTACCACCGTCGATATCGCGTGCTTGTAGACCATCTGGCTCACGCTGTTGCGGAGCAGGACCACGAATTGGTCGAAGGAGTCGATCTGACCCTGAAGCTTGATTCCGTTCACCAGGTATATCGAGACTGGTACCCGTTCCTTGCGCAGTGCATTGAGGAAGGGGTCCTGCAGGGACTGGCCCTTGGCCATGATCGCTTCTCCTTTGTCTTTTTTAGCGGCGCGTCGTTCCTGCAGCGCAGCCTTCCTTAGAAACGGCTGGGACAGCCATCGCATTGACGGGGCAAGAACCACTGAATCTTAGCACAGGGTTTCCGTCCAACTCCGGGCGGCCGCGTCGCAAAGTACCGACTTGATGGGTGCAAGTTGCTGATCTTCAAGTCCGACCATCCAGGGGATCACAGGTTCCGACCGCAGCCAGGTGAGCTGTCGCTTCGCAAGGTTCCGAGTGGCCCGCTTCGCGGCCGCAACGGCCTCCGTCATCGTCATCCGGCCTTCGAGGTAAGCCCAGAGCTGCCGATATCCAACTGAGCGCAGGCTTGGAAGCTCGGGCGTCAGGTCTCCACGGCGGTGCAGTATGCGCACCTCCTCGACGAGACCTGCCGCCAGCATCGCGTCGAAGCGACGATCGAGCCGCTGGTAGAGCTCATCGCGGGTAAAAGGCATGAGGGCGTGCGCCGAAAGACGCAGGCTGGTGGCTGTTACGCGCCGCTGCCGGTCGCTGATCGTCTCGCCGGTCAGTTCGAATACCTCCAGCGCCCGCTGGATGCGCTGCCCGTCGGCAGGCTGGATACGCGCGGCGGCCGCTGGATCGACGCGGGCAAGCTCCGCATGCAGCGCCGGCCAGCCGTCGCCGCGCGCACGCGCGTCGAGTCGAGCTCTCAGCGCGGAATCGGCTGGCGGAAGGGTCGCGAGCCCACGCATGAGCGCACGGAAATAGAGCATGGTCCCCCCGACCAGCAGCGGGATCCGGCAGCGGCGGCGGATCGCCGGGATCAGTTCGAGGGTATCGTCGAGAAACCTTCCGGCGGAATACGTCTCTGCCGGGTCGCAGACGTCGATCAGGTGATGTGGGGTGAGGGCGCGCTCGGCAGCAGTCGGCTTGGCGGTGCCTATGTCGAGACCGCGATAGACCAGCGCCGAGTCAACGCTCACGATCTCCAGCGGAAACTCCTGTGCGAGGGTGAGCGCCAGCTCCGACTTCCCCGTGCCGGTGGGTCCCATGATCAGGACCGCATCGGCCGGCGCGCTATCGGGCACAGTCATCGACCCCTGAGAAACAACCGGTCGAGCTCGCCCATCCCGAGGAAAGACCAGGTGGGCCGGCCATGCACGCACTGGTCGCTGCGCAAGCTCGTCTCCATCTCCCGCAACAGCGCGTTCATCTCGGGCACGCTCAGTCGGCGGTTGGCGCGCACGGCCTGGTGGCAGGCCATCGTTCCGAGCGTGCGCTCGAGGATGCGTTCGCCGCCCGCCCCGCCCTCCTCGCCGAGGCCGGCAAGGAGGTCCCGGACCAGGGCGGCTGGCTCCGCGGAAGAAAGCAGCGCCGGCAGCGCCCGGACCACGAGCTGCGTCGGTCCGGCGCGTGTGAGGTCCACACCGAGCCGGCCGAACACTGCGAAATGTGTTTCGGCCAGATCGACGTCGGCGGTGTTCGCGGCAACCGTGACGGGAATCAGCAGCGGTTGGCTTGCCACGCGATCCATCTGCAGCGCGGACTTGAGCCGCTCGTACACCGTGCGTTCGTGCGCGGCGTGCATGTCGACCAGCACCAGCCCGTCCCGGGCCTGCGCGAGGATGTAGACACCGTGGAGCTGCGCGATCGCGTACCCGAGCGGATGGTCGGCGGCGTCGTTCGCCGCGGCACTCTCGATCGACGGCAGCGGGTCGCGGGACTCGGACCCGTATTCCACCGGTTCACGCACCTGCGCGGGTCGAGACCCGTACAGATCCAGTGCCGACCAGCCAGTCTGCACCGGCGGCGTCCCACCGGCCACCCGCAGACGCGCCGCGGGGATCGACGCCACCGCCTCGGTCGAGGCACGGGTCTGCGCAAGTGCGCGCTCCAGCGTCCGGAACAGGAAGTCGTGGATCAGACCCGGTTCCCGAAACCGGACCTCGAGCTTCTGCGGGTGAGCGTTTACGTCCACACGCGACGGGTCGATCTCGAGATACAGCACGTATGCGGGCTGGCGCCCGTGAAAGAGCACGTCGCGATAGGCGAGGCGCACCGCGCTTGCGACCAGCTTGTCGCGAAGCGGCCGGCCGTTCAGGAAGAAATGCTGCTGATCGGACTGGCCACGCGCGTACGTGGGAAGCCCGAACCAGCCCGAGAGCCGCATACCCGCGCCATCGTGGTCGAGCCGCATCGCCTGCGTGATGAAGTCCTCGCCGAGTACCGCCGCGACACGCGCATCGCGCTCGCGATCCGAAACCGCAGCCGGGTGATCCGCAAGCAGGCGTTTGCCGCCGCTGAACCGGAATGCAACGTCAAAGCGGGCGAGCGCAGCGCGCTCGACGAGCCGCTGCACCTGTGCAAGCTCGGTGCGCTCGGCGCGCAGGAACTTACGGCGCGCGGGTACGTTGAAGAAGAGCTGGCGTACCTCGACCGTCGTGCCCTGGGGGTGCGACGCTGGCGCGGGACCCGCGAGCACTCCGTCCGCCGCTGTTACGGCGTAGCCGGACTCCGCGCCAGCCGGACGGGAGATGAGCCGGACACGCGACACCGAGGCGATCGAGGGCAGCGCTTCGCCGCGGAACCCGAGCGAGCGCACCGACTCCAAGTCCTCGATGCGCGCAAGCTTGCTGGTCGCGTGATGCGCAAGCGCGAGCTCGAGCTCATCGCGCGCGATCCCGGCGCCGTCGTCGCGCACGCGGCAAAGCGCGACGCCTCCGGCCTCGACTTCGACCTCGATGCGGCGCGCGTCGGCATCCAGGCTGTTCTCGACCAGCTCCTTCACCACCGACGCCGGCCGTTCGACGACCTCGCCGGCCGCGATCTGGTGAATGAGTTGTTCGGGCAGGACCCGGATGGGCATGCGACGGCCCTGGCGGTGGGGGCCGCGAGGATAGCAAAGCCCGGTCGGACTAGCGTCCCGCGAGCGTACGGGGTTCGGCGCGCTGCGCCGCGACCAACGTCGCGACGCGCGTGCCCGGCGGCGGTCGCGAGTAGAAGTAGCTTCGAACCCCGGCGTGGATCGCCTCGGCGATCTTGAGCTGATGAACAGGATCCTTCAGCCGCCGCTCGTCCGCCACGTTGGAGATGAACGCGGTCTCGACGAGTACCGAGGGGATATCCGGCGACTTGAGCACGACGAATCCGGCGTGCTGTACGCGCGGGCGATGCACGGACGTGACGCCGCGCAGGGAACCCAGTATCGAATCGGCGGCATCGACGCTGTTGCTGACGCTCTCCTTCTGCGTGACGTCGAGCAGGACCGAGGCCAGCACGTCGTTCTTGTCATCGAGCGACACGCCGCCCATCAGGTCGGCGGCATTCTCGCGTTCCGCGAGCCACCGCGCCGCCTCGTCGCTGGCGCCGCGCAGCGACAGGACATAGACGGACGAGCCACCCACGTTGCGGTCGCGCACCGAGTCGGCATGGATCGAGATGAACATGTCCGCCTTGTAATCGCGTGCTTTCACGACGCGACCGCGCAGGCTGACGAAGCGATCGTCGCCGCGCACCATCACCGCCCGCATGCCGTCCTCGCGATCGATCGCCGCCGCCAGCCGGCGGGCGATCGCGAGCGTCACCTGCTTTTCATAGGTGCCCTTGCGGCCGATGGCGCCAGGGTCCTTGCCGCCGTGGCCCGCATCGACCGCGATCACGAGGTCGCGACCGCGACCGGTGGCCACCGACTTCACGCTCATCGGCTCCGAAGGCGGCATGACAGCTGGCGGCGGCGGCGAGGTCGCCGCCATCACCGGCGGCGGAGCCGAGGCCGTGGGGGCGCCGGCCGCGGCCGGGAGTTCCACCACCAGTCGGTGTCCGGCCGTGCCGTCCGGCCCGACGACGAAGCTCCGAGGCCGCTGCAGCACGGCCAGGTCGAGCACGAACCGCAGGCCGTGGCGAGGCTGCTTGCCGCTGCGCACACGCGTCACGGAACCCTGGCCCGCTGGCAACCGACTGTTGTCGGCGATGCTCGCGTTGGCGAGATCGACGACGACGCGGTAGGGATTGTTGAGCGTGAAAACGTCGTATTTGACGGGGGAAGACAGATCGAGCACTAGTCGGGTTCCCTCGGGACCGGACCAGAGCCGCACGTCCTCGACACGCGCAGGCGCCGCGCCCGCACCGGCGCAGACGCAGAGCATCAGGAGACCCGGTAGGATCGAGTGCCTCGGAAGGCGCCGCAGCAGCATGCGACGTAATCTACTCTCTTGATCGGTCATATTTCAAATGAAATTATGGAGATACGGTCAGGATGTAATGCGCTATCGAGCAAGGGCCTCAACGACCGACGCGCCACGCGGCGTACCCGGGATCGTACTCATGCGCCGGGCCTCGGCGTCTCGCGCGTAGTCGAGCCTTATCACCAGATCAAACACGCCCAGCCTGCCCGCGGCGCGCGAGGGCCATTCGACCAGCAACAGGGCATCGTCGGTCACGAGCTCGCGCAAGCCTAGATCGTCGATCTCGTCCGCGCTCGTGATCCGGTAGAGATCGCAGTGATGGATCGCGCGGTCTGCGAGGCGATAGGGCTCGATAAACGTATAGGTCGGACTGCGCACCGCGCCATCGTGACCGAGCGCGTGCAGCAGTCCCGCAATGAGCGTCGTCTTGCCGGCACCCAGCTCGCCCTCGAGACCGACGAGCCAGGGCCGCCGATCCGGGACGGCGATCAGCGCACGACCGAGCTCGGCGCCCGCCGCCTGCGTCGCCCCGGGCGATTGAAGCTCGCGCATCACTCCTCACTGTCGCCGATTGACGCTGCCGCGCAGCTCGCCGATCACGTCGCTGGCAAGCAGGCCTCGCTCACCGGGACGCGCCGCGCGATCACCCGCCTCGGCATGCACGTACACCGCCGCTGCCGCGGCGAGCGGCAGATCCCGGCATTGCGCGGCGATGCCGGCGATGATGCCGGTCAGCACGTCTCCCATGCCGGCCACCGCCATGCCGGGATTGCCGAGATCGCAGATCGCGGGCGTCGTCGACTGCGACAGCACGATCGAGCCCGCGCCCTTCAGAACCACAGTGCCCCCATAGCGCCGCTGCAGTTCGCGCGCGGCGATGAGCCGGTCCGCCTGCACCTGCGTTGCATCGATGCCGAGCAAGCGCCCCGCTTCGCCCGGGTGAGGCGTCAGAATCCAGTCGTCGCGCCTCAAGGTCCGCTGCGCGAGCAGGTTGAGTGCATCCGCATCGACGACGAGCGGCCTATCTGCCGATAGCGCCGCGTCGAACATCGCGGTCCCCCACTCGCCGCTTCCCAGGCCGGGTCCGATCGCGACGATGTTGCAGCGCTCGAGCAGTGGAACGAGATCGCGCACCGTGTCTATCGTCGCCGTCATGAGCTCGGGCGGAGCGGCCATCGCCGCCACGCTCGCCGGATGTGTGGCGATGCTGACGAGGCCGGCACCCGAGCGGAGCGCGGCGACACCGGCGAGACGCGCCGCGCCCGCCATCCCGGGCGTCCCGCCGATCACCAGCACGTGACCGTGCCGTCCCTTGTGCGCGGTACGTGCCCGCGCAGGCAATGCCTCACGCACGATGTCCGGTCCGATGAGGGCCGCCTCGGCGGACACGTCCGAAAACGCCTGCGGCGGAACGCCGAGATCGTCGAAGCGCCGCAGCCCGGCGTGGTCGGGACCCGCGCCCAGGTAACAGCCAAGCTTGCGCCCGATGAAACTCACCGTGGCATCGGCGCGTATCGCGACGCCATGTGGATGACCGGTGTCGGCGTCGAGGCCGGAGGGCAGATCGACCGCGAGCAGCGCTCGGCCGGAGCCATTCGCAGCCGCGATCGCGCGGGCGTATGCGCCGGCCACGGGCCGGGCGATGCCTATGCCGAAGATCGCATCGACGATCACCTCGTCGTCGATCGCGTCCCCGTCGAACATCCTCGTGCGCCCGCCGGCAGCGTGGAACTCCTCGCAGGCGCGCCGCGCGTCGCCCGTGAGATCACCGGGTGGCGCGACGGCGAGCACCTGGGCCGCGACGCCGCGCGCACGCGCGACGCGTGCGCAGACGTAGCCGTCGCCGCCGTTCTTGCCCGGCCCGGCCAGCACCGCGATCGAGCGCGCCGCGGGCCAGAGCGCGCGGATCGCGTCGGCCAGCGCGTGACCGGCGCGCGTCATCAGCTCGTATCCCGGGATGCCGCACACCTCGATCGCGCGCCGATCGAGTTCGCGCACCTGAGCGGCCGTATAAATCGCGCCCGGTGGCGTGTTCATCGGCTCATTATAATTGCCGCCCGCACCGAACCCGCAGTCCGCCATGAACGCGACATCTGAGCCTGACTTCGCGGCGCTCGCGCGCAAGGTGAAGGTCTGGGGCGAGGAACTGGGCTTTCAGAAGGTCGGGATCGCCGGCGTCGACCTCGAGCGCGATTCCGAGCTGCTTGACGCCTGGCTGGCCGCCGGACGTCATGGCGAGATGGGTTACATGGCGCGACACGGCAGCAAGCGCGCCCGGCCCGCGGAGCTCGTGCCTGGCACGCTGCGCGTCGTGAGCGCACGCATGGACTATCTCCCGGAGGCGCTGGCGCCTCGCGCGGCGCTCGACGATCCAACGCTCGCCTACGTGTCGCGGTATGCGCTCGGCCGGGACTACCACCGTGTACTGCGCTCGCGTCTGGCGCGACTCGCCGGGAAGCTCGCGGCTGCCGCCGGGTCCGCCGGTTATCGCGCCTTCACCGACAGCGCCCCCGTGCTCGAGAAGGCGCTCGCGCGCGACGCCGGGCTGGGCTGGATCGGCAAGCACACCAACCTGCTCGACCGCAACGCAGGATCCTGGTTCTTCCTCGGCGAGGTCTTTACCGACCTGCCGCTGCCGGTCGACGCTCCGGTGAGCGCTCACTGCGGCAGCTGCACCGCCTGCATCGACGTGTGTCCGACGCGCGCAATCGTCGCGCCGTGGCAGCTCGACGCACGGCGCTGCATCTCCTATCTCACGATCGAGCTGGACGGAATCATTCCCGAGGAATTCCGGGCGGCGATCGGCAACCGGATCTACGGCTGTGACGACTGCCAGCTCGTGTGTCCCTGGAACCGCTATGCAAAACAGAGCGCGGAGCCAGACTTCCGCGCGCGTCACGGGCTCGATCGCGCGAGTCTGCTCGAACTGTTCGGCTGGAGCGAACCGGAGTTTCTCGAGCGGACCGCGGGCAGCGCGATCCGGCGCATCGGCTATCAGCGCTGGCAGCGCAACATCGCCCTCGCGCTCGGCAACGCGCCGCCCACACCCGAAACGATCGCAGCGCTCGAGGCACGGAGGGTGGGCGCTGCTCCAGATCTGCGCGAGCACATCGACTGGTCGCTGGCGCGCCTCAGGGCCGCCTGACCGCCAGCTTCAGAACGGGCCCGGTGCCCGGCACTGCACGTTGTCGATGAGCCGTGCACGGCGCAATCGCGCGGCCGCGAGCACCACCACGGCGACGTCCCGTCCCTGCGGTCGAGCGAGCGTTCCCGCCGTGCGCACCTCGAAATAATCTGGCCGGAAGCCGGCAGCGCGCAGCGACTCGAAGCCCTCGGTTTCGATCGACGCGACGTCGGTCTCGCCCCCCATCAGCCGGCGCCGCGCGTAATCGAGCGCCCGATAGAGCCGCGGCGCGATCGCGCGTTCGCCCTCGTCGAGGAATAGGTTACGCGAGGAGAGCGCGAGGCCGTCCTCCGCACGCACCGTGGGTGCCCCGACGATCCGCACGGGCAGACAGAGGTCCTCGACGGCGCGGCGGATGATGGTGAGCTGCTGGTAGTCCTTCTCGCCGAAGATCGCGACGTCGGGCTGTACGAGATTGAGGAGCTTGACGACCACGGTCGCCACGCCGCGGAAATGCCCCGGGCGGAATGCGCCGCATAGGATGTCGGAGAGCCCCGGGACATCGACCACCGTGCTGGTGGCAACGCCGCGCGGATACATCTCCTCGACCACGGGCAGGAGCAGCGCATCCACGCCCTGCGCGGCGAGCAGCACGGCATCCTCGTCCGGCGTGCGCGGGTACGCGGCGTAGTCCTCGGTCGGACCGAACTGCAGCGGATTGACAAACACGCTCGCCACCACCCGGCGCCCGTGGTGGTGCGCGGCGTCGATCAGGCTCGCATGACCCGCATGCAGGTTGCCCATGGTCGGCACGAAAGCAACGGTCTCGCCTGCCATCCGCCAACCCTGCACCAGCGCACGCAGATCCGCGATGCGATTCAGCGTCCGCATCGGGCCGGAATCCGCGGCGGCGTGCGGGTTCAGAAGCAATGTTCCGGCGCCGGGTAGGTACGCTTCTTGACGGCTTCGACGTAACTGCCGATCGCGGCAAGCGGGTTGTCGTAACCCGCCATGAAGTTCTTGACGAAGCGCGGCTTGCGGCCTGGCGTGATGTCGAGCACGTCGTACAGCACCAGTATCTGCCCGTCTGTATCCGGACCCGCCCCGATTCCGATCACCGGGACTTCGAGCTCGGCCGTGATCTCCGCTCCGAGCGCGCTCGGTATGCACTCGAGAAGCACTACGTCGGCACCCGCCTGCTGCAGCGCGAGCGCGTCGCGCTTCATCTGCTCGGCGACGGTCTGCTCGCGTCCCTGCACACGGAAGCCGCCGGTCTTGTGCACCGACTGCGGCTTGAGTCCCAGATGCGCGCACACCGCGATGTCGTGGCTCGCTAGAAACTCGACGATCTCGACCTGGCCGGCGCCGCCCTCGAGCTTGACCATCTTCGCCCCGCCCTCCTGCATGAGCCGCACGGCGTTCTGCAGCGCCTGCTCACGCGAGGTATAGGTCATGAACGGCATGTCGCCGATCAGGAAGGGACGGAAGAGCCCCTTTGCGACGGCACGCGAGTGGTAAATGACGTGATCGAGGGTCACCGGCACGGTCGTGTCGTGACCCTGGATCACCATGCCGAGCGAATCACCGACCAGGACCACGTCGGCGCCCGCCGCGTCGGTCAACGCCGCGTAGCTCGCGTCATAACAGGTGATCGCCGCGATCTTCTCGCCGTCGGCCTTCATCTTGCCGAGCGTAGCGATGCTGACTGGCGGCCGCGACGAGTCCCGTTGCTGTAGTTGGGTATACATCGGTGCCCTGCGCCTGGCGGCAGGCAAGAATGACCGAGCGGACCGCAAACATCAACGCTGCGCGGCGGGTACACCCCGGGGATCGCCGCCCTCCGGACCGCTCAGAACAGGCTCTTGAGCGGGTTGAAGTAGTGACGACCCTTGCGGTGGCGCTGCACCTCAGCGAGGAGCCCGTTGTAGTCGGCGTCGCTGCCTACGAGGTCGATCTCCGCCGCATTGACGATCAGGACCGGGGCCGTCTCGTACTCCAGGAAGAAGCGGGAGTAGGCCTCGCCCAGCCGTTCGAGATAACGCCGCTCGATGCCCTGCTCGTAAGCGATGCCGCGACGCGCGATCCGAGCGAGCAGCACATCGACCGGCGCCTGCAGATAGACGACGAGACCGGGCTGGGGAGCGTCGAGCGCCAGCCGCGAGTACACCTGCTCGTAGAGCGCGAACTCCGCTTCATCGAGCGTGAGCCGGGCGAACAGCCGGTCCTTCTCGAGCAGGTAATCCGAAACCCGCGTGCGCTCGAAAAGATCCTGCTGACGCAGATCCTGGAGCTGGCGCGAGCGCTGGAACAGGAAATAGAGCTGGGTCTGGAAGGCCGCGGCGCGCGGGTTCCGGTAAAAGCGCTCGAGAAACGGATTGTGCTCGCCCTGCTCGAGGACGAGCTCGCTGCCGAAGCTTTCCGCCAGCCGCCGCGCGAGACTGGTCTTGCCCACGCCAATCGGACCTTCGACCACGATATATCGGTGGGGTGAAACCGGCGTCTCGACATGCTTTGACCGGCGCGGGCTCATACCGGCAGCACCGCGATCTGCGATGCGTCGATCGCCGCGAGAAGGTCGCGCACCAGGCCCAGCCCCGGCACCCGCAGCTCCGGTGCGATGTCCGCGAGCGGCAGGAGCACGAAGGCGCGCTCAGCGAGACCAGGATGTGGAATGGAGAGCCCGGGCTCGTCGATGCGCGCCGTTCCGTACACCAGCAGATCGAGATCTATGCGTCTCGGACCCCAGCGTTCGGCCGGTCGGACGCGGCCCAGACGCGTTTCCGTCGCCTGCAGCGCTGCGAGCAGTTCCCGGGGCGGGAGCCGCGTCAGGAGTCCCGCCGCCGCGTTGACGAAATCCGGCTGCGCGATCGGACCAAGGGGTTTCGTACGGTATCGCTGCGATCGCAGCACAAGGCGGGTGTCGGTCACCTGCGCGAGTGCCTCGTATGCGCGCGCAATCTGCGCCGGCGGCTCATCGAGGTTGCTGCCGAGTCCGACGTACGCCGGTAGCCAGCGCTGCGTGCTCACGAGCGGGCGGCGCTCACGCCGCGGGCTGGCGGCGGCGCCGCGAACGGCGGCGGCGTCTGCCGGGCACCGGCTCGCCGGGCTGCTGCTCGACCTCGGCGATCCGCGCATCAGCGGGCATTTCCTGAATGCGCGTCCACCATTCGGCGAGG
>DATJKD010000009.1:0-4195 GCA_035491795.1 Steroidobacteraceae bacterium | reverse complement strand
GGCGACCCCCGGGCGCAGCTACGTGCCTGGTTCGCGGAGATGGCGGAGCATGTGGCCAGTGCCGACGAACGCGGCTGTCCGCTTGCCAATGCCGCCGTCGAGCTGCCGGAAAAGGATCATCCGGCCCGGCGGGTGATCGAGGACTTCAAGACAGCGCAACGCGTCAAGCTCATCGAGCTGTGCCGCGCTGGCGGGCTGCGCGAGCCCGACATGCTGGCGGACGAACTATCTCTCCTGCTGGAGGGGGCGCGGGTCAGCGCGCAGAGCGTGGCGTCGAATGACCTTGGACCGCGTCTCGTGCGCATGGGCGAAGCTATGATCGCCGCGCATGCGGCGAAATAGGCTTCGCCGGAGGCGCTACGCTGCCGCCTTCTTGCCCTTGGGCTGCACCTCGGCGGTGTAGTCGGCCATGAGCTGCTGCGTGATCGCACCGGGCGTGAACCGCCACTGCGCGATCTCCGAGACCGCGGTGACCTCCGCGGCGCTGCCGGTGATGAAGCACTCGGAAAACTGCGTGAGCTCGTCCGGCATGATGCGCCGCTCGATCACCTCGATGCCGCGCTTCCTCGCCAGCTCGATCGCCGTCTGACGGGTGATGCCGTCGAGGAAGCAGTCCGCGATCGGGGTATGGATCTTGCCGTCCTTGACGAAGAAGATATTGGCGCCGGTGCATTCCGCGACGCGGCCCTGCCAGTCCAGCATCATCGCGTCGGCATAACCTTGGCGCTCGGCCTTGTGCTTGGAAATGGTGCAGATCATGTAGAGCCCGGCCGCTTTCGCGCGCGCCGGCGCGGTTGCCGGATCCGGACGGCGGTACTCGGCGAGATCGAGCCTGATGCCCTTCAATCGCTGCGCCGGATCGAAATAGCTCGGCCACTGCCATGTCGCGATGGCGAGATGGATTTTATTGGTCTGCGCCGAGACGCCCATCATCTCCGAGCCGCGCCAAGCGACCGGCCGCACGTAAGCGTCGGTTTGTCCGTTCTTCTCCAGCACCAGCCGCTTCGCCGCATCGATCTCCGCGACCGAGTAGGGAATTTCGAAGTCGAGCAGTTGCGCCGACCGCTTGAGGCGTTCCGAGTGCTGCGTGGACTTGAAGATTTCTCCACCGTAAGCGCGTTCGCCCTCGAACACCGAGCTTGCGTAATGCAGGCCGTGCGAGAGCACGTGCAGGGTGGCGTCGCCCCAGGGCACGAGCTTGCCGTCGTACCAGATCACACCGTCGAGGCGGTCATAGGGTCGTTCAGCCATGGCGCTTCCTCCTCGGACTTGCCTTTGCGACGGTCGGCCGGCCTCTCCCCGGGGCGCGGAATAACCATCACCCCGGATGCTTTTGCGTCGCGGGCCGACACCCGGTATGTTTCCGTCGCCCATGAGAGCGCGCTTGCGCCTCCGGCGCAATCGGCTCAGGGCGGGAGCCACGAGGACCAAATGGGCACGATCCTTTCGTGGCAGCGGGTTCTTGAATAACAATCTGACCGAAATATGTCAATATGGCTGACCTAACTGTCCCGATTGCAACCGATCGGTCGTTTTCCCCCGGAGACCGCGCGACCCGTGGGAACGAGCCGATCTGGGACGTGATCGAGCTCCTGTTCTTCGCCTATCGCGACTTCATCGGCGATCCCGACGATGTCCTGGCGAAATTCGGATTTGGCCGCGCCCATCACCGCGTGCTGCATTTCGTCAATCGCAATCCCGGCATGAAGGTCGCGGAGCTGCTGGATATCCTGAAGATCACCAAGCAGTCGCTCGGTCGTGTGCTCAAGCAGCTCATCGATCAGGGCTACGTCGTGCAGAAGGAGGGCGCGAACGACCGCCGTCAGCGCCTGCTCTACGTGACGGCCAAAGGCGAGACGTTGGCGATGAAGCTCGCCGGGCTGCAAACGGTGCGCATCGCACGTGCGTTGTCGGAGCTCGGGCCGAATGCGCACGACGCGGCCTGCCGGCTGCTTACCGCTATGATCAACGCCGACCAACGCGATTCCGTGCTGCGGTTCATCGCGCGAGCCGACCGGGCGCGCCGGACGCGCGGCTGAGACTCTATTATGATAGACGCGCTTCCAACGGCGGACCGGCTTCCACTTCGCCGGAAAACGCCATGACCGGATGCGGGCCATGACCACGGTATCCGCCGCTCTTCCCGACGATGCTCCCCATCTGCTCGTGGTCGACGACGACCGCCGCATCCGCGACCTGCTCTCGCGCTTCTTGTTTGCCGAAGGCTACCGCGTCTCCACCGCTGAGACCGCCGCCGATGCGCGCGCCAAGCTCGAAGGGCTGCGCTTCGACCTGTTGATCCTCGACGTCATGATGCCGGGCGAGACCGGCTTCGAGCTCGCGCGCGACCTGCGTGCATCCTCGAGCGTGCCGATCATCATGCTGACCGCCCGCGACGAAGCGCGCAGCCGGATCGAAGGCCTCACCATCGGCGCCGACGATTACGTCAGCAAGCCGTTCGAGCCGAAAGAGCTTTCGCTGCGCATCGCCGGCGTCCTGCGGCGTGCCCGTCCGGCCACGACTCCGGCGGTGGAATCCGTTCGCTTCGGCGACTTCCGATTTCATATCCTGCGCGGCGAGCTCAAGCGCGGGGAGGACACCGTGCGCCTCACCGACCGCGAGCGCGATATGCTGCGGCTTCTCGCCGCCACGCCCGGAGAAACCGTGCCGCGCCAGGCGCTCGCGGGCAACGGCGGCGCGACCGGCGAGCGCGCCGTCGACGTGCAGGTCAATCGGCTGCGCCGCAAGATCGAGCAGGATCCTGCCAATCCGCTGCTGGTGCAGACCGTGCGCGGGATTGGCTACCGCCTGGTGACGACGCCATGACGACGCTCGATGTCGGCATCGCCGCGCTGCGTTCGAGCCTGAGCGCGTTGCGCACGGCGGGCGGGCGTTTCTACGACGTCTACGACCGCACCAGCACGACGTTGAAGAACGTCATGCCGAAGGGCCTCTACGCGCGCGCGTTGTTGATCATCATCGCGCCCATGGTGGTCCTGCAATCGGTCGTCGCCTATATGTTCATGGAACGGCACTACAATCTGGTCACGCAGAGGCTGTCCGCCGGTGTGGTGCAGGACATCGCGACCTTGATCGAGGTCTACAAGGTCTTTCCGCAGGACGCCGACCACACGCAGCTGCGCCGCATCGCGCAAGACAAGCTCGGTCTCGTCGTCGACTTTCTGCCGGTCAACGAGTTGCCGCCGCCGGGACCGAAGCCGTTTTTCTCGCTGGTCGACCAGGCGCTCTCGGAAGAGGTCAGGCGGCAGATCGGCCGTCCATTCTGGATCGATACCGTCGGCCGCTCGGCCCTGCTCGAGATCCGCATCAAGCTCGACAATGCTGTGATGCGCGTGTTCGCGCCGCGGCGCGCGGCTTACGTCTCCAACTCCCATATCTTCCTGCTGTGGATGGTCGGCACCTCGCTGGTGCTGATCACCGTTGCGGTGCTGTTCCTGCGCAATCAGATCCGGCCGATTCTGCGTCTGGCGGATGCCGCCGAAAGCTTCGGCAAGGGGCGCGAGGTTCCGGACTTCCGTCCGCGCGGCGCGCGCGAGGTGCGCCGCGCCGCCCAGGCCTTCATCGAGATGAAGCGGCGCATCGAGCGCAGCCTGGAGCAGCGCACCGCCATGCTGGCCGGCGTGTCCCACGACCTGCGCACCATTCTCACGCGCTTCAAGCTCGAGCTCGTCCTTATCGGCGACAGTCCCGAGGTCGAGGCGATGAAGAAGGACGTCGACGAGATGGCCCGCATGTTGGAGGCCTATCTCGCCTTCGCGCGCGGAGATTCGGGCGAGCAGTCGGCGCCGACCGACATGGGCGCCTTCCTCGAGGAGCTCAAGACCGACACCGAGCGCAACGGCCACAAATCGAGCGTGCACTTCCACGGCCATCCGATCGTCACGGTGCGGCCGGCGGCGTTCAAGCGCTGCCTCGCCAATCTCGTGTCAAACGCCGCGCGTTACGCGCCTTCGATTTCGATCACCGGCCATCGCGACCATCGCTGGCTGATCGTCACCGTCGACGACGACGGTCCGGGCATCGCACCGCATCTGCGCGAAGAGGTGTTCAAGCCGTTCCTGCGGCTCGACGACGCGCGCAACCAGGACGAAGGCGGCACCGGTCTCGGGCTTGCGATCGCCCGCGACATCGCGCGCTCCCACGGCGGTGACATCATCCTGACGGACAGCCCGCT
>DATJKD010000008.1:0-4398 GCA_035491795.1 Steroidobacteraceae bacterium | reverse complement strand
CCGACCAGCGCGATCGCGGCGATCGCTGCGCCCTTCATGGGGTCGCGGCGCCTCCCAGGACGACGCGGCGCAGTGCCTGTGCCCGATCTGCCGCAGCTTCTCGCGCGCCTCACGGCCGTGGAGCAGGCGGCCGCCCGGCTTCCGATGCAGGGCGTATCGCTTGCCTCGGCGTCGTCCACCGAGGCCAGTGACGGCGAGCAATCCGGCATCTCGCGTTTAATGCATCGCCTGGGCGAGGCCTGGCGCGGACTCTTCGCCCTGCGTCAGGTCGATCCGGGCGGTTCGACGGTTGTAACGCACGAGGTCGAGGCGCTGCGCCGCCAGCACCTGGAGCTCCTGCTGCTCGGCGCACAGACCGCCGCAGCACAGCAGGACGGCACGGCATACCCGCAGACGCTTCGCGCAGCCGGCGAGTGGCTGATCCGGTACTTCGACCTCGGCACACCCGAGGCGGCGCGTATGCGCGAGGAGATCGACTCGCTTGCAGCCATCGACGTCGATCCGCCGCGGCCAGCGGTCGGCGCTGCGGCCCGGGCGCTGCGTCGCGTCGTCCAGGGGGGCGCCGCGACCCCATGAAGGGCGCAGCGATCGCCGCGATCGCGCTGGTCGGCGGCGGGCTACTCGCTCATCTGCTGCTCGCCGATCCCGGTTACGTCGCGATCCGCGCGGGCCGGCAACTCTTTGAGACCACCCTCCCGGTCTTCGCGCTGATGCTTATCGGCCTCTATGTCTTGTTGCGCAGCCTTGCCGCGGCCGCGACCTCGCGTCGCCGCCTCGCGGAGCTCCGGGCCGAGCGCCGGCGCCGCCGCGCGCGCGCGGACACGCAGCGTGCGCTGCTCGATCTCGCGGCCGGCAACTGGAAGCGATCGGAGGAGCTGCTGACGCGCTCGGCCGCCGATGCGGAATCCCCGGTCGTCAACTATCTGGTAGCCGCGCGCGCCGCCGATCTGCAGGACGCGGTCGCCCGACGCGACGACTGGCTGGCGCAAGCGCAGGAAGCCGGTCCCGAGGAACGCGCGCCCGCGCTCGTGACGCTTGCGGAGATGCAGATGCGTCGTGGTCAGCACGAAGCGGCGCTCGCGACGCTCGAGCAGCTCGACGCGTCCGGAGACCTCAACTCGCGTGGGCTCGAGCTGATGGCGCGGCTGAGCCAGAAGCTCGGTCGGGGAGAGCTGCTGCGCAACCTGGGGCCACGGCTGCGAAGCGCGAAAGAATTGCCCGAAGTGCAGGTCAACGAACTCCTGGCACAGGCGGAGCTGGAAGACCTCCGCGCACTGGGCGAACGCGGCGATCCCGCCGCCATCGAAGCCGCCTGGAACGCGCTGCCCCGCAACGCGCGCCGCCTGCCGCAGGCGATCGTAATGCACGCACGCGCGCGCATGGACGGCGGAGCGCACGCGGACGCGGAGCGCGAGCTGCGCGAGTTGATCGAGGAGACAGGCCACGCGGCGGCGCTGCGGCTCTATGGAGAGCTCGTGCTGCCCGACCCGCTGGTGCCGCTCGAGCGTGCGGAGAACTGGCTGCGCAAGCGGCCCGACGATCCCGAGCTGCTCGCGACCTGCGCGCGTCTTTGCCTGCGAGCGGAGCTCATCGGCAAGGCGAGGACTTATCTCGAGGCGAGCATCGCACGCCGGCCCAGCGCGGACTTGAGCCTGCTGCTCGCGGACCTGCACGACCTGCGAGGCGAGCACGCGCTCGCCGCGCAGGTGCTGCGCGATGCGCTCGCCCGCAGCGCCGGCCGCCGCCCCGGTCCACCGCGTGCGCGTCTGCGGCGGCGTTAGGGGCAAGCCCGGCCCGAGACTTTCCTCGACGCCTCGTCAGCGACTGGTCGGGCTCGTCTCGAGCGTTTTCTTCATGGCGCTCAGACCGTGTTGAATCATCTCATCGACAGTCGCGGCGACTTCATTGGGCAGCAGATCCGCTATCCAGACGACCCGGCACTTCTCCGGACCGTCGGAGAATACCTGCAGCGACGCATTATGGTGGGTCAGCGGCTCGCCACGCGCCGACCACGCGTGTCGGTACGTCCTGTCATCGATGTCGACGATGAGCTCACGTATGGTCATTCCATTCGCGAAGGTGACGACTCGCGAGTCACCCTCGAGTTTGCAATCCACGACGAACCCCGGCACGAGTCGCCTGTGAATGGCGCCGACATCGCGGATTGCATCCCAGACATGCATCTGCTCGCGCTCGATCCCAATTTCCCTTTGGATGGTAGCCATGGGTCTTGCACCTCTGATTGGTCACCGGTCTCCGTGGCACTACGAATGGTCACGCACGTCAGCAAGTGGAGTGAAACAGCCCGCCAACGTTGTGCAACTGCGCGAGCCGATTGTAGAGCGCCACTGCGGCCCGGGTCTCCGCGATGTGTACCGCGATACCACGCTCACGGAGAAAATCCAGGGTTTCAGGGCAGGTCTGCAGGACCAGGTACATCCCGCGACTCAGCACGATCACCGTGCTCTCGCGCTCGAGCAGCTCCGTGACGTCCGACGGCTGAATGCCCGGGACGTGTCGTGTGCCGGTCTCGTTCCAGTCCCACGCGCGACCGCCGCCAGGGTACAACTTGAAGTCCTTGCCGGTTCCGAGCCCGTCAACCTCCATACGGCCCCAGGAGATATGGGAGATCCTGGGCGAGCGAGTGTTGTGCAGAGTCATCCCATGCTCTCGGCGGGCGATCAGGCTTGTCCTTGCATCCGGGCGAGCGTATCCGGCGCGTAGTCAAAGGAGTCGAAGAAGAGCTGCTCGCGCGGCAGCCCGTGCGCCGCGAAGTCGGCGCGTATCGACTCGATCATGGCCGGCGGCCCGCTTGCATACACGTCGAACTCCGAAAGATCCGGGTGATCTGCCAGCACCGCCGCGTGCACGAGGCCGGTGCGTCCGCGCCAGCCGGAATCGTGTGGTGCAGGCTCGGAGAGTACCGGTCGGTAACTGAAGCCCGGTCGCTCGCGCTCGAGCGCACGCAACCAGTCCTGCTCGTACAGGTCTGCATTGGTCCGCGCTCCCCAGTAGAGGGTGAGCGGGCGACGGTCGCCGTCGGCAATGAGCTGGCGCAGCATTCCCCGCAACGGAGCGTACCCGGTGCCGCCTCCAATCATGATCGGCGGCCGCGGCGATGCGCCGCGCAGCCAGAACTGACCAAGCGGCCCCTCGATTCGCAACAGCGTGCCGGCGGTCATCGCGTCGAAGAGCTGACCAGTGAAGCCGGTGCTGGAGGCGCGTCGCACGTGGAGCTCGAGCTCGCGGCCGTCGGAAGGCGCGCTTGCGATCGAGAAGCTGCGGCGGCGCCCGCCGCCCAGCATGACGTCGAGATACTGACCAGGCCTGAAGTGAAACTCTTCGACCGCGGGCAGACGCAGCGCCACGGACATGACATCGCCGGCGATACGCGTCAGCCGCTCGATACGGCAGGGCAGACTCTTCACCTCGACGTCGGGCGCGGGACGGATCTCGCGGGTCTCGACCTCCAGATCGGTGCTCGCATGCGCCGCGCACAGAAGCGCGTAACCCTCCGTCTCCTCGGCCTCCGTGAGCCCGGCGCTACGACCTCGCGGGTAGACGAAACGGCCACGCAGGACCCGCGCGCGGCAGGAACCGCAGTGGCCGCCCTTGCAGCTGTGCGGCAGGTTGAGACCCGCACGCAGCGCCGCGTCGAGTACCGTCTCGCCGGTCTCAGCGGCGAAGGTTTGCCGTGTCGGCACCAGGGTGATGAGCGGCATGTGACGAGCATGCCAGATTCGCGGATGCGCCGGACCGCGCGACAGTCGTGGCGTATCCTTCCCGAAATGGGGCATCGCAATCCGGATCACGCGGCGATCGCTGCCCTGCTCGCAAGCGCGCGCACAATCGCCGTGGTCGGGCTTTCCACCGACCGGGGCCGGCCGAGCTGCGGGGTCGCGCGCGCGATGCGCGCGTATGGTTATCGAATCGTCCCGGTCAATCCCAAGATCGAACGCTGGGAGGGCGAACCGGCGTTTCCGACGCTCGCGGCCGCCGTCGAGGCCCAGCGGGCCGGGTCGCCCATCGACATCGTCGACGTCTTCCGGCGCTCCGAGCACGTCGCCGCGATCGTCGACGATTGCCTGCGGCTCAGGCTCCCTGCGCTCTGGCTGCAGCTCGACGTGATCGATGAAGCCGCAGCTGCGCGCGCGGCGGCTGCGGGCATGACCGTCGTCATGGATCGCTGCATCCTGGTTGAGCGCCGGTCGCTGGGTTGATTATCAGTGACGAGATCTAGCAGGTGAGCCGTATCCCGGCGATCGGTTTGCTCGCGCTGGCCATCGTCGGCGGCTGCGGCGGCGACGGCGACGGCGCGACGATGCCGCCACCGCAACCCACGGGGATCCAGGTCACGCGTGTGTACCCGGCGCTCACCTTCACGAACCCTGTGCTCGC
>DATJKD010000007.1:0-6738 GCA_035491795.1 Steroidobacteraceae bacterium | reverse complement strand
ACGGAATGATCGCATCGAAGGTCCAGTGAACCAACCCCGGGCGGCACCCTCGCAAGACGCAAGGTCCTGCGCGCCCGCGCCCTCGGACGCACTGAGTGGCACCGCGGTAAGATCGGCGTCGATAATGTGATCCCATGGGAGGGTTTGAATCGCGCTACAGGATTCGCTGGCGGACGCTTGGGTCGGGTCGTGTAGCGCGCGTCGCGCTCGCGTATGCCGCCGCTGGCTGGCTACTCGTCCAGGTGGTCTCGACGATGCTCGTGCCGCTCGGTCTGCCCGACTGGGCGCTGCGGTTCATCATCGTGCTGGTGATCGCGGGCTTTTTCGTCGCGGTCGCAGTGGCGTGGGGCTTCGGCGGCGGCAAAGGCCCGCAGGTGGACGTCGCGCCGCCGGCGCGAGACGCCGATGTCGGTCAAGCGATCGCCTCGCCATCCCCCACGCGGCCGGTGCCGGAGTCCGACCCGTCCGTCGCGGTGCTCGCGTTCGCCGACATGAGTCCAGGCCGCGACCAGGGGTATTTCTGCGAGGGCGCTGCCGAGGAGATCATCAATGCGCTCGCCGGGGTGCGCGGGCTGCGCGTCGCATCCCGGTCCGGATCCTTTCAGTTCAAGGACCGCGCCGTAGACAACCGCGAGGTCGCGCGGCTGCTCTCGGTGCGCGCGGTGCTCGACGGCAGCGTGCGCAAGGCGGGCGAGCGCGTGCGGGTCGCCGCCCAGCTCGTCGCCGCCGACGGCGCGCTGCTCTGGTCGGAGACATTCGACCGGCTGCTCCAGGACATCTTCGCCATCCAGGAAGAGATCGCGCGCGCGACGGTGCGCGCGTTGCGCCTCACGCTGCTCGAGGGCGACGCGGCGCGACTCGAGCGACGCGGCACCGAGAACCTCGCTGCGCACGAGTTCTTCCTGCGCGGCCGGCAGCTCATGCGCCGCGAAAAAACGACCGAGCAGCGCTCCGCCGCGGAGTTCTTTCGCGAGGCGATCCGCCTGGATCCGCGGTTCGCCGAGGCGCACGCCGCGCTTGCAAGCGTACTCGCCCACATGCGGTTCCGATTGGCCGACCGGTCAGTACCGTTCGACGATGCACGTGACGCGAGCCTGCGCGCGCTCGAGCTCGCGCCCGGGCTCGCCGTGGCTCACGTCGCGCGCGCCCAGGTCCTCGCCAGCGACGGTCAGGTACCGGAAGCCGCGGCGGCCTTCGAGCATGCGATCACGCTCGATGCACGTTTGTTCGACGCGCACTACTACTACGCCCGATTCCTCGTCACGCAGGGTGATCATGCACGCGCCGTCCGTCACTACGAGATCGCATTCGCATTACGCCCGGACGACTACCTGCCGATCACCATGGCGATCCAGGAGTACCAGGCGCTCGGCGACCGCGCCGGCGAGCAAGGCGCTATCGAGCGGGCCTGGGTCGCGATCGAGCGGCGCCTCGCGATCGATCCGGACGATTCCGCCGCCTACGATCACGGCTCCGGCGTGCTGGCAATGCTCGGGCGGAAGGACGAGTCGCGCCGCTTCATCGAGCGGGCCGTGGCACTGCGCCCGGATGATCCGCAGACCCATTACAACGCCGCCTGCACGGCGATGCTGTCGGGCGATCAGGAGACCGCGCTCGATCTGCTCGAGCGCGCCGTTGCCCTCGGCTGGTCCAATACGCGATGGCTCATGAACGATAACGACCTCGTGCCGCTGCACGACCATCCGCGCTTCAAGCAGATCGTGGCCGATCTCGCGTGAGCACGATGATCGCCCTCGTGCTCTCGACGGGTGTGCTCCTGTGGGGAATCGTCGCCTACAATCTGCTGGTCCGCGACCGCAACCGAGTCGCGCAGTCCTGGAGCGACGTCAGCGTGCAGCTCGCGCGCCGCCATGACCTGATTCCGAAGCTGGTTGAGGTCGTAAAGCAGCACGCGGGCTACGAGCGCTCGGTGTTCGAAAACGTCGCCGAGCTACGCTCGCGCGGTATGCGCGAGACGCGCCCCGCTGCGCTCGCGCGAGTCGAAGATGAACTGGGCGCCGGTCTCGGGCGCCTGATCGCGATCGCCGAGGCCTATCCCGAGCTGAAAGCGAGCGTGAGCTATATCGAGCTCATGAAGAATCTCACCGACGCCGAAAACCAGATCCAATACGCGCGCCGCTACTACAACGGCGCGGTCAACAACCTGAACACCCGGATCGCGACGTTTCCGGACGTGATCCCGGCACGGTTGTTCGGCTTCGGCCCGGCCGAGTATTTCGAGTTCGAGCCGGCGAAGGTGGCGTGATGCGACGAGCATGTCTCGGGCGGGTCCTGTGCACGGTCGTGCCGCTCGCCCTCGCGTTCCTCTTCGCGGCGGCCGGCGCACGAGCCGACGAGCGCATTCTCGCCTGGCAGAGCGACATTCGCGTGCGTCCCGACAGCACGCTCGAGGTCCGCGAGACCCTGCGCGTGCGTGCGGAGGGCGTCGGCATCCGGCGTGGCGTATTCCGCGACTTCCCGACGGTGTACACGAACAACCGCGGTGAGCGCGTGGTAGCGGGCTTCGACGTGCGGGGGGTGACGCGTGATGGCCGGGCCGAGCCCTACCGTGTCGAGAAGCGCTCGAACGGCGTACGCGTCTGGATCGGCGATGCGGCGGTGGAGCTCGCCCCCGGCGAGCACACGTACACCATCGCCTATGCGAGCGACCGACAGCTCGGGTACTTCGCGGATCACGACGAGCTCTACTGGAACGTCACGGGCAACGGCTGGGCGTTTCCGATCGACGAGGTCGTTGCCGAAGTCGTGCTGCCCGCCGAAGTGCCTGCGGAGACGATCCGCGTCGAGGCGTACACCGGGCCGCAAGGGGCGAAAGGCCGCGAATGGACCGCCGGCCTCGACGCCGGCGTCGCCACCTACCGCACCACGCGCGGACTCGGGCCGGGCGAAGGACTCACCATCGTCGCGAGCTGGCCAAAGGGTCACGTCACGCCCCCGGGAGCGGCGCGCCGCGCCGGCTACCTGTTCCGCGATGCGTGGCCGGCGCTGCTCGCGGCCACCGGGCTCGGGTTGCTGATTCTCTATTACTGGCGCGCCTGGAACGCGGTGGGGCGCGATCCGCCCGGGCGCATCGTCGTGCCGCACTACGAAGCACCCAAGGGGCACTCGCCGGCCTCGATGCGCTACCTCTCGCGCATGGGCTACGACGATCGGTGTTTCGCGGCCGCCGTGCTGGCACTCGCCGTCAAGGGCGGGCTGCGCATCGAGCAGGCGAGCAAGGGACTCTTTGGCCGCAAGAGCGAATACACGCTCTATCGTATGGAGCCGAAGGCGGCGGAGGCATTCGCCGAGGATGAATCGACGCTCCGCGACAAGCTGTTCGCGGCTGGCTCGAGCGTCGAGCTCGACGACAAGAACCACATTCTGGTTGGCGGTGCGAAGCGGAGTCATGCGGCGGTGCTCAAGAAGCAGCACACGCCGTCCTTCTTCCGCATCAACGGCGGCTGGCACGCGGGCGGCATCGCGCTCAGCCTGCTGCTCGGAGCGGGCGTGGTGCTGCTCGGAGCGACCCTGGGCGGGTTCGGTCCCAACTGGTGGTTCCTGACACCCGCCGGATGGGTCGCGATCGGCGCTGCTCTCGCAGCACTGCTCGCGAACGGCGCATTCGGCAAGCTCCTCAAGGCACCCACCGTTGCCGGCCGTGCCGTGATGGATCACATCGCCGGCTTTCGGCTCTTCCTCGATGTGGCCGAGGGTGACGAGCTCAAGCTCGTCGATGCGCCGCCGCTCACGCCCGAGCTCTACGAGAAGAACCTGCCCGCGGCGCTCGCGCTCGAAGTGGAACAACGCTGGGCCGAGCGGTTTGCGACGGTGTTCGCGACCCAGGCCGCCGCCCAGTCGCCCAGCTGGTACAGCGGCGATAACTGGAACACGCGCGACATCGGCCGCTTTACCTCGAGCCTGGGTTCCTCCTTCAGCACCGCGATCACCTCGGCATCGACCGCGCCCGGCTCGAGCTCCGGCAGCGGCGGCGGCGGCTCCTCAGGGGGCGGCGGGGGCGGCGGTGGCGGCGGGGGCTGGTAGACACCATGACATCGCTCGCTCCCTTCCACCTCGCAGTGCCGGTCCACGACCTCGCCGCTGCGCGTGCGTTCTACGGCGAGCTCTTCGGCTGCCCGGAAGGCCGCAGCAGCGCGGAATGGGTGGACTTCGACTTCTTCGGCCACCAGCTCGTCGTCCACCTCGATGCGGGCGCGCGATCTCATGTGTGCACGACCAACCCGGTCGATGGGCATGACGTGCCTGTACCGCACTTCGGTGTCGTGCTCGCCTGGGACGACTGGCATGCGCTGGTCGCACGGCTGCGCGCGCGCAACCAGGCGTTCGTGATCGAGCCCGGCATCCGCTTTGCCGGAAAGGTCGGCGAACAGGCGACCTTCTTTCTCTACGACCCGTCGGGCAATGCGCTCGAGTTCAAGGCCTTTCGCGACCCGTCACGGCTGTTTGCGCACTAGCAACAATCAGTCGAGATTCTCGTCGTACCAGCGATAGGCGAGGTACATGCCGGCGCCCGAAGTGAGAACGCTGAGCAGGATGCCAACTGCAAGGCCGAGCCGGGCACCGAGCCACCAGCCCAGCCACCCGCCCAGAACCGCGCCAAGCAACCCGAGTATCCGCTTCATCGCCGCTCGCCTCGCGTGTGCAGCGTAGACTGCACCCCGCACTGCTTCGGGGGAAGCACCATGCTGAACCATCAGAAGAACTGGATGCTCCTGCTCGTCGCCTCGTTCCTGACCACCGGCTGTGCCGCCGGACCCGAGGCGCGCAACAAGGAAGTGGCCAACCGGGTCGTGACCGAGATCCTGAGCGGCGGAAACTTCGAGCTCGCGAGCGAGCTCTACGCACCCGATTTCGTCAACCACGGTCAGACGCGCGAGGTCGGCCTCGCGGAGGACCAGGCGGCGGCGCGTGGCTGGAAATCGGCGTTCCCGGACATGGTGATGACCGCCGACAAGCTGATCGCCGAGGGCGACCTCGTGACCGTGCTCTGGTCCGCCCGCGGCACCAATACCGGCAGGGGCAACGGATTGCCGGCGACGGGTAAGGCGCTCTCGGGCCGCGGCATCACCATCTGGAAGATCGTTGACGGGCGGATCAGGGAGGAATGGTCCGCGTTCGATCAACTCTCGATCATGCAGCAGCTCGGACTGATTCCGACCGGCCCGTAGCGCGCCGGGCGCACGGGGAAACGGCAATGCCGGAAAGTGAAGGAGACCGGCTCATCCCTGAGCCGGTCCGGCTGACACCTGCGCCGCGCGCCCCCAGCGCGCGGCACCCTTCAAAACCTCAGAACCGCGCCGTGGCCGACAGGAAGATCTGCCGCCCCAGCGTGTCAAACGTCGGGTACGTATTGGCCGACCCCGTGCCCGAGATCTCGGTGCCGACCATCGGCGGATCCTTGTCGAGGACGTTGGTCGCGCCCCCACGCAGCGTGAACTTATCGTTGATCTCCCAGATCGCCGAAAGGTCGAGGTAGTCCATGTCCGGCAGCTCGGCGTTGAACTCGTCGAACTCGCCCCACAGCGCAAACCGCAGGTCCGGATCCGAGTCGTTCTGATCGAGCTTGGTGCCGCCGATATGACGCCACTGCAGCGAGACGTCGACCTCCCATGGCGACACCCAGGTGAGCCGCAGGTTGTGCCGCCAGGTCGGATTGACCGTCTGGCAGATCGTGCCGAAGAGCCCCGTGCAGTCATACGAGAGCCCTGGCGCCGGCGTGGCTATCGCCTCCTCGAGCCACGCCCCGTTCAACGTCGCGAGGAGCGAGTGCCCGCTGTCGCCGAGGTTGAACGTGTAGGCCGCCTGCACATCTATACCCGAGAGCTTGGCTTCACCGGTGTTGATGGCGGTCTGCAGGATGTACCCGCCGCTTGCCACGCTCGAGCCCGTGAGCGCCCCGAGCGAAGTCCGTCGGATCTGGCTGCAGAACTGCGGATCGCCGGTCGCCATGCATTGTGTGAAGAGGAAGGCCCCGGGCATCGTCCCGATCGCGTCCTCGAGCTCGATGCGGTAATAGTCGACGCTCGCGGTCAGCTCGGGCAGCGCGGACGGGCTGATCGTCACGCCCAGCGAGTAGGTGTCGGCCTGCTCCGAGTCGAGCTCCGTATTGCCGCCGATCACCTGGCCGCACTGGTTCGAGACGCACTGCGGGATGGAGTTGGTCGCGAGACCGTCGCCATACTGCGCGGGCGTCACGCCCGTCCGAATGCACTCCTCGAGGGTCGCGGTCGCCGCCTCGCCGGCTTGCGGCGCGCACGGATCGACACCCAGGAAGCTTTGCTGCCCGTAGTTGAGCGGGCTGAATAGCTCGATGATGTTGGGCGCGCGGATCGCGTGCTGGAACGAGGTGCGGAAGCGCAGGTCAGGGATGGGCGCGTACTGCAGCTGCACCTTCCAGGCATCGGTGGTGCCCGCCGACGTCGAATAGTCCGAGTAGCGGTAGCCTGCATCGATCACCAGGTCATAGATCCCGGTCACGTCCTGCACCAGCGGGACGCGAATCTCGCCGAACGCCTCTTCCACCGAGTATCCGTCGTCGATGGGTACTGATGCGCCGGATAATCCCGCCAGCAGACCGGAGAGTTCCGCCGAGTCAGGATCGAAGGTCAGGTCTTCGGTCCGTCGCTCGAGCCCGAAGTTGACGCTGATCCCCTGCTGCGCGAGCGGCACCGTCAGTCCGTACTCGGCCAGGTCGCCCGTCACGTCGGCGTGCACGAC
>DATJKD010000006.1:0-23421 GCA_035491795.1 Steroidobacteraceae bacterium | reverse complement strand
CGCTACGCCGCTTGCAGGCGTCACTGCGGCTGCATTAAGTAATATCCGCAGCATGGATGTTTCGTTGCCGACGATCATCGCGCACCGCGGCAACGCGGCCGAGTTCCCGGAGAACACCCTCGAGGCGCTGCAGTCCGCCGTGGACTTAGGCGTGAGGCACGTCGAGCTCGACGTGCAGCTGAGCTCGGACCGCGTTCCCCTGCTTCTTCACGACGCAGACTTCCGGCGCATGAACGGTCGTTCGGACTCGGTGTTCGACCTCGCGTGGTCCGAGATCTCGAGCCTGCCGATGGGCGAGCCCGGGCGATTCGGGGTCGCCCATGCGGAGATCCGACCTTGCTCGCTGCAGCAGTTTGCGTCGGCGCTCGCACGCTGGCCCGGTGTCATCGCGTTCGTCGAGATAAAGCGCGCGAGCCTGCGGCGGTTCGGCCAGGCCGTGGTTCTGGACCAAGTCATGGCATGCCTGCCGGAGTTACTCGATCGCTGCGTACTCATGTCATTTGATCGACCCTGTCTCGAGGAGCTGCGCCGCAGGGGACGCCCGCGTATCGGCTGGGTGCTCGACGGCTACAACGAAGCCGCGCGTGCCGCGGCGGGCGCGCTCGCGCCCGAGTTCCTTTTCTGCAATGTAGAGCGGTTGCCGCCGGGCGATGCCCGGTTGTGGCCGGGTCCGTGGGAGTGGGCAATCTACGAGATTCGCGACGCGCCGACGGCGCGAGCGGTTTGCGCTCGGGGCGCGGGCTTCGTCGAGACCATGACGGTACGAGCGCTTCAGATGCAGTACGCGGCGAGCAGCGGCGGATGATCGCGGCCGGGACCAGCAAGCCGGCAGCATGAGCCTGGAAGCGGAACTCAACCGGGTCGGGAGCGAGCTCGCGGGGCCGCGTCGTGAGCAGCGGCCCGCAGGCGACGCGGGCGATCTGATACTGGCCCTGGACCAGGGCGGGCACGCAAGCCGCGCCATCTTGTTCGATACGACGGGGCGCGATGTGGCGGAGGCGCAGGTCCCCGTCGCGACGCGTCGCATCGGCCACGATCGCGTCGAGCACGACGCCGATGAGCTGGTGACGTCGCTGCGCATCGCGGCGCAGGACGTTTGCGACAGCGTCGCCGCGCGCGGCCGCGAGATCGTCGCCGCCGGCCTCGCCTGCCAGCGCTCGACCGTGGTCTGCTGGGACCGGTCCGATGGCCGTGCGCTGTCAGCCGCCCTCTCCTGGCAGGATCGGCGCGATGCCGGCTTCCTCGAGCGGCTGCGGCCCCGGGCCGAGTGGGTACGCGAGCGCACCGGTCTCGTCCTCTCGCCTCACTACGGCGCGAACAAGTTGCGCTGGTGCCTGGAGAGGCTCCCCGCCGTGCGCACCGCGGCCACTGCGAACCGGTTGGCTGCGGGTCCGCTATCGAGCTTCCTTCTGTGCCGTCTGCTCGAGGAGCGGCCCGTATGCGTCGATCCATCGAACGCGGCCCGCACGCTGCTGTTCGACCCTGCGACGCAGGACTGGGTGCCGGAGCTCCTCGACATCTTCGGCGTACCGGCAAGCGCGTTGCCGCAACCGGTCCCGACGCTGCACACCTATGGCACCTTGCGGATCGGCGCGCGGGACATTCCGTTCAGGGCCTGCACCGGGGATCAGGCCGCCGCTGTGTTCGCTCATGGCGAGCTCGACCCCGATCAGGCGTGGCTCAACGCCGGCACCGGTGCGTTTCTGCAGCGGGCCATCACCGCCGCCGCCCGCCCCGTTGACGGATTGCTCAAGAGCGTCCTCTTCTCCGATGGATCGCGCGTCGTATGCAGCCTCGAGGGCACCGTCAACGGCGCGGCGAGCGCGCTCGACTGGCTCCAGTCGCGCGTCGTGCTCGACGTCGGCCGCGCGGTCCAGGCGCTGCGCGGACCCGCTCCGGCGCATGCGCCGCTCTTTATCAACGGGGTGGGCGGACTCGGGTCGCCCTGGTGGAAACCTGACTTCCCGATCGAGTTCTGCGGCGACGGGGAAGAGCTCGAACGGGTGATCGCCGTCGTCGAGAGCATGGCGTTCATGATCTCCTTCAATCTCGAGCTCATGCGCGACTCGGGACCGCTCGCGGCGCTGGTGATAACCGGTGGCCTTGCGCGCAGCGATTACCTGTGCCAGGCGGTTGCCGATCTCACGACCGTCCCGGTCGACCGGCCCGAGCTCCGCGAGGCGACGGCGCGCGGCACGGCGTTCCTCGCCGCCGGCCGGCCGGCGCATTGGCAGGCACCTGCGCTCGAGCGGCGTTTTGCGCCCGCCGCAGGCGGGGTGCTCGCCGCACGATCCCGTGACTGGCGAGCGGAGATGTCGCGCCGCGGCGCCTGAACCCGGCTCAGCGGCGTCGGGACTCGAGCGTCGCGAGCACCTCGCGCGGAAGCCAACCGCCGCCGCGGGCGCCGTCGAAGAATCCACAGTGACCGCCCTTCCCGGTGCGCAGGATATCGAGCGCGGGCGAGGCGGCGAGCTGTGCGAGATCGGCCACCGGGATGATGGGATCGTCGGTCGCAGCGATGATGCGCGTCGGAACCGCGAGCGACTCCAGGGTTCTGCCGACCACGGCATAGCCCCGCAGATAGTCGTCGAGCGAGGGGAAACCACCGTACATGCGCGCGAGATGGTCCGTCATCCGAGTCAGGCTCGCCATGCGCCGCACTTCGCCGAGGTCATACACGCCTGGCCATGCCAGCTGCTTCATCGCGAGCGATCGCTGCCACTTCCAGACGAAGTAACGGCGATACACCGCCCAGCCGTCCTCGAGTCGCGCAAGCGTGTGAGCCGGGTCGAGTACCGGGCAGATCGCGACGATACGATCGAGATCGAGACCGGCTTCCGCCGCCCGCGCACCGACACGCAGCGAGAAATTGCCGCCGAGCGAGAATCCGACCAGGCTCACTGCGCGGGCGGGACTCCGTTGCTGGATGCAACGGACGGCGCCAACGACCTCGGCGATCCGGCAGGAGTGAAAGATCCCCTCGTTCAGGTGATGGCTGTCGCCGTGGTCGCGCAGGTTGAGCCGCAGGACGTCATACCCGCGCTCGTACAGGTACTGGCCGAGCGACAGCACGTAGAGGGAGTCCGCACTGCCCTCCCAGCCATGGAGCAACACTACGAGCCGTGTGGCGGGCGGTCGCCCGCTCGCTTCCCGCGTCGCGTGCAGCGCCGAGAGCCGTACGCCCTCGCCACAATCGAGGGTCAAGGAACGCGAAGCGGCGATCAACGCTCCAGAGCGGCGCAGTACGCCCCGGCGGCGCAGTGGCAGGCTGGGCCACACCGATTGAACGTGCCTGTTTGCCAGCCAGCCCGGCGCGGCGAAATCCGGGTTTGGCAAGAACTCCGCGGCCTGCGCGGCCGTGCCCGCTGCTGTTGTCACATCCAGACGCAAGGGCGGCGTCAGGCGCCGGGGATCACGCGGAACTCGACACGATTGTTCTGCGTCGCGACCCCGTTCCACTGACCGGCCGTCATGCCCTCGCGCTGCTCGGGATACTGGACGGGGTCGGTGCGCCCGCCGTTCGTCACTTCGACGACGATTGCGCCGTTGGTGCGCTGGCGAAGTCCGGCCGTGAAATTGGCGAAGGCTACGGACTGGCGTTGCGCGAGTGAAAGCCCGTCGTCGTGCGGATTGCCGACCAGAGCGCACTTGGCGAGCGGCAGGTCCGGATCCGCGACCGAGAACCCCTCGTAGGCATTCCCGGTCAGGCAGAAATCGCCGACGAAGCTCTCGGCCAGGATCCGGCCGTGGAACCCCTGTGTCTCGAGGGCGGACGCGATCGTGCGCAGCCGCTCGAGCCGCGCACCGTCGAACGGCGGCTCGCCGTACGGCAGGAATTCGATGACGGTGGCGGCCTCGCGTCCCGGCCCCGCGGCTACGACCGTCGGAGCAGTCGAGGAGGCACTCGCGACCGGCGCCGTCGCGGCGGGGCGTGCCTTGAGCTCGCCGATCTCGCGAGTGGCGGCGCGGTTTGCGTCGAGCGCGCGCCACAGGAGCGCGCCGAGAATCAGCGCCGGTACGGCGGCGAGTAGCGCCGCGACGGCGACCGGCCACCGTACGGGCGGCGGTGCCGGAGGGATCTCCAACGTCGGCGGCGGCGGAAGCTTGCTCAAGCCGTCCTTGAGCTCGGCGCTGATGCGGCGGCCAATCGCTTCGACCGTCGCCACCACGAACCGGCGCTGCTCGGCGAGCTGGTCGCGGAGCTGCTGCTGCATTGCCTGGCGGAGGTTGCTCTGCAGCTCCGCGAGCGCGATCGAGCGGGATGGGTGTGGGGAAACCGAGGTGTCTGGCTCGTCCTGATCCTCGGCGCGTCCCGCGTCGCCGTTCCCGACCTCCGCGTCGTCGATCGGCAGCGAGCGCGCCGCTCCGCCGTCGAACAGCGCCGACCGGTGCTGACGCCGATCCGGCAGGAGATGCAGCTGGTAGAGCACGCGCGAGACGTCAACCGGCCGCACCGTTTTCGGCAGAACGCCTATGGCGCCCAGCGCGCGCGCCTGGCTCACGTACAGCTCGCCTTCCTGCGAGGTGTACATCATGAGAGGAATCGTCGCGGTCTGCGGGTCGCCCTTGATCGCCTGAACGGCCTGGAACCCGTCCATGCCCGGCATCAGGTGGTCCATGAAGATCACGTCGGGACGGCTCTGCGCGAGGAACTCGAGCGCCTGCTCGGCGGATTCCGCCGTGTCAACCGCCATCCCGTGATGCTCGAGCATCCGGCTCAGAATCACCCGTGCCGAGCGCGAGTCGTCCACGATCAGGGCACGCTTGCCCAACGCCATGCGTTCTACCTCTGCGGGATCGGCGGTACGCCACCGTTTGGTACGCGCTTTCTACCTTGAACCTGAACCCAAGCCAATCCCGCTTGACAACTCCGCTTCAATGCCACAGCGGGGGTATGCTTTCCGTGACGCAGTTCCAATCCGGAGATGGACATGCCCTACACGACCGCGGACATCCGCAACCTTGCGCTGGTGGGCCAGGCAGGCGCGGGCAAGACGCTGCTGGCCGAGGCCTTGCTCGCGCATTCGGGTGCCATACGGTCGAAGGGGTCGCTCGCTCGCGGGACCACGGTCTGCGACTACGATCCACAGGAAAAGTCGTTGCTGCATTCGCTCGATGCCGCGATCTGCGGGTTCGAGCTGCAGGGTCGCCGCGTCAACATCATCGATACGCCGGGGTACCCGGACTTCCTCGGCCGCACGCTGTCGGCGCTCGAAGCGGTCGAGACCGCGGTGATCGTCGTGAGCGCAATCAATGGCGTCGAGCCGATGACGCACCGGATGATGGATTTCGCGAAAGCACGCGGCCTTCCCCGCCTGATCGTGATCAACAAGATCGACAGCCGCGATGCGCGCACGGGCGAGGCGCTCGCGGAGATCCGCGAAGCCTTCGGTAAGACCTGTCTGCCACTGAATCTTCCGGCCGACAGCGGCAAGGCGGTGGTCGACTGCTTCTTCCAGCCGCGCGGCCAGCCGACGGACATCGCCTCGGTCGAGGCGGCTCACACCGAGATCATCGACCAGGTGGTCGAGGTCGACGAAGAACTGATGGCGCTTTACCTCGAGCAGGGCGAGGAGCTCACCCCCGAGCAGCTCCACGATCCGTTCGAACAGGCACTGCGCGAGGATCATCTCGTGCCGGTGTGCTTCTGCTCCGCGGAGACCGGCGCCGGGATCGCGGAATTGACCGACGTGCTGCTGCGACTGCTGCCGAACCCGGCTGAGGGCAACCCGCCGCCCTTTCTCAAGGGCGAAGGCGATGACGCTGAGCGTGTCCCGGTGTCGCCGGATCCGTCGAAACACGTGATCGGCCACGTATTCAAGGTGACCATCGACCCCTTCGTCGGCAAACTCGGCATCTTCCGGGTCCACCAGGGGACGCTACGCGCGGGTGCGCAGCTGCTGGTCGGCGACGCGCGCAAGCCGATCAAGGTGGCGCATCTCTTCCAGCTCCAGGGCAAGGATCACTCCGAGGTCGCGCAGGCGATCCCCGGCGACATCTGCGCCGTGCCGAAGATCGACGAGCTGCATTTTGACGCCGTGCTGCACGACTCGCACGACGAGGACCACCATCACCTGAAGTCGGTCACGTTCCCCCCGCCGATGCTCGGACTCGCGATCCGCAGCGAGAAACGTGGCGACGAGCAGAAACTCTCCGAGGCGCTGCACCGCCTGGTGGCCGAGGACCCCTGCGTCCGGGTGGAGCATCACGCGGCGCAGAACGAGACAGTCCTCTACGGCCTCGGCGATCTGCATCTGCGCGTGATGCTGGCGCGGATGACCGAGCGCTATGGCGTCGCTGTGAAGACCAGCCCGCCGGCCGTGCCCTATCGCGAAACCATCAGCCGTCCCGCCGAGGGTCATCACCGTCACAAGAAGCAGACCGGCGGCGCCGGACAGTTCGGCGAGGTCTACCTGCGCATCGAGCCGCTGCCGCGCGGCTCGGGATTCGAATTCGTCGACGATGTTGTGGGCGGAGCGATCCCGGGGCAGTTTCTGCCGGCTGTCGAGAAAGGCGTGCGCCAGGTGATGAACGAGGGCGCGATCGCGGGCTTCGCGCTGCAGGACCTGCGGGTCAGCGTCTACGACGGCAAGCATCACGCGGTCGACTCGAAGGAAGTCGCTTTCGTCGCCGCGGGACGCAAGGCGTTCATCACCGCGATCCGCGAGGCTGGGCCGATCGTGCTCGAGCCAGTCGTGCGCGTCGCGATCAGCTCGCCCGCGAACGCAATCGGCGACGTGACCAGCGATCTAGCCACGCGTCGCGCGCGGATCAACGGACAGGACACGCTGCCCGGCGGCCGCGCCGAAATCAGCGCGCTGGTTCCGCTTTCGGAGCTGCAGGACTATCTGTCGCGGCTCAAGGCGCTCACCGGCGGCGAGGGTACTTACACGATGGACCTGTCGCACTACGATCCCGTGCCGGCCCGCCGGCAACAGGAGCTCGTCGCGGCCTTCAAGCCGCGCGAAGAAGCCGACTGAACACCGGCAGCTGCCGCGACCAGAGCCACACGGACCGAACGGGACAGGACCCGGGACAAAAGCTGACATGAGCCCAGTGGCCGACGCATGAGCCTGTTCGAATTCCTGGTGACGCTTTATTCCATCGTCACCGGTCTCGGGCTCACGCTCCTGGTGCGAAGCCTCGGGCAGATGCTCGAGTCGCGACGCAAGACCCGCCTCTACTGGGTTCACACCTGCTGGCTCGCAATCATGCTGGTGTCCTACGTCATGGTCTGGTTTCAGCTGTGGAGCTATCGCCACGTGGCGTCCTGGACCCTCCTCGAGGGGCTTTTGATGCTCTCGGTGCCGGTGGCGCTTTACCTCGTGAGCCATCTCGCCGTGCCCGAGCTCGGGGACGGCTCGGTTCACGACATGCGCGCCTACTACTACGACCACCATCGACTGCTGCAGGGCCTGCTCGCGCTCGCGGTGGTGCTGTCCACGGTGGCCGCAATCCTGATCCTCGACCGCTGGTCGCCGGAGCCATGGCTAACCGTGCGCCTCGTGGCGCTTGCGGTGCTCGTGCCGGGGATCGTCTCGCGGCGACCACAGGTGCACGCGGTACAGGTCGTGCTGCTCCTGGTGCTCCTGGGCTTCGCAGTTACGGAACTGCGCCGCCCGATCAGCGAGTGATCAGATCAGCAGACCAACCGGTGAGAACGATGAGAACGATCCGCCGGTCCGCGCCGGGGTACGACCGCGCGTCGTCAGTCGCGGATCCCGGTGCCCCGGTCGAGCAACCAGACGCACAGCGCGAACAGCCCGATCACCGCCCCCAGCATCACCGCGAAGGCGAAAGCCACGCTCACGTCCGAGTGACCCAGGAAGCCATACCGGAACGCGTTGACCATATAGAGGATCGGGTTCGCCTGGGAGAGCTTCTGCGCCCAGTCCGGGAGCATCGCGATCGAATAGAACACCCCGCCGAGATAGGTTAGCGGGGTCAGGATGAAGGTCGGGATGAAGGTCACCTGGTCAAAGTTCTTCGCGAAGACCGCGTTGACGAACCCGCCCAGCGAGAACACGAACGCGGTCAGCAGCACCGCGCCGATGACGGCGAACCAGTGCTCGACGTGCAGGCGCGTGAACAGGAGTGCGACCAGGGTCACCACGATGCCGACGAGCATCCCGCGCATGACACCGCCCGCGACGTAACCCAGCACGATCAGCCAGTTGGGCAACGGCGAGACGAGCAGCTCCTCGATGTGACGGCCGAACTTCGCCCCGAAGAACGAGGAAACGACGTTGCCGTAGCTGTTGGTGATCACGGACATCATGATGAGCCCGGGCGCGATGTACTGCATGTAGCTGTACCCGCCCATGTCTCCGATGCGCGCCCCGATCAGGCTGCCGAAGATGAGGAAGTACAGCGTCGCCGTAATTGCGGGCGGCACCAGCGTCTGGGCCCAGATACGGATGATCCGGCTGAACTCGCGGATAACGATCGTGTTGAACCCCACCAGGCGATGTCGGCGCTCGCCCTCGCGAGGGGCGGTCACTGCCGTGCCTGCCCCCGTCGTCATTCGACGGCCGCAGCGCGTGACGGCATTGCGGCTCCATCACGTCCTTCGACCAGTCGCATGAACAGCTCCTCGAGCCGGTTTGACTTGTTGCGCATCGAGAGCACTTCGATGCCGCGGTAGGTGAGCGCGGCGAAGATGTCGTTCAGGTTCTGCTCCTTACTGACCTCTACCTCGAGCGTGTGCTCATCGGTCAGCCGCATGGCATAACCCGGAAGTTGCAGTGTTTCGTCAATCGCCTCGCGCGTGTTGAGCACGAAGATCTCGGTCTGCAGCTTCCGGAGCACGCTCGACATGCGTCCGTGCTCGATGATGCGCCCCTCGTCGATGATTGCGATGTTGCGGCAGAGCGTCTCGGCCTCTTCGAGATAGTGGGTGGTCAGGATGATCGTCGTGCCCTCGGCATTCAGGCGCCGCAGGAACTCCCACATCGAGCGGCGGATCTCGATGTCGACGCCCGCGGTCGGCTCGTCGAGGATCAGCAGTCGTGGCTCATGAATCAGAGCGCGCGCGATCATCAGCCGCCGTTTCATGCCGCCCGAGAGCGTGCGCGACACGGCATCGCGCTTGTCCCAGAGTGAGAGCGCGCGCAGCCAGCGCTCGACCCGGTCGCGCGCAACTCCACGGCGGATACCATAGAAGCCCGCCTGGTTCAGAAGGATGGTCGAGACCTTCTCGAACTGGTTGAAATTGATCTCCTGCGGCACGATTCCGAGACAGGCCTTGGCGGCCTCGAGGTCGCTGTCGACGTCATGGCCAAAGACGAATGCCTTCCCGGCACTCTTGGTCACGAGCGAGGAGACGATACCGATCGCCGTGGTCTTGCCGGCGCCGTTCGGCCCGAGCAGCGCGAAGAAGTCGCCGGACTCGACGTCGAGGTCGATGCCCTTCAATGCATGGACGCCGTTCTTGTAAATCTTCGAAAGCTGACGCAGGGACAGGGCGTGCATGACAGGAGCGGGCGGACGGGGGTCCGGCAGCGTAATGCGCCCCGCCGGGCGCAGCAACAGAACCGCGGTCAGCGTCTCCCCGGTCCGGACCTGTCCACTGGCTGCCCGTCCTGACCCCAGAGATCGGCAACGACCATGCAGATGCCGGCGCAGTGCACACGCTGCAGCGTCGCATCGCCAGCCGCCGCGGCGGCGCGAATGAGCAGCCGCCAGTAGCGCGGGTGACGGATCCAGCGCGGACGGATGAGCTGCGGCCCACCGGCAAGCCGCAGCAGGTCCGAGGGCCGGGTCTGGTTCAGCAGCAGCTCGTCGCCTGCCGACAGGCCGAGCACGACCCGAAACGCCAAGGGCTCGTCGTCGGCAAGCCGCCATGCCAGAAACACGGCGACGTCGGCGAACCACTGGGCACGTGACGCTGTTGCGGCATCGACGAGGGGTCGCCTGGTGTCTTCGACACCCGGTCCCGGGCCGCTCAGCCGGCCATGGGCCAGCGATACCTGGAACAGCGTAAACGGGCAGGCCGCGACCCGTACCAGAAGGCTCTCTCCACCAGCCTCCAGCGTGCGGCGCACCTCATCGGGCACGGCGAAGCGGTCATCCCTCGAGAGCGCCGGCTCGAGCGCAAGAGTCAGAAACTGGTGGTTGAGGTCGGCAACGTCACGGCGGATGGCGGGAGTGAGGAAGCCGTGCTGCGGGGTGATGCCGGCAGGCCCATCGTGGCCGTCGAACGGGCGGGTCATTGGGCTCTCCTTATTTGGTCTGATCCGACCATATTTTCTTATAGACTTCAATATGTGGTCCTGTGAGACCATATTCTCGCCAAAGAAGCCACAATTGACCGAGGCCTCCAGCCATGCGCATTACGGACAGCCGCTACGATCGCGACCGGCTTCGACTTGCGGTCGCCTACCGTCTGATCAGGCACGAAGCGCGCACGCACACCATCCGTCAGTGCACGGGGCTGTCGGCCGACCGGATAAGAAAACTCTTCCGCGACTACATCCGCACGCAACCGGAGACGGCCGTGCGCCGGCGGCGCGGCAAGTCGCCCCGGCAGATGGATTTCTTCCGCCGCTCCGCCGCGCTGGAAATGGAGGCGGGAGCCGTTGCGAGCCTGTTGCAGGCCTGCGCGCTGCTTGCGCGCCCGCGTCTGCTGCAGCGACCGACGCTGGACGAAGTGGCGCGGTTCTGCGATGCCTACGATGCCTTCCGCAGCGTCTGCCCCGGTACGGCGATCACCTTCGAGCACGCCTGGTACTTGCGGCACGCACTCGCGCTGCACGACGAGTACGAGCTCGCGCACTGTCGCGACTGCCACGCCCTGTGGGTCCGCGACACGCTCGGCGTCGAGCGCGCGACCTGTCCTGCCTGCCGCTGGCCGGAGGCGTCGCTGCCGCCGCCGGCGCGCGCGATGGAGGTCACGCACGGTTGCTAGAATCCGGGGTGCAAACCGGACCGACCGTGCGCCGCCCAAACGTATTTTCAGGCCCCTACCTCGACCGCGCTGCGCACCTGCGTAAGGACTCAGCCTTTCTCGACGCGGCGCTACGGGACCCGACGACGCTGCTGGTTCCGGTCTGGCAGTCCAGGAGCCTGGTGCGCAGGGTTCCCGCGGGCTTCGGCGCCGCGCTGCTCGAGTTCGGCGATGCGCTCGGCGGCATGGTGCAACCGGCCGAGTACGTGCTGCTCGGTCATTTTCACGGTCGCACCGTCTTCGCGGCGGAGTTCAGCGACGAATCCACGCTGACCCTGCCTCCAGAGACCGGCTTCGAGGACCTGCGGCTCACGGGCGCCGCGTTGCCGCAGGACGAGGCGGGGTTGCTCGCCTATGCGCGTGCAATGGTGCTGTGGCGCGGCCGGCACCGTCACTGCGGCACCTGCGGCGCGGCTACGTCAAGCGAAAGCGCCGGGCACGTGATGAAGTGCAGCAACCCGTCGTGCGGCGCCGAGCATTTTCCGCGGCTCGACCCGGCCGTAATCGTCCTGGTGTCTGACGGGGAGCGCGCGCTGCTTGGTCGACAGGCGTCCTGGCCCGCCGGCCGCTATTCGACGATCGCCGGGTTCGTGGAACCGGGCGAGAGCCTCGAGGACGCGGTTGCACGCGAAGTCCTCGAGGAAACCGGCGTGTCCGTGCACGAGGTCAGCTATCACTCCTCGCAGCCCTGGCCCTTCCCCTCGTCGCTCATGATCGGCTTCATGGCGCTCGCCTCCGCGGACGCGGCGATCCGCACCGACGATGAGCTGGAGGACGCGCGCTGGTTTACGCGCGAGGAAGTTGCGGCAGGCGTGCCGGGACTACCGCCGCCGCAATCGGTGTCGTACCGGTTGATCGAGGAATGGTACGACGCGGGTGCCGCTGGCCCGCTCGCCGCCACGCCCGGCGTCAAGCAATGGGGCCCGGGCCGATGATCGCCAGACCAATCCGCGATCGTGAGTCCCGAGAACCCGGTCTTTTAATCGATCCGGCAGCATCCCGCCGGTCGGAGAAGGAGCAACGATGGAACTCGGTTTCGGTGCGCTGCTCAGCATCGCGCTCGGTGTAGGCCTCGCCGCGGCGACCGGCTTTCGGGTATTCCTGCCGCTGCTGATCGCCGCGATCGCGGCCCGCTCGGGCGTGCTGCCGCTCACCGACGGCTTTGCATGGCTCGCGAGCACGCCTGCGCTGGTCACCCTCGGCACGGCGGCCGTGCTCGAGACGCTGGCCTACTACGTGCCCGGCGTCGACCACGCGCTGGACGTGCTTGCAAGCCCCGCGGCGCTCGCGGCCGGCGTGCTCGCAAGCGCCGCGGTGATGGCCGACGTGCCGCCGGCGGTGATGTGGCCGGTTGCGATCATCGCCGGGGGCGGCATCGCTGGGCTGACGAAGGGCAGCGCAGCGGTCGTTCGCGCGAAGACCGGTCTCGCAACTGGCGGGCTCGGCAATCCAGTGGTGAGCACCGTAGAGACCGTCAGCGCCACGGGGCTGTCGTTACTCGCGATCGCGTTGCCACTCGTGTGCCTGGTCGCGGTCGTCGCATTGCTCGTGTGGGCGACACGCAAGGCCGGCCGACTGATGTTCGGCCGGCGGCGTGCACCGGGCGAGGCCAATCGCTCCCAGTAGCGCCGCGGCGGGCAGCGAGCGGGGCGGCGGCCACCCCGTACAATTGACTTCATGTGCCTGCTCGTCGTCGCCTGGAATGCGCACCCGGACTTCCGGCTTGTCATCGCCGGCAACCGCGACGAATTCCACGAGCGGCCAGCCGCGGCGCTCGCCTGGTGGAACGACGGACCGCCGCTGCTCGCGGGCCGCGACCTGAAGGGCTCGGGCACCTGGCTCGGTCTGGTCCGCGACGGGCGCTTCGGGATCGTCACCAATTTCCGCGACTTCGACCCGCCACCGGCTGGCGCGCCGACGCGCGGCGAACTGGTGCCCGCCTATCTCCGCGGCGAGGTGAGCGCCGGTCAGTACCTGGCGGGACTCGAGCGCAGGGCGCGCGACTACGGCGGTTTCAATCTGCTGCTTGGCGATAGCGACTCGCTGCATTACTACTCGAACCGCGGCAACGATCCTCCGCGGTCCCTGGCCGACGGGATCTACGGGCTTTCGAACCAGTGGCTCGATACGCCCTGGCCCAAGCTCACGCGCACACGGGAGCGCTTCACTGCGCTGCTCCGCGGCGGCGCAATCACCGCCGAGGAGCTCTTCGCCCTGCTCGCGGATCGAACGACGACCGGAGATGCGGCTATGCCGCACACCGACCTGCCCGAGGGCTGGGAGCGCGCGGTGTCGGCACCGTTCGTCGTACATGAACGATACGGAACCCGTTGCTCGACCGTGGTGCTCGTGGACCGCATCGGGCGAGCGGTCGTCCACGAACGGCGGTTCGATCCCGCCGGCGTCCAGAGCGGCGCCTCGCGCTTCGCATTCACGATCGGCTCGGCCGCGAGCGGCGTCACGGCCGCCGTTCGGGTGCCGACCGGCGTAACGGCCCCTGGTGCGGCCCGCGAAGCGTCGCCCGAATGACGCCCGGCATGCGCGCCCGTAACCGCGTGGGCCGTATGCGCGGAGCCCTCGTCGCGCTGCTCGGCCTGGCCTGGTGCGGAGCGACGCTCGCGGCGGACCGGATCCGTATCGAGATCGAGGGGGTCGACCGGGCCATCGCTGCCAACGTCCGGACGTATCTCACGCTGGGCAGGTACGTGCAGCGCGACGATCTCACCGATCCGCAGGTGCGCCGGCTCGCGGATCGCGCCGTCGACGAGGCGACCGACGCGCTGCGGCCGTACGGCTACTACGCGCCCTCCGTCCGCAGCCGCACCACGCGTGACGACGGGGACTGGATCGTCCGCCTGTTCATCGTGCCTGGCGAACCGGTGCGGCTCCAGGTCGTCGACATCGCGATCAGCGGGCAGGGTGAGGACGACACGACACTGCGCTCGGTCATCCACAACAGCACGGTCAAGCCCGGTGCCCGGCTCGAGCACACCGCCTATGAGCGCCTCAAGCTCGAGCTGCTGCGCGGCGCACAGGAGCGTGGCTACGTCGACGCGAAGCTCGAGCGGCACGAGCTCATCGTCGACCCCGAGGCGCAGACCGCCGACGTCCACGTCGCGCTCACCACCGGCGGCCGCTACCAGTTCGGTGAGATCCAGATCGAGCAGAGCGCGATCAGCGACCGGCTGTTCGCAGGCTACCTGCGCTTCGCGGAGGGGCAGCCCTATTCGCCGGAGCGCGTGCGCAGCACCCAGTTCGCGCTCGAGGACAGCAACTACTTCTCGACCGTCTCGGTGATTCCGGGGGACAGGGACCCCAAGACGCTGACGGTGCCCGTCACGGTGCGCGGGGAACCCATCAAACGCGACCGCTATAGCGTCAGCGCCGGCTACGGCACCGACACCGGCGTGCGCGGCAAATTCACCTGGGACAACCGGCGGGTAAACAAACGCGGCCACCGCTGGCAGGTTCAGCTGACGGCCTCGTCCGTCCTGACCGAAGCGATAGCGCGCTACATCATTCCGGTTGGTGACCCTTCGCTCGAGAAGCTGGAGTTCTCGACCGGTTACATCAACGAGGAGATCGGTGACCTGGAGAGCGAGCGTGTCGAGGTCATCGGCAGCGTCACCGAGGCGATGGGGAGCTGGCAGCGTGTGCTGTTTCTGAAGGTCAACGAGGAGCGGTCGATCTTCGCCGACGGGACCGACCAGACGGATCTGTTCTTCATACCTGGTGCGAGCTATTCCAGCCTGCCGCCGAACTTCCTCACGGGCTGGGTCCGCGATGCGGCCTATTACTTCGAGCTGACAGGCAGCCCCCAGACGCTTGGCTCGGACGCCTCCTACCTGCGTTTCGTCGGCCGCGCGGAAAAGGTCTGGCGCATCTCCGGTCCGTGGTACCTGCGTCTGCGTGGCGAGATCGGTGCGAGCTGGATCAATGAATTCTCCGAGCTTCCCGCTTCGCAGCGCTTCTTCGCCGGCGGTGACCGAAGCGTGCGCGGTTTCGGTCTGAACGAGCTGTCACCGCCCGGGCCGCCCGACGAGAACGGTAACCCGACCGAGGAGGGCGGCGAGAACAAGCTGGTCGCCACCATCGAGATCGAGCGCGACCTGCCGCGCGACTTCCGCATTGCCGCGTTCTACGACACGGGCAACGCCTTCAACGAATGGGGCGACCCGCTCGAGTACTCGGTCGGCCTCGGCATACGCTGGAAGCTGCCGATGCTGATGATCGGGCTCGACATCGCTCAGGCGCTTTCCGAGCCTGACATGAAACCGCGGCTTCACCTCAACATGACGCAGGTGCTGCTGTGACCCGGCGGGTACTCGCAATCGGCGGCATCCTGCTGCTCTTCGTGCTGGCAGGGCTGACCGTGTGGGCCACGTGGCTCGTCAACACCGAGGCCGGGCTCCATTTCGTGCTGCGGCGGCTCGAGACGCTCTCAGCGGTGTCGATCACGGCCAGCGGAGCACGCGGCACCCTCAGCGGACGGCTGGAGTTCGACACCCTGGTCATCGATCACGAGGCGGTGCGGATCGACGCGCGCGAGCTGCGTCTCCAGCCTGAGCTAAGCAACCTGCTGTCGCGGACGATCTCGATCGTGAGCGCCGAGGCGGGCACCTTCGAGGTAACGCTCCGTCGTCGCGGACCGCAGCCGCCGTCCGAGCCGCACTTCATGCCGCACCCGCTGCGACTCCTGGTCGGGAGGTTCGACCTTAGGCGGGTCGCGCTCGTCCTCACCAATGGTCAGAAGTACTCCGTCGCCTCGATCAACGGGGCGCTCACGATGGACCACTGGGTGCTGCACGCCCCTATCGTCACGATCAAGGACGCTGCGGGCGAGCTGGCGGGTGAGGTGCGGCTGCGCGCGGGCCGGCCGATGGGCGTGAGCGGTACGCTTTCCGGGCGCTGGCGCTTGCCGGACAGCCACGATTATCGGTTCTCGAGTGCGGTGCGCGGCAATCTCGATCGGCTGGGGACCGACATACGACTGGTGCAACCCGCTCGTCTCAGCTTCTCGGGGAACGCGCTCGCCCTGACCGCCGCGCCGCGGTTGGTCGGGACGCTCCGTGCCATCGAATTCGACGGCTCACCTTGGGTTCCCGCGGGGCGCTTCCCGCGCGTGAGCGGCTCGATTGCGATCAACGCGGGGCGCAACTCGATCGGAGTCGACGGGACGCTCACCTCGACCGGGTTCGTCGACGAGCCGCTGCGTCTGCAGGGCGGCGGAACATGGCAGGGCCGTGTCATCGAGATCACCACGCTTCGCGCATGGTTGCCGCGCAGCGCGGCGTCCTTCACCACGAGCGGGACGATCGATCTCGCTCCCGAATCACCGGTGCTCGCGCTCCGCGGCGAGTGGGCGACACTGCGCTGGCCGCTCGTGGGCGAGCCGGTCGTCACAAGCGCCGCCGGCAACTACCGCATCGGCGGGAGTCTCCCGTACGCCTACGAGGTGAAGGCCGAGACCGCGGGTGCGCAGATACCAGCGGCCGCCTGGCATGCGACAGGACTGGTCGGCCGAGATGCCCTCACGATAGATGCCGTCGACGCGTACACGCTGGACGGGCGCATCCGCGGCGCAGGCCGCCTGGGGTGGACCGGCGACCAGCCCTGGCGATTCACCGTGCAAGCCCGCTCGCTCGATCTTCGCCGGCTCCGCACGGATCTCGACGGACGCATCGCTTTCGAAGGGTCGATCGAGGGACGCGGTTTTGCCACGAACGCACCGCTGACCGCGCGGGTCGCATCGCTGCACGGCGTGCTTTGGGGCCGCTCGCTTACGGGCAGCGGCGAGATCGAGCGCCGCGACGGCAACTACGAGCTGCGGGCGGTGCGCGTGGCAAACGGTGATTCCTATGCGCGGGTCGACGGTCGCTACGGACCGACCCTCGATCTGGTCCTCGATGCCGATCTGCGCTCGCTCGCGATCGTCGATCCGCAGCTCTCGGGACGGGTGACGGCGCACGGCCGCGTACAGGGGACGCTTTCGCGACCATCGATCATCGGCGAGGCTACGCTCGCGACGCTCAGGTACCAGGATGTCTTCGTTGGCGGCGCACAGGCACAAATCGATCTCGATCTCGGCGACACGCGGAGTTCCCGAGTAGTGGTACGCGCTGACGGGGTCGACAGTGGGGCGCTGCGGTTCGACCGCGTCGAGTTCCGGGCCAGCGGGCGCACCACGGAGCACGAGCTGTCGCTCGAGGCTGCATCGTCCGGCGACGAGCAGTACCGTCTCGCGGGGTTCGAGGCCCGGATCGCGGCGCGCGGTGCTTTGGAGATCGACCGGCGTCGCTGGCACGGCGAGCTCGCGTCGACGCAGTTCAGCTTCCCGGATGGCAGCGCAAACCTGCTGCAGCCGGCGGCCGTCGATCTTTCGCCCGAGACAGCGAGCGCCGCGCCAGTGTGTCTCGAGACCGGCGAGGCACGGTTCTGCGTGGAGGGTCAGTGGAGCGCGCGCCCGGAGAGCTGGCGGCTGATCTACAGCGCGCAGGACTGGCCGTTGCGGCGCCTGCTGAACTCGCTTCTCGGGTGGCGCGAATTCGATGGAATGGTCCAGGCGAGCGGCTGGATCGGCAAGGAACCGGGCCAGGACTGGCTCGGCGCAACCACCGTGCTGCTCGACCAGGCGAGTCTCGACATACCGCGCAACAAGTTCCGCACCGAACGTGTGCATCTCGGCGGCGGCCGGCTGGACCTGTTCGCGCAGCAGGAGGACATCCGCGCCAACCTGGAGCTTTCGGTGGGCGAGAACACGCACATCCGGGGCGAGGCGCGGGCCGAACGCATTCCGGATGTTGCGATGGGGCAATACCCCGTCGCCGGACGGCTGCACAGCGCGTCCGAGGCGCTCACGGCGTTGCCCCTTTTTGTGCCGGAGATCGATCGCGCCGCCGGTCGGCTCGATGCCGAGCTCACGATGGGCGGGACGCTTGGCGAGCCGCTTTTCAACGGCGAGTTTGCGGTAGCCGACGGGCGGTTCGAGTTCTACCGCACAAACTTCATCCTGGCGGATGCGCGGCTCGCCGGTCGCTTCGAAGGCGACGAGTTCACCTTCGATGGACGAGGCACGACCTCGGGTGGATCGGTGACGCTCGACGGGCGCTTCCGCTGGCCCGAGGGTGTGATGAACGGCTCGATGCAGCTCAGGGGTGATCGACTGCTCGTCGCCGACACGCCCGAGTACCGCATCGTAGCCTCGCCCGATCTCAAGGTTGCCGCGAGCTCCAGCGGCTACCACGTCACCGGCCAGGTGCACATCCCGTCGGCGCTGATCGCGCCAAAGGACCTGACCACGTCGGTCAGCACTTCTCCCGACGAGCGCATCGTCGGCATCGACACTGAGGATGACTCGCCTTCGACGCTGGAACGCCTGCGTAGCCAGATCGACGTCGTGCTGGGCGACGACGTGCGCGTCGACAGCTACGGTCTCAAGGCAAAGCTCGGCGGCGCGGTCACGGTGCTCACGCGACCGGCGGACGTCGTGCGCGGCCGGGGTGCGATCAACGTCATCTCGGGCGAGTACAAGGCTTTTGGCCAGGACATCCGCATCACGCGTGGGCGTCTCTCGTACGACAACACGCCGCTGTCGCAGCCGACACTCGATCTCGTCGCCGAACGGCGAATCGAGGACGAGGACGTGACGGTGGCTGTCAACGTCCGCGGCCAGCTCGACCAGCCCTTCATCACGATCACCTCTACGCCGGCGATGTCTTCCAACGAGGCCCTCTCCTTTCTGCTGACCGGCCGCTCGGTCGACAGGCTGCAGTCGAGCGATGTGCAGACGCTCGACAGCGCGACCCAGAGCCTGGCCATAAGCGGCGGCGGCCTGCTGCTCGGCGGCATCGGCAGCCGCCTCGGGCTCGACGAGGTAGCGGTCGAAAGCTCGGGCACCGACGACACAGCTGTGGTGCTCGGAAAGTACCTCAATCCCAGGCTGTTCGTGAGTTACGGTATCTCGATCGCGGAAGCAATCAACACCATTAAGCTCCGCTACACGCTGACCGAAAAATGGTCGCTGAAGGCCGAGGCCGGGCTGGACCAGAGCGCCGACGTCGAGTACCGCATCGAGCGCTGAGGGTCGTCCGCGAGCGCGGCGGTCAGTCGAAGTCCGCCGGCAACGGCTGCTTCCGCCAGTGCTCGTACAGCCGGACGACCTGGGCGGGGCTGCTGCGCCCGAGCGACATCGGTGGAAGACCATCGACGTCGAAGAACTCCGCTGCATCGGTCTCGTAGCTGCCGCGCGGCTCCCCGCCCAGCATCTCGCAGAGAAAGAAGGCCTTCCAGCTGTGGAAGAGGCCCGGCGACGGCCCGTGCAGAGGTCGGTCGAGGAGCGCCGCGAGCGAGATCACCCGGCTCCGGATGCCCGATTCCTGCTCGATCTCGCGCGTCACGGCCTGCGAAGGCGTTTCGCCCACGTCGGCCCAGCCGCCGGGAAGCGTCCAGAGACCGTCGGCGCGCTCGCGAACCAGGAGCACCGCGCCGCCGCGGAACACCGCGCCGCGCACCTCGATCTTGGGCGTGACGTATCCCTCCTCGCGTGACCAGAGCTCGAGCAGCCGCGCGCAGGAAGCCGGCTCACCGTCGGCGAGCAGCTCGGCCGCGATCCGCTCGATCTGCTCGTAGCGCTCGCGGTCGTATTCACCGGCGCAGAAATGGAGACCGGTGCGTGCGAGCGCGTGCAGCCGTCGTGCGGCGTCGAGCCGTCGATCACCCATGCGTGCATTGTCGCTCGGTGTGCGCGACGACGCACGCTGCGCCGCGGCCCTCATCCCTGGTGCTTGACACTACCTGCATATTTATGCAAAGTGCCTGCGTTTTTATTCACAGGGATCCTGCTCGACGATGGCGACCGAACCCAGTCCATTGCTGCGCCGGGCTGCGATAGCGCGGATCCTGCGCCAGTCCGCCGTGGGCCGGCAGTCCGAACTCGTGACACTGCTGCGCCGCGAGGGCTTCGATGCCACGCAGTCGAGCGTCAGCCGTGACCTGCGCGAGCTGGGGGTCGCCAAGGCCGGCGACCGGTACCTGCTGCCGGCGGTCGAGGACGCGCTCACGCCCAGCCACTTCGAGGCCGTGAGCGGGTTTCTTAAGGACGTCCATCACGCGGGCCCCTGCCTGACTGTGCTTCGCACGATGGTTGGCAGCGCGCAGAGCGTTGCGATCGCCATCGACAAGGCGCGCTGGCCCGAGGTGGTCGGCACCATCGCCGGCGATGACACGATCTTCATCGCCACCGGTAACGTGCGCCTGCAGCGCAAGCTCGCCGAGCGGTTGCGCGCCAGTTTCTCGCGCTGAAGGCCCAGAGCATGACGAGCTCATCGACGGGCACCAGGCCCATCCTGCTTGCATTCTCCGGGGGCCTCGACACCTCCTTCTGCGTCCCGTGGCTCGCCGATACCTATGGGCGGCCGATCATCACGCTCACGGTCGATACCGGCGGCATCGATTCCGAGGCGGCGCTCCAGCTCGAGGAGCGCTCGCGCGCGCTTGGCGCCGTCGCGCACCATCTCGTCGACGCCCGGGCGGGCTACTTCGACCAGGTGCTGCGCTTTCTCGTGATCGGCAACGTGCGTCGCGGGAATCTCTATCCGCTGTGCGTGGGCGCCGAGCGCGTGCTCCAGGCGCAGACCGTCGCGCAGTGGGCGACGCGACTCGGGTCGGACACGGTGGCGCACGGCTCGACCGCCGCCGGCAACGACCAGGTGCGCTTCGAGGTTGCGCTCCGGACGCTTGCACCCGGCCTCGAGATCCTGGCGCCGGTCCGCGACCGGGCGTTCAAGCGTCCCGAGCAGGTCGCCTATCTCGAATCGCGCGGGCTGCCGGTACCGGCGTTCGGGGCGGCCTACTCCGTCAACCGCGGGCTCTGGGGCGTGACGATCGGCGGCAAGGAGACCTTGAGCTCGCAGGGCAGCATCCCCGAGTCCGCGTGGGTGCTGACCCTCGGCGCATTCGACCAGTCGCGCGAGCCCGAGCGTCACACGGTCGGCTTCGAGTCGGGGGTGCCCTGCTCGCTCGACCGTGAACCGATGTCGCCGGTCGCGTTGATCGAGCGCCTCGAATCGATGGCGGCGCCGTTTGGCATCGGTCGCGGCATCCACCTCGGCGACACGATCATCGGCTTCAAGGGTCGCGTCGCGTTCGAGGCGCCGGCCGCCGAGGTGCTGCTCGCCGCGCATCGCGAGCTCGAGAAGCTGGTGCTGTCCGCGCGTCAGGCCCGCATCAAGGACCAGCTCGCGGCGACCTATGGCGATCTCGTCCACGAGGGCCAGCACCTCGACCCGGTGTGCCGCGACATCGAGGCGGCATTCCTGGCCTCGCAGCGTCGGGTCACGGGCGAGGTGAACGTCCTGCTGCGCAGTGGCGCCGCCTTTGTCGAAGGCGTCGAGTCGCCGTTCTCGCTGATGAAGGCCTCGAAAGGCGCCTATGGCGAATCAGCCGGCGAATGGACAGCGGCCGAGGCACATGGCTATTCGAAGATGCTGGCGCTGCCGGGCATCTTCTACACGCGCGCGGGCAAGCGGTAAGAACTTCGGGAGCCGAGCGATGAAGAGCGTCGTCGTAGACAAGATCGCCTCGATCGCGCAGGCCGCGGGCCTCGGCCACGAGCTGCGCGTCGCGACCAGCGACATCCCCTGCGAGGAAGGAGTGCTGCTGGTCGTCGAGATCCTGACGAACAAGTCGACCTACAACACCCTTGAGCTCACGAGCGGCCGCATGGCGAAGCTCGCACGCGGCGACGTGATCGTCGGCGCGCTTGGCCACCGGCAGGCGCTCTTCGGTTACTCGGGGCACGTTCCCGACAAGGTGGAAGCGGGCGATGTGCTGCAGGTGCTCAACATCGGTGGTGTGCTCGGCATCTGCGATTCGATAAACCCCGACAAGGGCAGGCCCTTCGACTGCCGTGTGCTGGGCGCGGTGCTGCAGTTTCCGTTTCTCGGCGAGCGGATCGGGGTGCCGGCGCGGATCGGGCATCGCAAGCTCGACCCGGCGGCGGGTCTCGATGCGCGCGGCGTGCCGGTGGTCGCGCTGGCCGGGACGTGCATGGAGGCGGGCAAGACAGCCGCCGCCTGCGCGATCGTGAGCCGCATGCGGCACCGTGGGCTCGCCGTGAACGCGTTCAAGGCGACGGGCGTCTCGCTCCGGCGTGACATTCTCGCCATGGAGGACGCGGGCGCGCGGCGAAGCATGATCTTCACCGACCTGGGCGTGGTCACAACCACCGCGGCGACCGGACCCGCGCTCACGCGCACAATGCTTAGCGAGATGACCCAGGACAAGCCGGACGTGGTCGTGTTTGAGCTGGGGGACGGAATCCTGGGGGCCTATGGTGTCGAGGCGATCCTCTCGGCGCCGGACATACGCCGAGCGCTATCGGCGGTCATCCTGTCCGCGAACGATCCGGTCGCGGCGTGGGGAGGCGTCAAGCTGCTGCGCGAGCGTTTCGACATCGAGCCCTGCGCCGTGACCGGCCCCGCGACCGACAACGCGGTCGGGGTGCGGATCATCGAGGAGCAGATGGGAGTACACGCCTGCAACGCCCTGACGTCAGGCGCGCAGCTCGGCGATCACATCCTCGAGAGCCTGGGGTTGGGCGGCGGCCTCGCGCAGGCGGTGAGCGAATGAGAGAACGGACGCCGGCGATCGTTCTCGGCGGGACCGGCTATGTGGCGGGCGAGTTGCTGCGTCTGCTCGCCGCGCATCCGCGACTCGACCTGGCCGCCGTTGCGTCCGATAGCCAGCCCGAAGCGCCGGTCGCGCAGTTCTTCCCGCACCTGCAGCCCGTGTTGCCGCATCTGCGCTTCGCTGGGCACGACGAGATCGTCGAGTACGTCGCCGCAAACCCGGTGACGGCGGTTCTGTCCGCTGCCCCGCACGGTGTCTCAGCCGGCCTGATCGACCGGCTGCTTCGCGCCGCTGAGGCGGCCGGCACGCGGCCGCGCGTCGTCGACATCTCCGCAGACTTCCGCTACACGACGGCCGCCGCCTACGAGCGCGTGTACAAGCACGGGCACGCTGCGCCCGCGCGCATCCCGGAGTTCAGCTGCGCGGTTCCCGAGCACGCCCCGGAGCTCGCCACGCCGCACGTTGCGCATCCCGGCTGCTTCGCAACCGCGGTGCTTCTGGCAAGCGTACCCCTGCTCTCGCTCGGGCTCGTCGAGCCGCAACTCTTCGTCACGGGGATCACTGGCAGCACGGGATCCGGCCGCCAGCCGACGCCGGGCACGCATCACCCGCATCGCCATGGAGACCTGTACGCGTACGGCGCGCTCGCGCATCGCCACGCGCCCGAAATCGCCGCGCTCGCCACAGCCGCCTCCGGGGTCGAGGCGCGATTCGCGTTTGTGCCGCACTCCGGGCCCTTCGCGCGCGGCATCCACGTCACGGTGCAGGCCGTCGCCAGGGAAACGATCACGACAGCGAAGCTTCTCCAGGCACTCGCGGAGAGTTACGAGCAGTCGCCGTTCGTGCAC
>DATJKD010000005.1:0-12102 GCA_035491795.1 Steroidobacteraceae bacterium | reverse complement strand
GCTGTCCATTGCATCGGCGTAGAGCTCGCGCCCGGACCGGGCCTCGTCGAGATCGGAATACAGACCTACGGCCAGGCGCAGATGCGGAGCGAGTGACTCCACCAGCCGGCAATCGGCATCGGTGAATTCCCCGGCGGATTTCGAGCGGCACAGCCGCAGCCGTGCGTGGAACCGCTCCGCCTCCCGCACATCGAGCCCGAGCGCATATTCCACGTCGATCGGAACCAGCCATTCCCGGTAGTAGGTGCTGGCGCGGAACTCCGCCGGGTCGACGAGATCGAGCAGCCGCACGGCGCGACCGTCGGCGATGTTCACGAACGGGTCGATCGCGGCGTAGGCGCGGAGCTCAGGCGGCAGCCGGGCCGTGTCGCCATTGAAGGTGTACAGCAGCCCCGGCCGCGTTCCCTCGGGCCAGCGCAGACTCAGGACCGAGTTGATCGTCGCCAGCTGCAGGGACAGGTGCCGCTGGAAGTCCAGCCAGCCGTCGGGCTCGCGCACGCCTCGATACAGCGCGAGCAGCAGCGCATCGAGCGCGGTGCCGTTCCCAGCGCGTCGATTCGCGCCGGATTTCGCGGCGGCGCGGCGCGCCGGGCGTTTGCTCCGTGTGGAGGGATGCACGATGGGCGTGGATGCTACCCTGTCGCGACCCTCCAGGAGCAGCCATGCCCGCCACGCCAGACCAGGTCCGCCGAGCGATCGAAAACTACGTCAGGGCCTGGGCCACCAACGACAAGAAGCTCTTTCTGAGCCTGTTTGCGCCCGACGCGCAGTGGTGGGATCCGGTTGGCACGCCGCCATTCAAGGGTCTCGAAGGCGTCGAGCGGTTCTGGGACTTCGCGCACCAGGACGCCGGTCGCACGCTCGAGCCGCGAATCGAAGAGATCCGCGCCTGTGGCAGCGAGGGCATCCTGCGGTTCACCATGCAGGTGCGCATCCCGGCGAAGCGACAGGCGCTCGACCTGTCGATCATCGATCATTTCTCGATCGACGACGCGGGCCGGATCCTGACGGCGCGCGCCTTCTGGGACGAAACCAGCGTGTCGATACCTGCAGGCTGGCAGCCGTTCGCGCCCAACGTATCCGAGGCCTACGAGACCTGAGGCGGGGCGCCGTGCACGGTCACTGCGCTGGCAGGTCGCGTCGGCGGGGACTCGTAGTCGGCAAGATCCGGCTCGCGCGTCCACCGCCAGTAATCGACCAGCCGCCAGGGTGAGGTCGTCACGACCACCCCGCGCGCGTTCTGGTACCAGTTGTGCACCCCTCGGTGCGACCAGACCATCCGCGCGAGGGCCGCGCGCAGTCGGGTAGTGTAGGTTTCATATGCCTCGGTGCGGCACGCGAGTGGTGCGCCGCGCTCGATACTCTGGCGCAGGCAACCCAGTACGTACCGGACCTGGCACTCGGAATGAAAGATGATGCTGCCCGCATGTGCCAGGTTTGTCCCGGGCCCGTACAGGCAGTAGAGGTTCGGGAATCCCGGTATCGTGATGCCGAGATACGCGGAAGGCTCATCGCCCCACTGCTCGCGCAGGTCAGCGCCGCCGCGCCCGATGATCTGCATCGGCGCGAGAAAGCGGTCGGCGTAAAAGCCGGTCGCGAGCGCGATCACGTCGACTTCGTGACGGCGTCCGGATACGTCGATCACCGCCTTCTCGTCGATCGATGCGATCTTCTCCGTGACGAGCTCGACGTCGGGGCGCTTGAGCGCCGCGAGCCAGCTGCCGTTGTCCTGCAGGATTCGCTTGCCGCCGACCGGGTAGTCGGGAACGACCTTCGCGAGGAGGTCTGCGTCGTCGCCCACCTGCGACGCAATCCAAGCGGTGAGGTGCTCGCGTTGCAGGTCGTTCCGCTCGTTTACCGCGCGCTCGGGGTGTGGCCAGGTCGGGTCCGCCGTCCAGACCGGCAGCATCGCGTCAGAGCCGGGGTAAAACAGCAGGAAGCGCAGCCAGCGCGCGTAATACGGTACGTGACGGAGCACCCACTGGTGCGCGGCGCTCACCCCCTCGTGGTAGTGCGTGTTCGGAAACATCCATACCGGTGAGCGCTGGAACACCGTCACGTGCGACGCCTCCGGCGCAATTGCGGGCACGAGCTGGAAGGCGCTCGCCCCGGTGCCGATCACGGCGATGCACTTGCCCTGCCAGGCGAGGTCCTGTGGCCACGCACCGGTGTGCGCGACCGTCCCCTTGAACCGGTCGAGTCCAGGGATGTCCGGGTGCCGTGGACGGTTGAGCTGTCCGACCGCCGAGATGATCGCATCGGCAAGCAGCGTCGAGGTCCTGCCGTCGGCGTCGCGCAGCGTGAGCACCCAGTTGGACGCGGACTCGTCCCAGACCGCGCGTGTGACTTCGGTCCGGAAGCGGATATGGGGGCGGATGTCAAAACGATCCACGCAGCTCTCGAAATAGTCGTGGATCTCCTCGCGTCGGGGAAAGTACTCGCTCCAGTCGGGACGCATGTCGAAGGAATACGAGTAGAACTGGCTCGCGACGTCGACCCGGCAGCCCGGGTAGCGGTTCTCGAACCAGGTGCCGCCGACCGCATCGTTCTTCTCGATCACGGTATAGGGGATGCCGGCTTCCTGGAGCCGGATTGCAGCCAGGATGCCTGACATCCCGGCGCCGACGACGACCACGCGCCGCTTCGCGGCGCGGCCGCGCATCGCGTCGCGCGCTTCCCAGTGAATCGACCGCCGGTCGGTCCCGTCCAGCGCGAGCTCCTCGAGCATCATCGGCACGTATTCGTCGGAGACGCGCTCACCCACCATGAAGCTCATCATCTCGAGCACGGTCTGATGAGACGGGGGCGGGGGCAGCGTCGACCCGCGGTCGCGATACTCGCCGAGCACCTTCACCGCGAGGTCGACGATCGCCGCGCGCTCGGCATCCGTCATGCCCGACTGGATCTCGTTCAGCACCGCGGTCCGCGGGCGGATCTCACCGTCCAGGAGACTGCGATCGCCGCTCACATGGATGAGCGACATCATCAGCGCGGGCGTGCTCGCCGACGCGACGGCGCGGCGGATGAACGCGTCGTCCTCGGTGATCGGGTCCTCGGCCGGCCGGATCGAAATGGTCGCCATTGAAACTCTCGAGTGATGCCCCTTGAGAACGCGAGGGCAGCATATCCTCGCCGACGCAGTCCCTCATCGTCGGTTCGGACTATGCCTGGGTTCGTCGCCCAGATGCTTCCTAGTAGTTCGACAGAATCGCGAGGCTGGGTGCATCCAGCGGCACGCCGGCCTCCTGCTTCGCGAGCTCCTCCGCACGGGTCCTGGCCTGCAGGTCGATCAGGTACGCGTGGATCGCATCCACGTCGGCCGCGCTCAAGAGATCGTCCCAGCGGGGCATGCCGTTCGGGAGCAGTGCGCCCTCGAGCACGATGCTGCGAAACGCTTCGTGTATCGCGGGCCGCATCCGGCGCAGGTCCGGCGTGATCGAGCGATGCTGATTCGAATGACACAGCACGCAGTTGCCGAAGAAGAGCCCCCTGCCGCGCTCGAGGGTGTCCGCTGTGATTCCCGGCTTCTGCGCGGGTGGCGGTGGCGCAGGCTCCAGCGACGGCAGCTCGGGCGGAATGGGCACGGCGCCCCCGCCCAGGTTGAACGCGAGGATTTGCCCCCGGTTGCCGCGCTTGTACGCGGCAGAGTAACCCGGCACGTAGGGAAAGCCGCCGCCGCCCCATGCCGCCATCACCGCGACGTACTGCACGCCGTTCACCCGGTAGGTCATGGGCGCAGCGAGTATGGAGCTGCCCGTGTCGATCGACTTGAGCAGCCGGCCGTCGCGCTTGTCGAATACGCGGAACGTCCCGTCGATGCTGCCCTGGAACAGGAGTCCGCCGGCCGTAGTAAGTACCCCGCTGCGGTCCTGCCAACCCTGCGTGGGCACGGACCAGCGGGTCTGGCCGGTCAGCGGATCGATGGCGCGCAGTTCCGACACGTAAGGCTTGCGCTTCACTTCCTCGAACGCGGGCAAGGCCTTTACCGCCGCCTGAAGCGGCGGCGGCAGCGTGGGCAGGGCGGCCGCGAGATCCGTGCTGAAGATCAGCGCCGCATCGTTGTTCAGCATCCTGCGGACGAAGGGCTTCGCCCCGGGCGTGCTGAAGATGAGATTGCCCATGTCGAGGACGGATGCGTAATAGAGGCCACTCTCCGGGTCGAAGCTGGCAGGGTGCCAGTTGCGGGCGCCCGGTGTGGCCGGGAACACGATCTTCGGGCTCTGGCCGTAGTCGGATGCCGCGGGGTCCATCGCCGGGCGCCCGGTTCTCAGATCCACCGATGTCGCCCAGTTGGTGCGCACGATGGCATTGGCGCGCAGCAGCTTCCCGTCGCGCCGATCGAGGACGTAAAGGAAACCGTTCTTGGGTGCGTGAATGATCACCGGGCGCTGCTCGCCGTCGATCACCATCCGCGTGAGGATCATGGGCTGGGTGGAGGTGAAGTCCCAGTTGTCGCCGGGGGTCTGCTGATAAAACCATTTCAGACGGCCGCTCTTCGCGTCCAGCGCGACGATGCTCGCGAGGTAGAGCTGGTCGCCGCCCTTCGGTGAGCGCTTGATGGTGTGGTACGGCCCGCCGTTGCCGGTCCCGACCAGCACCAGGCCGGTTTCCGCGTCGTAGTTGATCGCGTCCCACGCTGCGCCGCCCCCGCCGACGTCCCAGCGGCTGTCCGGGTCCCACGTCTCGATGGCGCGCACGAGATCGGGATGATCCTGCGGACCCAGCCTGGGATCACGCGGCACGATCCAGAAGCGCCACTTGAGTTCGCCCGTCTCGAGGTCGAAGGCGCTCACGTAGCCGCGAACGTCATATTCCGCGCCGGCGTTGCCGATCACGACGACGTCGCCGGCCACTTCGGGTGCGCCCGTCGAGGAATAGCCGCGATTGCGGTCAACGACAGCGTCGCTTTTCCAGGCGACCTGGCCGGTCCGGGCATCGAGCGCGTACATCCAGCCGTCGAGCGCCGAGACATACACTTTGCCGCGGGCCACCGCGACGCCGCGATTGGCCATATCGCAGCACACCGTGCGGTTGACCTGCATGTCCACCTGCGGCTCGAAGCGCCACAGCTCCTTGCCCGTGGCGGCGTCGAACGCGTACACGCGACCGGCGACGCCGCTCGTGTACATCACGCCGCCGATGACCACAGGGGTCGCTTCGAGCACGCGGTTTGTGCCCAGGTCCGCGCTCCAGGCCAAACCCAGCGCATCGACGTTTGCGGCGGTGATGCTGGCGAGCTGCGAGTGGTGCGACTTACCGGGATCGCCGCCCGTCGTCGGCCAGTCATCGGCGATGGGGCGCGAAGCGGTGCCCGCCCGCGAAGCCGAACCGGACGGGTTCGGTGCGCAGCTGCTTAGCAGGAGCGAAAGCGCGGCGACCGCCACCCTCATCGCCCGTCCCAGGGGCTCGGCATGTGGTAGGGAACGGTGATGAAGTTGGCTTCTATCTGGCAGATCATTCCGCTGTCGATCTTGAAAAGCTCGGCAAGATAGAAGCTGTGCGGCCGTCGCACCGGCGATTTCACCGTGCGCCCGTCGGTGAGCTGGTACTCCGCAAGCCGGCCGCTGTGGTCGATGAACCCGAACGCCAGCACGAGTCCACGCTGCTCGTCCACCAGCGGGAAGCGGCGCGCGCGCAGGCGATCGTCGTAGCGGTAGTTGCCCGTGCGGAACTGCTCTTCGCAGCCGAGCGCCGCGACCGGCACGATCTTCGCAAACGCCGGGTTGTGCGTCGTCTGCACACCATTCTCGACGCGATTGCAATCGGCGTGGAAGCGCGTGTGGATCGTACCGTCGTTCAACTGCAGCGTGTCGAAATAGCCGTTGGCGAGGCGGACCATCTCGGCGCGCGGCACGGGGCTGCGCGCATCGGCATTCAGGATGGGCTTGTCCCAGTAGCGCTGATTCTCGAACTTTATGCCGGAATCGGACTGGCGGACCACGATGGTCTCGGCTTCCTGGATGCGGCCGGCCTCGTTCACCCTCAGGCGCACGGTATATGCGGATTCCTCGAACGGCTCGAGCACCGTACCGAAATAACCGACCTGACCCGTAGCCTTATCGGCGAAGCGGAGCCGGTAGGTGCCGATGCCCTCGATGGTGCCCCACAGGCCATCGCCGACCGCGAGCATCACGTTGTTCTCGGAGGTGAGCGGTCCATCGCCCCACGGCACCGCGTGCGCATCGCGCCTACCGAGCGCCGCCAAGTACGCCTCGAGCACCTCGTACAGTCCGGCGCGGTTCATCGTTGTCCCCTCGCAGTTTCGAGCGCCGCGCGACTTACAGCGCCTGCGGCGCCTCGTCGAGCAGGATGGTCTTGGTCTCCAGGTAAGCCATCAATCCCTCGATACCGCCTTCGCGGCCGAGACCGGATTGCTTGAACCCTCCGTAGGGGAGTCCGAAGTCCAGGCGCAGCCCGTTCTGGCCGATCGCACCTGTGCGGACGCGCCGCGCGATGCGGTACGCCGCCTGCGCGTCGTGGGTCAGTACCGAGCCGTTCAAGCCGTAGTTCGACTCGTTCGCAACGCGGATCGCATCCTCCTCGTCCTCGACCGGGATCAGGCTCAGGACGGGACCGAAGATCTCTTCCTGCGAGATGCGGCTCTGGTTCTTCACGCTGGCGAAGAGCGTGGGCTCGATGAAGTAGCCGCGCCTCAGATGCCCGGGTCGGTGGCCGCCGGTGACGAGATCGGCCGTGCGGCGGCCGTCCTCGATGTACATCTCGACGCGCTCGAGCTGGCGCTTCATCGCGAGCGGTCCCAGCTGTGTCGTGGGATCGTCGGAATGACCGATCACGACCTGCTTCATCTGGCGCGCAATGGCGTCTGCCAGCTCGTCGTGCCGGCGCCGCGGCACGATCGCGCGGCTCAGCATTGCGCACACCTGCCCGCTCATCAGCGTGATGGTCCCGGTGAGGAGCCGGGCCGCGGCCTCGGTCGGAAAGTCGTCGCGCACGATCGCCGCCGACTTGCCGCCGAGCTCCAACGTGCAGCGCGCGATGCGCCCGCCGCAGACGCTCGCGATGCGCTTGCCCACGGCGGTCGAGCCGGTGAAGCTGACCTTGTCGACGCCCGGGTTGCAGACAAGGTGATCGCTCGCCGCACGGTCGCCGCACACCAGGTTGATCACGCCTGCCGGCACGCCTGCGGACTCTGCCGCCTCGGCGATGACATAGGCCTCGAGCGGGGTCTCCGGGGACGGCTTCATGATGACCGTGCAGCCGGCGGCGAGCGCATAGGCCACCTTGTTCAGCATGATTCCGTAGGGGGCGTTCCAGGGGGCGATCGCCGCGACCACGCCGACGGGCTCGTACGCGACGATTGCGCTCTTCACGACCGGCGAGGCCCGGGTCTCGACGAACGGGAATTTCTCCGCGGCGGCGATGATCTGCTCGAAAGCCATGGTGGAGCCCGCGGTCATCGGCACCGCAAAGCTCGCGAGCCCGCCCATCTGCAGCGTCCAGGCGCGCGCGATCTCGTCCGTGCGCGCATGGAGGTGCTGCGCCATGCGCTTCAGGACCGCGATTCGCTCATGTGGCGGGAGAGAGCTCCAGGGGCCGATGTCAAAGGCTGCGCGCGCAGCCGTCACCGCCGCGTCCATATCCTCGGCATCGGCTTCGGCGACGGCGCCGATCACTTCCTCGGTATTGGGGCAGACGAGATCGATGGTCCGACCAGACTGCGCGCCGACCCACTCGCCGCCGATCCAGACGCGGTCGGCGTGCCGCACGTTGACGCCTTCCGGGGTCATCATCAGTCTCCGCTGCGACGCTCAGGTCAGGTCGTCGAGGCCGATGCGCTTGCCCGCCGCCGCGGCGCGATTCGCCTCGCGCCGCAGCCGCTCGATGTGCTGGCGGGCTTCCGGCACTGGCTCGTCGGGCAAGGCGGCCACCGACGCCCGGTAAATCTCCGCAAAATCCTCGGCATATTCCGGATGCGTGAAGATCACGGCGCGATTCTCGCTCATCCCGGCGAGCACTTTTTCTCCCACCTCGAGCGGGTCCATCCCGGCCTCGAACGCGGTCCCGAACCGCTCGAGCTCGCCGCGATCGGGCGGCGCGAAGCCCGAGGCCGCAAACGCCGCCGGGCGCTTCAACGCCGAGTCCCAGGCATTGGTCCGGGTCAGCCCGGGACACACGAGCGACACGCCGATGCCGTACGGCGCCAGGTTCCCGCGCAGGCACTCGGTCAGGCCCCGCACGGCAAACTTGCTCGCCGTGTAGAGGCCGGCCTGGGGCCCGGACAGGTACGCCGCCATCGATGCAACGTTGACGATGTGCCCGCCCTGTCCCTGCGCCTTGATGCGCGGGACGAAGGTCACGAGACCGTTCACCACGCCGCCGAAGTTCACGCCCATGATCCAGTCGTAATCGGCGTAGCTCGCCTCGTCGGTGGGGCCGAAGACGCTGACGCCGGCGTTGTTGACCAGGATATGCACGGGGCCGACGCGGCCTGCCACGTCGGTCCAGCCCGCGCGGTCGGTCACGTCAAGCTCGAAGAAGCGCGGCATCGGATGGCCGCCGTCGGCGAACCACGCTTCCGCCCGGGTTCGGTAGGCTTCGTTCCGCCAGGTCAGGACCAGGTCGATTCCCGCAGCGCAAAACGCGCGAGCAATCCCGAAGCCGATGCCGGAGACGCCACCCGTGATCAGCGCGGTCTTGCCCTTCCAGTCCATCTTGTGTTCCTCTCGCTTCCCTACCTAACACTTGTTAACGTCACACGCAATCGACCGGAGGGACTCTCCATGTCGGAACTGGAGGCACGGCTTGCAGCACTCGAGCATCGCGTCGGCGAGCTCGAGGACGTCAACGCCATCCGCCGTCTGCACTGGGCCTACGGCTATTACATCGATTTCAACCGTGCCGAGGACGTGGTGCGGCTCTTCGCCCGGGACGGCGCAGTCGTGTTCCTCTCCGGAGAGTACCGCGGGCACGAGGGCGTCCGGCGCCTGTACGGAACCTGGTTCCAGAACTACTTCACCCAGGGCGTCAACGGTCCAGTGTACGGCCTGCTGCTCGATCACTTCGAGATGCAGGAGATCATCACGGTGGCGCCGGACCGGCAGACCGCGAAAGGACGGTTCCGCGGCCTGCTGATGGGCGGCAGCCACGAGAGCCGGGAATACAAGCCCGAAGGACTGCCGCTGCAGTTCTTCGAGGCCGGTATCTACGAGAACGACTACGTCCGTGAGGCCGGGGTGTGGAAGATCAAGCGCCTCGACTACATGATGCAGTGGCAGGCGGACTACGAGCGGGGCTGGTCGAAGACCGTCTCGCATCTGCAGCCAGCCACGCAGACTTTCCCGGAGAATCCGCTTGGACCTGACGTGCTGCTTCCGCCGGACCAGACACGCAAGACCTGGCCGCACCGGCAGGATGTGCCAATGCACTTCGCCCACCCGCGCTTCGGCGCGGTCCTCGCCGGGCAGACCTGACGTCAGGCACGCGGCACGTGCGGGCGCCGCTCGCGCGGCTGCCAGGTGAGCACCTGCCGGTCGAGCTTCGCCAGGATCTTCCTAAGGCCCGCACGCTCTTGCGCGGTAAGTGCGCCGAACAGAAAGCGCGCCACTTCTCCCATGTTGGCGGCCAGCGCCACGTGCGCCTTGGCGCCGCGGGCGCTGACTCGATACGGTTTGCGACGGCGGTTGCTGCGCTGTTTCACCTGCTCGACGAGCCCCATCGCTTGCAGCGACGTCAGTGCCCGGCTGACGTTCATGGCGTGCATCCCCATCAATTCCGCGAGGTGGTGACCGGCGGATTCGCCTTCGCCGGAGAGCGCCATCAGGAGACGGAGCTCGTTCGAGCTCAGGCCCGCCGGATCGGCTACCCCATCGCGCATCGGCCGGCTGATCAGCGATGCGAACTTCAGCATCGCCACCAGCAGCTCGATCTCGTGGTTCCCCAGGGTTCGCTCTCGACGTGCAGCCATCGTGCCCTCGCTCCCTACCCGACCGCCGAACTCCCGCATGAGATCGGCCGCCCGCGCTGCCGGGATCGTACCGTGAACACTAACAATTGTTTGAATCTTGCAATCGCAAAACTCGTGCGCTCTACTGGCACGGATCCTTGCGGCTTGCAGGCGATGCTTGGCCGGCACTGTAGAAGAGGAGCGACATGGGGGCAATTCACACGGGCCGTCCACGGACGCGGCAGCTGCGGGCGGGGCCGGAGATGAAGCTGTGGAATTGACGCTGCCGCCACGTCTGTCCGCGGCGAGGTTCCGGCAGGCCCTGCAGGCGTTCGAGGGCGTGGTCGGTAAGGGCTGGGTGCTGGCGACCGACGAGGACCGCGATGCCTACTCGGACATCTACGCACCGGGCTCGGAAAAGGAGTGGCCCGCTTCGGCAGCGCTCGCGCCGGGCAGCGTGGAAGAGGTGCAGGCCATCGTCCGCCTCGCCAATGAGTACAAGACCCCGCTCTGGCCGACCTCGCGCGGCAAGAACCTCGGGTACGGTGCGAATGCGCCGCGCATGCCGGGAACGATCGTGCTCGACCTCGGCCGCATGAACCGCATCCTCGAGCTCGATACCACGCTGGGCTATTGCGTGCTCGAGCCGGGCGTCGGCTTCTTCGATCTTTACGAGCACCTGCAGCGCGAAAAAGCACCGCTCTGGATGTCCGTACCCGGCAACGCCTGGGGCTCGGTCGTCGGCAACGCGCTCGATCACGGTATCGGCTACACGCCCTATGGCCTGCACGCGCGCAACCTCTGCGGGCTCGAGGTAGTGCTTCCGGATGGTGGCCTGGTGCGCACCGGCATGGGCGCCATGCAGGGCAATCACAGCTGGCACCTGTTCCCCCTGAGCTACGGCCCGGACTGGACACAGATGTTCACCCAGTCAAATCTCGGCGTCGTCACCAAGGCGGGCGTGTGGCTGCAGCCTGCGCCCGAAAGTTCGCTGCTGCTCACCTGGGACATCCCGAACGAGGAGGACATCGGCTGGGTGGTCGATACGATCACGCCGCTGAAGCTTGCCGGCGTGATCGACCAGAACGTCTTCGTCCCCTCTTGGCTCGGCAAGATCGTGCTCAAAGGGCAGCGCAGGGATTTCTGGGACAAGCCAGGTGCCATCCCGGACAGCCGTGTGCAGGAGCTGCTCAAGGAACACGAGCTCGGGTACTGGCAGGTTCAAGTGCGCCTGTACGGCGACGAGGCTATCAATCGCGCGAAGGCAGACGTGCTGAAGCGCGCCTTCGGAAAGCACGTCGCCGCGCCTCCACTCGAAGAAACATGGAAGACGGGCTATCCCGCGAGCCAGTACGACGCGACCCTCGGCATTCCGTCCGCGGTGGCGCTGCAGATGGGTGACTGGATCGGCGGGCGCGGCGGGCACATGGGTTTTTCACCTGTTGTGCCGGCCAGTTCGCAACACGTCCTGGGGCAGCTGCGCCGCAGCCGCAGGATCATCGCCGAGCACGACGTCGACTTCTATGCGAGCTTCACGATCAGCGGGCGCTTCGCCACCAACATCAACATGCTGATGTATGACCGCGACAATGCGCAGCAGCTCGCCAGCATCCGCAAGCTCTTCAACGCCCTGATCACGCAGACGGCGCAGGCGGGCTACGCCGAGTACCGCACGCACCTCGGGTGGATGGACCCCGTCAACGCCACGTTCGATTTCAACGACCACGCGCAGCGGCGTCTCAATGAGAGAGTGAAGGACGCGCTCGACCCGAACGGCATCCTTGCACCGGGCAAGCAGGGCGTGTGGCCCGCGGCGTACCGCGACCTGGCCGCGCGGCGGGATGCGACATGAGGCGGGTGTGCTTCGTCGCCGCAATGACGATGGCCTCGGCATTGGCGGCTCCGCCGCCGCCGCCCACGCTCACCGGTCCACTGCCCGGGCCGCCGCCCTACCAGATGCGCGCACGCCTGCCGGCAGGTGACCGGCTCGCCGGCGGCAAGGAGGGGGCCGCGCTCTTTTCGAACCTCTGCGGCGCCTGTCATCTCGCGGGCGGCATGGGCACGAACCTGCTGACCAAGCAGCGCGTGATACTGCGTGAACCGCCGCAGAGCGGTTTGCTGGAAAACCGCCAGGACCTCACGCAGAACTACGTGAAGATCATCGTGCGTCGCGGCCGGATGGCCATGCCGAGCCTGAC
>DATJKD010000004.1:0-10574 GCA_035491795.1 Steroidobacteraceae bacterium | reverse complement strand
CCAGAGGCGCGCGATCATCGGGGAGGCAGAGTGGCGAGCCACGCCTCGGCTTCGCGCACCGTCGCAAACAGGCGGACGCGCACGCCGCGATTGACGGCCACCGTCTCGATGAACTGCAGCAGCGAGGAATCGTGCTCGGGGTTGGTATCGACATAGGCGATCTGCTGAACCAGCGATCGCGCCGTCGTACTGCCTTCCGAGACGATCTCGAATGCCTCGACGGTGCTCAGACTCGGACCGCTCAGGTGCTCCTCGAGCAGCACGCGCGAGGAGCCATGCTGCGCACAGGCGGCGACCATGTCGCCGAGAATCCGGCGAACGTTTGCGACCGTGTTCTCGCCCCTGATCGAGAGGTGCAGGTATCCCTGGCGGGATTCGACCGTGCAGCTGTAGCCAGCAGCCGGCGGATCCGCGTCGCTCATCGGCTCATTCCGCGGGGCGATGGTCATAACTGAATACCCGCACAAAGCTCCGGCACCGAAGAGGCCGCATCGCAGTTCCATGCCGCAGGCCTATGGTGAACCAGGTTGCAGCGCCGCGCTATGCCGCCGCGGCGTCTTCGTCGAGTGAGCCTTCCACCTCGGCGATAACGGCGTGCGACAGTCCGGCCGGTTCGGCGGCGCCGTTCTCTTCGAACGCAGTTGCGGGGAGCGCCGCTTCATAGCACTTCCGGTTCGGGCACAGCACTTCCATGTAGTCGGTGTCGAAGTTGAGCCGCTGCAGGAGAAAGTCGACGAACGCGCGCACCTTCGGCGACTTCGCCTGGCCGCGCGGGAACACCGCGCTGAAATCCGGGGCCGGGCCGGTCCAGCCGGCGAGCACCCGCTGCACCTGCCCATGCTCGGCGTGCGGCTTGACCATGAGGTCGGCGGCGAGCATCAAGCCCTCGCCGGCGAGCAACGCGGGCATCAGCGCCCCGGGATCGCTGGCAACCAGCACCGGTTCGATACGGTAGTCGGTCACACGCGTCCCGTCATTCAGCGGCCAGACGTACCCGGCGCCGTTGCGGCTGTACTTGTCGAGTGCGAGTGTCTGGTGGTGCTGAAGGTCGTCCGGGTGCAGCGGCTCGCCGTGTCGTGCGAGATAGATGGGGCTCGCGTAGACCTGCGTGCGGAAGACCGTGAGGCGTCGGGCGACGAGGCCCGAATCCGGCAGGTTGCCGACTCGCAGAGCGACGTCGATCTCCTTGTCGATCAGATCGAGCGACTCGTTGGAAAGCACCATGTCGACGCGTACTTCCGGATGACGCGCGCGAAACTCTCCGAGCAGCGGCGCAATCCAGGTGATGCCGAGTGAGTAGGGCGCGGTCAGGCGCAGCCATCCGCGCGGCCCGCCCTGCAGCTCGCTGACGGCGCTCTCGGCTTCATCGAGCTCGCGGGAGATGCGCTGCGAGTGTTCGAAGTAGATGTTGCCCGCCTCGGTGAGACCAAGCTTGCGCGTCGTGCGATGCAGGAGCTGCGCGCCAAGCCGCGTCTCCAGATCCTGGACCTTGCGGCTGACCGTGGTCTTCGGCAGCCGCAATGCTCGTGCGGCGGAGATGAAGCTGCCGTGCTCCACGACTTTGACGAAAACCAGCGTGTCGTTGAGATCCCTGGACATGGTCATTCCCTGAGTCCGGTTGATTAGCCCTGCACCGGGATAATTATTTCCAAAAATACCGACTAATCAAGTGGCGTGTTGACGCCTATCGTACGCGCCGTGAAAGGGAAGAACACGGCAATGTTGCTTGATATTGGGAAATTATCGCACGGTGTCGGCTCGGTCGGCAGAAGTCGAAGGGCTGCAGCCGATCGTCCCACTGTTGGGAGTAAAAGTCCCACCGATGGGACAATCAGGACCCCCCTCGTAGTCCTCGGGGCGACGGGTGCCGTCGGTCGCGGGGTGGTGCGTGCGGCGATTGAGGTGGGCCGCCCCGTGATTGCGGTGGCCGGGAACCTGCAGCAGCTCGAGCAACTCCGCCTCGAGCACGGCGGTGCGGATGCGTCGGTGCTCGCGACCACGATCGCAGCGGACGCCGACGGGGCGCGGCTTGCGGAGATGCTCCGCAGGGATGGCCGGCCCCTCGCTGGCGTCGTTGACGCGATGTGCGGTGATCAGGGTCGCGGCCGCCTTATCGATCACCCGTCAGAGGTGCTGCGCCGCACCCTCGACGACGACCTGCTGCCGCACCTTGCCGCAGCGCGACACCTGATCCCGCTTCTCGCCGAGGCGCGGCGTGTTGGCAGCTACGTTTTCATCGGCGGCCCAGGCACCGAAGCACCGTGGTCCAACTACGGTTTCCGCTCGGTCGCTGCCGCCGGGCTGCGCATGCTCGCCTGCGTCCTCCACGACGAGGGGCGCTCGCTCGATGTCCGCGTGCAGATGCTTTCGATCGGCGCGCCGGTCCGGGGTGAGACACCGTGTGCACATCACTGCCCCGAATGGCCGAGCGGCCTCGCTATTGGACGACGCGCGTTGCAGCTGATCGATCGCGACCGCCCCGGCGAGTCCGCGGGCCCTGTCGTGCGCTTTGCACGCCTCGCCGTGCACAACGAAGGGGGCGTCGAATCCGCGACCGCAGTAACGACTACCAAAGGAACGAGCCTTCCGGACGTGCGCTCGTTCCTGAAGGCGCTGAGTTTTATTGACCGCAATGAGGTAGATGCAGATGACACCCCGTAGATTCGTCGCCCGGTATGGATTCGGGCTCGCCATCCTGGCGCTGGCCAGCGGCATGGTGGTCGGATTCAGCCAGACCGTCGAAGGTGAAAAGTCGGCAGACGGCGCAAATATGCCGCCGCCGCCCGAAGTGAGCGTCGCACAGGTCGTGTCGCGCGACGTGCGGCAGTGGGACGAGTTCACCGGCCGCGTCAGCGCCGTGGAGACCGTCGAGCTCCGGCCACGCGTCAGCGGCTACGTCGAGCGAGTCGCCTACGAGGAGGGCCAGGAGGTTCGCAAGGGCGACCTCCTGTTCCTGATCGACCAGCGCAGCTACCGGGCGGCGTTCGATCGCGCACGGGCGGAGCTCGAGCGCGCCCGCAGCGAGTCGAAGCTGGCGGGCAGCGAATTGGCGCGCGCGCAGACGCTCGTCGACGCGCGGGCGATTTCGGGCGAGGAGTTCGACGCCCGCAACGCAGCGGCCACCCAGGGTAACGCCGCCGTGCGTGCCGCCGAGGCTGCCCTCGATCGCGCGCGGCTCGATCTCGAGTTCACCGAGGTTCGTGCGCCGATCGACGGCCGTGCCGGCCGCGCCGTCGTGACGGTCGGTAACCTCGCGCAGGCCGACACGACGCTGCTGACGACGCTGGTCTCGCTCGACCCCGTGCACGTCTATTTCGAGGCCGATGAGCAGACCTACCTGGGCTACAACGAGCTCGCTCGTCGCGGCGAGCGCGGCGAATCGCGCAACCCAGTGCGCATCGGTCTCGCGAACGAGACGGGCTACCCGCACTCGGGAACGCTCGACTTCACCGACAACCAGGTCGATTCGCGCACGGGCACCATCCGTGCACGCGCCGTCGTGCCGAATCCCGATCGCGTGTTCACGCCGGGACTCTTCGCGCGGGTCCAGCTGGAAGGCAGCGGTGTGTTCCACGCGCTTCTGGTCGACGACAAGGCCGTGCTCACGGACCAGGACCGCAAATACGTCTACGTGCTCGGGCCGGGCAATACGGCCGTGCGCAGGGACATCGAGCTCGGTCGCATGGTCGGCGGGCTGCGCGTCGTGAGTGCGGGGCTCGAGCCGGCCGACCAGGTGATCGTGCACGGCGTGCAGAAGGTGTTCGTCGCCGGGATGCCGGTGACGCCGCAGGTGATCGCCATGGGCGATCCACCGGGCACGGGACAGAAGGTGGCGGCGCTCTAGAACCGGGACGCGCGGCGGCTGCGCCGCGGTAGGGATACACAAATGGATTTCTCAAAATTCTTCATCGACCGCCCGATCTTTGCCGCGGTGCTTTCGATCGTGATCTTCGCCGCAGGGCTGATCGCGATCCCGCTGCTGCCGATCAGCGAGTACCCGGAAGTGGTGCCACCTTCGGTGGTCGTGCGCACGGTGTATCCCGGCGCCAACCCGAAGGTCATCGCCGAGACTGTGGCCACACCGCTGGAAGAGGCGATCAACGGCGTCGAGGACATGACGTACCTCAAGTCGATCGCCGGATCCGACGGCGTCCTGCAGATGACGGTCACATTCCGTCCCGGCACCGATGCCGACGATGCGGCGGTGCGGGTGCAGAACCGCGTTGCCCAGGCGCTGGCGCGCCTGCCCGAAGACGTACGGCGGCAGGGTGTGACAACGCAGAAGCAATCGCCCGTCTTCCTCATGGTGGTGCACCTCGTGTCGACCGACGGCAAGTACGACACGCTCTACCTGCGCAACTATATGCGCCTGCATGTGAAGGACGAGCTGGCGCGCCTGCCCGGCGTCGGCGATGCACAGATCTTCGGCGGCGGCGATTACGCGATGCGGGTCTGGCTCGACCCGGACAAGATCGCGTCGCGTGGTCTGACCGCGGGCGACGTGGTGCGCGCGGTGCGCGAACAGAACATCCAGGTCTCGGCGGGTCAGCTCGGCGCCGAGCCAATGCCGAGCGGCAGCGACTTCCTGACGTTGATCAACGCGAAGGGTCGCTTGAGCACGACCGAGGAGTTCGGCGACATCGTGCTCAAGAGCGGCGCCGACGGCGAGATCGTGCGCCTCGCCGACGTCGCACGGCTGGAACTGGCCGCCGGCGACTACACGCTGCGTGCGCGGCTGGACGGCAAGGAAGCGGCCGCGATCGGCATTTTCCAGGCGCCAGGCGCCAATGCCCTCGAGATCCGGGACGCGACGATCGCCAGGATGGAGGAGCTCGCCAAGCGCTTTCCGCCGGGCATCGCATACGAGTCGATCTACGACACCACGATCTTCGTGCGCGATTCGATCAAGGCGGTGGTGACCACCCTGATGGAAGCGGTGCTGCTGGTCGTGCTGGTGGTGATCCTGTTCCTGCAGACCTGGCGCGCCTCGATCATCCCGCTGATCGCGGTGCCGGTGTCGATCGTCGGCACGTTCGCGGCGTTGTACGTGCTTGGTTTCTCGATCAACACCTTGACGCTGTTCGGGCTGGTGCTGGCGATCGGCATCGTCGTCGATGACGCGATCGTGGTGGTGGAGAATGTCGAGCGCAACATCGAAGAAGGCCGGACGCCACTGGCCGCGGCGCACCAGGCGATGAAGGAGGTGTCGGGGCCGATCATCGCGATCGCGCTGGTGTTGTGTGCGGTGTTCGTGCCGATGGCGTTTCTGACCGGTGTCACCGGCCAGTTCTACAAGCAGTTCGCCGTGACCATCGCGATCTCAACGGTGATCTCGGCAATCAATTCGCTGACCTTGTCGCCGGCGCTGGCGGCGCGCCTCCTCAGGCAGCACGGAGCGCCGAAGGACGCGCTGTCGCGCCTGATCGAGCGGCTGTTCGGCTGGGCGTTTCGCCCGTTCAATCGCTTCTTCAAGCGCAATTCGGATCGCTACCAGGGGTCGGTGTCGCGCATGCTGGGCGGGCGTGGCCGGGTGTTCGCCGTGTACGCCATGTTGTTGGTGGCGACCGCGCTCGTGTTCCAGTGGGTGCCGCGCGGCTTCATTCCGTTGCAGGACAAGCTGTACCTGATAGCGGGGGTCAAGCTCCCGGAAGGCGCTTCGATCGAGCGCACCGATGCGGCGCTGAAGAAAGTGGCCGAGATCGCGATGAACACGGAGGGCGTGCAGAACGAGGTCGCATTCCCCGGTCTGAACCCGCTGCAGTTCACCAATACGCCCAACAGCGGCGTGGTGTTCTTCCCCTTGAAGCCGTTCGATCAGCGCCACCTGAGTGCCGCGCAGATCAACGCCGAGATCAACCAGAAGATCGCCGGCATCCAGGAGGCATTCGCCTTCTCGCTGATGCCACCGCCGATCCAGGGCCTCGGCAACGGCTCGGGCTACGCACTCTTCATCGAGGACCGCGCCAATCTCGGCTACGGCGCGCTGCAAACCGCCGTCGGCGCATTCCAGGGCGCGGCTTCGCAGACGCCGGGCTTGGGCTTTCCGATCACGAGCTACCAGGCGAACGTGCCGCAGCTCGACGCCGACGTGGACCGGGTCAAGGCCAAGGCGCAGGGCGTGCCGCTGACGGAGCTGTTCGACACACTGCAAACCTACCTGGGCTCGGCCTACGTCAACGACTTCAACCTGTTCGGCCGCACCTGGCAGGTGATTGCGCAGGCCGACGGGCCGTTCCGCGACAGTGTCGAGGACATCGCCAACCTGCGTGCCCGCAACGATCGCGGTGAGATGGTGCCGATCGGCAGCATGGTGACGGTAAGCGAATCCTACGGCCCGGATCCCGTGATTCGATACAACGGCTATCCCGCCGCCGACATGCTCGGTGAGGCCGATCCGCGCGTGATGTCCTCTGGTCAGGCGATGGCCGCCATCGAGGAGCTGGCGACCCGCGTGCTGCCGAACGGCATGAATATCGAGTGGACGGACCTGAGCTACGAGGAGGCGACCCAGGGCAAGGCGGCACTGGTCGTGTTCCCGCTTGCGATCCTGCTCGCCTTCCTGGTGCTCGCCGCCCTGTACGAGAGCTGGACGCTGCCGCTGGCGGTGATCCTGATCGTGCCGATGTGCATGCTCTCTGCGCTGCTCGGCGTAAAGCTCACCGGCGGCGACAACAACACGTTCGTGCAGGTCGGACTCGTCGTGCTCATGGGTCTCGCCTGCAAGAACGCGATCCTGATCGTCGAATTCGCCCGCGAGCTGGAAATCCAGGGCAGGGGAATCATCGAGGCCGCGCTGGAAGCCTGCCGCCTGCGTCTGCGCCCGATCGTGATGACTTCGGTTGCGTTCATCGCCGGTACCGTGCCGCTGGTGCTCTCGCACGGCGCAGGCGCGGAGGTGCGTTCGGTCACGGGCATCACCGTGTTCGCCGGGATGCTCGGCGTGACGCTCTTCGGCCTGTTCCTGACCCCCGTGTTCTATGTCGCGTTGCGCAAGCTCGTGACTCGTCGCCGGCCCGTTGTGCAGCCTGAGCTGCCCCTGGAGGTCGCCCATGCCTGAGTTCCATACCCTGCGCGCGCTGTCGCTCGCCGTCGTGACGGCGATGGTGGCTGCCTGTGCCGTCGGCCCGGACTATGTGCGTCCCGAGGTGCCCGTACCCGGCCGTTTCGCCCGCGACGCCGCTTTGACCGATGGCGATGTCGCCGCGCCGGAGGTCGTCGCGACCCCGGATCCCGATGCCGAGTTCTGGGCTGGCTTCGACGACCCGGTGTTGACCCGACTGGTCGAGGCGGCGCTGCTCGCCAATCACGACCTGCGCGTTGCGTTGGCCCGCTACGATGCTGCGAACGCGCTCGCGCGCGAGACCGGGTTCGACCGCTTTCCGACGGTCACAGCCAGCGCCACCGCGAGCGATAGCCGCGTGAGCGCAGACCAGCTGTCCGGCGCCGCGCGCGAGGGTCGCGACAGCGACAGCTACTCAGGCTCGATCGTCGCCGCCTGGGAGCTTGACCTCTTCGGCCGGATCCGCCGCGACGTCGAGGCGGCACGCGCCGACACGCGTGCGAACGCGCATGACCTGGCGGCGCTGCAGGTGATCATCGCGGGCGACGTGGCGCGAAGCTACCTCGAGCTGCGCGGTCTTCAGGAACGCCTGCGCGTGGCGCGCGAGAACGCCGACAACCAGCACGAGACGCTGCAGCTCGTCGAGGTGCGTCTCTCCGCGGGACGCGGCACCGACTTCGACAGCTCGCGCGCCCGTGCCCAGCTCGAGTCGACGTTGGCGCGCGTGCCGGCGCTCGAGGCGGCGGTCGCGGTCACGCAGCACCGCCTCGCCGTACTGACCGGCAATGCACCAGGGGCGTTGATCTCCGAGCTCGACGCGCCAGCATCGCTGCCGACGCTTCCGGACCGGCTCGATCCCGGCACGCCTGGCGAACTGCTGCGTCGGCGTCCGGACGTCATCGCGGCCGAGGAGCGACTGCATGCCGCCACCGCACGGATCGGCGTGGCGACCGCGGACCTGTTTCCGCGCTTCACGCTCGCGGGCCTGATCGGGACGCAGGCCTTCGACAGCAGCGCGCTCTTCGAGCGGGACAGCGAAACACGGCTCGTGGCCCTGGGCGTCGACTGGTCATTTCTGGACGTCGGCCGGGTGCGTGCGCGGATCGCCGCCACCGACGCCAACGCGTCGGGCGCGCTGGCGGGCTACGAGCAAGCCGTCCTGCTGGCGCTCGAAGACACCGAGAACGCGCTCGTGGTGTTCGCGCACGCGCGCATCGAGGACCAGCATCTCGAACGTGCGGCCACAGACAGCGCCCGCGCGGCGCAACTCGCACGGGTGCGTTTCGACGCCGGGGCGACCGACCTGCTCGACGTGCTGGATGCCGAGCGCACTCAGCTTTCGTCACAGGACGCCTTCGCCGACGGGCGCACGCGCACTGCGACGGCGCTCGTCGGGCTGTACCGGGCGCTGGCGGGCGGGTGGCCGACCCGCGTTCCGGAGCGCGTGCAGGTGAGTGCGCGGTGAAGATCGCGGCGCTCATGGTCGTCGCCTGGCTCGCGGCCGCCACGGCCGAGGCCGGTGATCTCGGCTGGCAACCGGACGCCGTCTTCTCGCAGGTGGGCGCGGGGACGGCGACGGATTCGTGGTCCGTCGGCGCGCAGTGGCATTGGAGGCGCGCCTGGCTGCTCCGCGATTGGCTGCTGCTGCGCGGCCGGTGGGAGTTCGCCGTCGGACGCTGGCGAGCCGACGAGGATGCATCGGACGATGAAGCGTGGGTCACGCAGCTGAGCGCCGTGCCGAGCCTGCGTCTCTCCGGCTCGAGCTCGCGCGGCTGGTACGCGGAGATCGGCTCGGGCCCGAGCGTGCTGATGCCGGTGTTTCAGAGCCGCAGCCGGTCATTCTCGACCGAGCTCAATTTCCAGAGTCATCTCGCGGTCGGACAGGCGTTGGGCGCGCACGGTGAGCACGACCTGGCGCTTCGCATCGAGCACTTCTCCAACGCCGGAATCCGCAAGCCGAATCCCGGGATGGATCTTGTGTCGCTGCGATACACGTACCGATTTGGCAGCGGAGACGATCGGCTTCGGTTCGCAGGCAGGGAAGAAGAGGCCGGCGCTTCCGCGGATGTGGCACCGGGAAGCTGACTATTTCCCGTGGGTGCGTGGGCCACCGAAGGCCGTCAGCACGCCGAGTCCAATGAACGTCCCACCGAATAGATAACGCCCGGCCGCACGCAGGCGCCCGGCCCGTGCCAGTACCGGCGCGACGGTGCTGGCCGTGAGCGCATAAGCGGTATCCGTGATGCCGGCGATCCCGACGAACAGCGCACCGAGCAAGAAGCCCTGCGGAATGGCCGGGAGCGCCGGGTCCATGAATTGCGGTAGAAACGCGGCGAAGAACACCGCGGTCTTGGGGTTGAGAAGTGCGACCAGGAACCCGTCACGGAAGATCCGCTGCAGACGGACTGGCGGCGACGCCTCGGCCCGAGTTTCCGGCGCCGGCGCGCGCAGCGCCTGTACGCCGAGATACACGAGGTACGCCGCGCCGGCGTACTTGACGACCGTGAAGGCAACCGACGACACCGCGAAGAGCGCCGCAAGACCCAGCGATGCACCGATCGCGTTACCGAGATTGCCAAGCGCGACGCCCACGACCGATGTCAGCCCGGAGCGCCGCCCCTGAACGAGGCTGCGGGTTACGATGTAGAGCACCGCTGGTCCCGGAATGATTGCAAGTACCAGGCTGGCCAGGACGAACGCCGAGAGCAGCGGCCCCGAGGGGAGGAAATTCATGTCCATTCCTGTGGGAATCCCAGCCGGGTCAGCACATCTCGCAGTCGCGAGGCGTACTCCTCGTTGGCTTCCTCGAGTTCCGGCGCAGCAGCGAGCCTGTAGCACATCGCCGTCAGCTTCGACCCGTCGAAGACACGGACCTCGATCGGTTCCCCTCGATATGCCTCGAGCCCCGGCTGTGCGTAGAGCCGCTCGAGCTCGGCTTTGGTCAACGCGTAAACCATACCGTAGGAGCGTGCGCCTCCCTCGGGGACCAGTGTCGCGCGTTGCCCAATACGGAGCCTGAGGCCTTCCGCATAAGCGCGTCTCGGCTTCGTCGCCTGAATCCCCTGCGAGGCGAGCACCTGCGCATCCATGAAGAGACCGTAGAAAAATACGTCGACGCGGTTCTCGCCCATGACTCTCTGCTTGCTAGGCGTGCTTGGGCCGTCCGTCGGCGCTCACGCCCGCGCCGCGGCGTAGGGGGCCGCCGCCGGCCGCGAGTACAACGCTGCGTGAGCGTGCTCGGCCCCGAGCTTCCGCTCATAGCGCATGCCGATCTTCTCAGCGACCCGGCACGATGCTGCATTGCCAGGCAGGATCAGGCAGACCAGGCGTGGCAAACCGAGGCGCGCGTGAGCATGGCTCGCGATCGCGCCGGCGGCTTCGGTCGCGAGTCCCTGGCCCCAGAGCTTCTTGTCGATCAGGTACGCGACCTCGACTTCGTCGACGCCGTTCAGCGTCCACGGCAGCAGTCCGCAGCGCCCGATGAGTCGCGCTGTCGGCTTGTAGATCGTCGCCC
>DATJKD010000003.1:0-4012 GCA_035491795.1 Steroidobacteraceae bacterium | reverse complement strand
GGGCGCCAAGAAGCCGGTCAAGGACATCCGCGAGCAGGAGGTCTATCTCGGTGAGCTGCCGCTCATGACCGAGAACGGGACCTTCGTGGTCAATGGTACCGAGCGCGTCATCGTCTCGCAGCTGCACCGCAGCCCGGGCGTGTTCTTCGATCACGACCGCGGCAAGACGCACAGCTCCGGCAAGCTGCTCTTCTCCGCGCGCGTGATCCCATACCGCGGCTCCTGGCTCGACTTCGAGTTCGACGCCAAGGACTGCGTGTTCGCGCGCATCGACCGGCGGCGCAAGCTCCCGGTCACGATCCTGCTGCGCGCGCTCGGCTACAGCGACGAGCAGATGCTCGACATCTTCTTCGAGAAGAACACCTTCCACCTCTCCCCGGAGGGCGTGGAGCTCACGCTCGTTCCGCAGCGGCTGCGCGGCGAGACCGCGAGCTTCGAGATCCGCGCGGGAACGAAAGTGATCGTCGAGGAAGGCCGGCGCATCACGGCGCGGCACGTCCGCCAGCTCGAGGAGGCCGGCGTGAGTCGCCTGCCCGTGCCTACCGACTACCTCGTCGGCAAGGTGCTCGCGCACGACGTCGTCAACACCGAGACGGGCGAGATCCTGGCCAAGGCGAACGAGATCCTCGCCGCGGCCACGATCGCGAAGCTGGTGCAGGCCGGGATCACCGAGATCCGCGTGCTGTACGTGAACGACCTCGACCGGGGTCCCTTCATCTCGGACACGCTGCGCATCGACCCGACCAAGAACCGCATGGAAGCGCTGGTCGAGATCTACCGCATGATGCGTCCGGGCGAGCCGCCGACGCGCGATGCGGCGGAAAACCTGTTCCAGAACCTGTTCTTCAACCCCGAGCGCTACGACCTCTCGGCTGTCGGCCGCATGAAGTTCAACCGGCGCGTCGGCCGCGTCGAGACCAAGGGCGCGGGGATCCTGTACGACCAGCTGCACTTCGGCCGCCGCACCGACGACGCGGCAAAGGCGCTGGTCTCGCAGTACGCGGCGACCTCGGACATCATCGACGTGCTGCGCACGCTGATCGACATCCGCAACGGCAACGGCACGGTCGACGACATCGACCACCTGGGCAACCGCCGGGTGCGCAGCGTCGGCGAGATGGCGGAGAACGCCTTCCGCGTCGGTCTGGTGCGCGTCGAGCGCGCGGTCAAGGAGCGGCTCACGATCGCCGAGTCCGAGGGCCTCATGCCCCAGGACATGATCAACGCCAAGCCGGTCGCGGCCGCGGTCAAGGAGTTCTTCGGCTCCTCGCAGCTCTCGCAGTTCATGGACCAGAACAACCCGCTGTCGGAGGTCACGCACAAGCGGCGTGTCTCGGCGCTGGGTCCGGGCGGTCTCACCCGCGAGCGCGCAGGCTTCGAGGTCCGCGACGTGCATCCGACGCACTACGGCCGGGTGTGCCCGATCGAGACGCCGGAAGGCCCGAACATCGGGCTCATCAACTCGCTCGCGGTCTATGCACGCACCAACGAGTACGGCTTTCTCGAGACGCCTTACCGCAAGGTGATCGACAACCGGGTGACCGACCAGATCGAGTACCTCTCGGCGATCGACGAGGCTCAGTACGTTATCGCGCAGGCGAATGCCTCGCTCGATGCCCAGGGCCGGTTCACCGACGAGCTGGTCTCGAGCCGCTACCAGAACGAGTTCGCGCTCTCGACGACCGATCGGCTGCAGTACATGGACGTCTCGCCGCGGCAGATCGTGTCAGTGGCGGCTTCGCTGATCCCGTTCCTCGAGCACGACGACGCGAACCGCGCGCTGATGGGCTCGAACATGCAGCGCCAGGCGGTGCCGACCCTGCGGTCGGAGACTCCGCTCGTGGGTACGGGCATGGAACGGCCGGTGGCGATCGACTCGGGCGTCACTGTCGTCGCGCGTCGCGGAGGCGTGGTCGACTCGGTCGACGCCTCGCGCATCGTGGTGCGGGTCAACGACGCGGAAACGACCGCCGGTGAGGCGGGTGTCGACATCTACAACCTGACCAAGTACACGCGCTCGAACCAGAACACCTGCATCAACCAGCGTCCGCTGGTGCATGCAGGCGATGCGATCGCGCACGACGACGTGCTGGCCGACGGCCCGTCGACCGATCTCGGCGACCTGGCGCTCGGCCAGAACCTGCTGGTGGCATTCATGCCGTGGAACGGCTACAACTTCGAGGACTCGATCCTGATCTCGGAGCGGGTGGTCCAGGAGGATCGCTTCACGACGATCCATATCGAGGAACTGACCTGCGTCGCCCGCGACACCAAGCTTGGACCGGAGGAGATCACTGCCGACATCCCGAACGTTGGTGAGTCCGCGCTCGCCAAGCTCGACGAGGCAGGCATCGCCTTCATCGGCGCCGAGGTCAAGGCGGGCGACATCCTGGTGGGCAAGGTCACGCCGAAGGGCGAGACGCAGCTCACCCCCGAGGAGAAGCTGCTGCGGGCGATTTTCGGCGAGAAGGCCTCGGACGTGAAGGACACGTCGCTGCGTGTGCCGCCCGGGATGGACGGCACCGTGATCGACGTGCGTGTCTTCACTCGCGACGGCGTCGAGAAGGACAGCCGGGCGCTGTCGATCGAGAAGTCCGAGATCGACAAGGTCCGCAAGGACCTGGCCGATCAGCAGCGCATCCTCGAGGAGGATCTCTTCTCGCGCGTGCAGTCGATGCTGGTAGGCAAGGTCGCGGCCGGCGGCCCGCGCAAGCTCGCGGCCGGCAGCAAGGTGAGCGCAAGCTACCTTGCCGACATCCCGCGCGAGCACTGGCTCGAGGTGCGCCTCGAGGACGAGGAAGCGAACGCGGACCTCGAGCTCACGGCCGAGCGTATGCGCGGGCAGCGGCGCGAGTTCGAGCGACGTCTCGAGGAGAAGCGCTCGAAGATCACCGCGGGCGACGATCTCGCCCCCGGCGTGCTCAAGATGGTCAAGGTCTATCTCGCGGTGAAGCGCCGCGTGCAGCCCGGCGACAAGATGGCCGGCCGGCACGGCAACAAGGGCGTCATTTCGACGATCGTTCCGGTCGAGGACATGCCGTTCATGGCGGACGGAACCCCGGTCGACATCGTCCTGAATCCGCTCGGCGTGCCCTCGCGCATGAACATAGGGCAAATCCTCGAGACCCATCTCGGCTGGGCCGCAAAGGGACTTGGACTCAAGATCGGGCGCATGCTCGACGAGAGCCGCAAGGTTGCGGAGGTTCGTGAGTTCCTCGACCAGATCTACAACAAGAGCGGCGGTCGGGCGGAGAAGCTCGATTCGCTTGGGGATGAGGATGTGCTGGCGCTCGCCGGCAATCTCCGCAACGGCGTGCCGACGGCCACCCCGGTGTTCGACGGTGCGACCGAGAAGGAGATCAAGTACATGCTGCGTCTCGCCGATCTGCCCGAGAGCGGTCAGACCTGGCTCTTCGACGGGCGCACCGGCGAGCGTTTCGACCGGCCCGTGACCGTGGGCTACATGTACATGCTGAAGCTGAATCACCTGGTCGACGACAAGATGCATGCGCGCTCGACGGGGCCCTACAGCCTCGTGACACAGCAGCCGCTCGGCGGCAAGGCACAGTTCGGCGGGCAGCGCTTCGGCGAGATGGAAGTCTGGGCGCTCGAGGCCTATGGGGCTTCCTACACGCTGCAGGAAATGCTGACGGTCAAGTCGGACGACGTGACGGGTCGCACCAAGATGTACAAGAACATCGTGGACGGCAACCACATGATGGATGCGGGTATGCCCGAGTCCTTCAACGTGCTCGTCAAGGAAATCCGCTCGCTCGGCATCAACATCGAGCTCGAGCAGGAACGGCGTTGAAACACTGGGCGCTGAGCCGCATTGGCGCTGAGGTGATCGAATGAAAGACTTACTCAAGTTGTTCAAGCAGCAGACCGTGGTCGAGGACTTCGACTCGATCCGGATCCAGCTCGCCTCCCCGGAAATGATCCGGTCCTGGTCGTTCGGCGAAGTCAAGAAGCCGGAGACCATCAACTACCGGACCTTCAAGCCGGAGCGGGA
>DATJKD010000002.1:0-11342 GCA_035491795.1 Steroidobacteraceae bacterium | reverse complement strand
TTTCCCGCGCCTCTACCGGTTTGCCCTGCCACGGCTGAGCCGTGACGAGGACCTGGCCAAGGACGTGGTCCAGGCAACGCTTATCAAGGCGTTGCGGGGCTTGGCCGGATTCCGCGGCGACTCGGCGCTCTTTACCTGGCTGTGCCAGATCTGCCGTCGGGAGATCGTCGACCAGCTGCGCAAGCTTCGCCGCCGATCGGAGCAGGTGGTGCTGATCGACGACAGCCCGGAGGTCAGGGCGGTGCTCGAATCGATCGAGGCGCCCAGGTCTACCGAGCCGACGTACGCCCAGGACGCGGCGGAGCTTCACCGGATCGTGCACGCGGTGCTTGACCGCCTGCCCGCGCGATACGGGGAAGCGCTCGAGCTCAAGTACATCGAGGAACGGTCGGTCGAGGAGATCGGCGACCGACTCGGGATCGGGCACACAGCAGCGCAGTCGCTGCTGGCACGCGCGCGCATTGCGTTTCGCGACGGGATGGAGGCCGTGTTCGGCGCCGCGGCGGACGACGTACTGACACGGTTTGGCGTATGAGGGACAAGCGATGAACAACGACCGCAACGGTCCGCCCGACGACGACGCGATCGCACGTCTGCTCAAGGGCGCTGGCGGTCGCGATCAGCCAGGTGCAGCGATCGAGGCACAGGTGCGCACCGCGGTCGAGTCGGAATGGCGCCAGCTGGTGTCGGCGCGTCGACGCCGGCGCGACGTCACCGTGTGGGCCGCAGCAGCAGGCATGGCCGTGGCCGCGTTGGCCGTATGGCTTGCGGTGCCATTGCTCGATCGCGACCAGCCGCTGGTGGCCACGCTCGTGCAGTCGTCGGGTGTGGTCGAGTATCGAGATGGTCCGCGCGCCGACTGGGCGCCCCTCAGCGAAGGTGCCGCCCTCTCCTCGAGTCAGGAGATACGCACCTCGGGGTCCTCACGCGCGGCGCTCGAGCTCACCTCCGGGCTCGAGCTGCGGATCGACCGTGCGTCGCATCTCGTGTTCGACGAGCCCGATGCGGCGTCGCTGGAGCAAGGCGCCGCGTACGTCGATTCCGGCACTTCGCCCGGCGCGATTGCCAGTCGCTTTACGTTGCGCACTGCCGCGGGCACCGTCCGGCACGTGGGCACGCAGTACGAAGCCCGAGTGGATGCAAGCCGGCTTCGGGTGGCTATCCGCGAGGGCAGCGTGCGCATCGAGACCCCGGACGCTGCGGTGTCAGGCGTCGCCGGCGAGCAGATCCTTGTTGATGGCGGCAACATCACGCGCAGCGACCTGCCCGCGCACGACGCGGCCTGGGACTGGGTCGGTGCGGTGGCACCGACGTTCGACATCGAGGGACGGACGCTGGCCGAGTTCCTGCGCTGGGCGTCACGCGAGACCGGACTCGATCTCCTGTACGTCTCCGATGTAGCGGAGCGCGAGGCCGCCGGCACCGTGCTGCGCGGCTCGATCGAGGGTCTGCGGCCCGACGAATCGATTGCCGCCGTCGTCAGCACTACCGGGCTCATCGTCGACGTGCGCCCCGGTCGAATCGAAGTCCGCTCAGCATCCGCTCAACCGTAGGCCCTCATCCCTCGGTGGTGGGGAATCCGGGCTAATATCCGCGCGGTGAGATGCGTCGCCGCTGTCGCCTGTGCGCTGATCGCGCTGCGTGCCGGGTCAGCAGGCGCCGAGCCTCCTTATCGCGGTCGAAGCCTGTCCGATGTGCTGAACGATATCGGCACGTCCTCGATGCGGCTGGTGTACAGCTCCGAGGTCGTGCCGGCGCGTCTGCGTGTCGCGGTCGAACCGACGGCGTCAGCCGGTCCCGCCTTGCTCGAAGAGCTGCTTGCGCCGCATGGCCTGCGCGCAGAGCACGTGGGCGGGATCGTATATGCCGTCGTCCGCAGGCCGCCGCAACCCGCCACGGCGCCACCCGCTGCCGCTCCGGTTGCGCCGGTGCCCATCGAGGAAGTGGTGGTCGCGAGCAGCCGCTACCGGCTCGCGGACGAGTCGCTCCTCGAACGGTCGTTTCTCACGCAGGCCGAGCTCGAGGCGCTGCCGCGGCTGGCGGAGGACTCGCTCAAAGCCGTGCACCGCCTGCCAGGCGCCGCCACCAACGGGTTCTCTGGTCTCGCGTACATGCGGGGAGGCGAACAGTCGGAGACCCTGGTCGTCTTCGATGGTCTGCCGATGTACGAGCCCTTTCACCTGCGCGTGCTGTCGAGCCCGGCCAGCATTCTCGATCCGCGCACGCTCGACAGCATGGACGTGTATGCGGGCGGGTTCACCGCAGAGTTTGGAGAACGCATGAGTGCGGTGATCGACGCGCGCTCCATCCGACCCGAGGCCGATCGCTACTACGAGGCGGGGCTGAGTGTCTTCTACGCGAATGCGCTGGCGTCTGCGCGCTTCGCCGACGGCCGCGGTCAGTGGCTGGCGTCGGTGCGGCGCAGCAATCTCGACCTCATTGCCGAGCTCGCGAAGTCCAAGGTCGGTGAACCCGCCTACGCGGACGGATTCGGCCGCCTGGACTATCGCCTCAATGACGCCACCGCCGCCAGCCTGCATATGCTGCTCGCGACGGATCGCTCATCGCTGAACGACAGCGATGAAATCGAGTTTACCGACGCGGACTATCGCAACACCTATTTATGGGGAACGCTCGATCACGAGTGGTCGCCCGCACTGCGAAGCTCGCTTCTGCTGTCGTACTCTGAAGTCACGGCGCATCGCAACGGCACGGTCGAGGATCCTGGCCGGCGAACGGGATTCGTCGACGACGATCGTGACTACCACGTCTTCGGCACGAAGCTGGACGGCAGCTGGACCTCACCGCGCTGGCTGCATCGCGCCGGTGTCGAATTCCGTTCGCTGTCCGCACGGTACCGCTATGCGAGCGAGGTGACCTTCGAACCGGGCTATCCTTTCCCGGGCGACCCGGGCGGGACGATCGCTCGAGACCTGCGGCCGACCCCGGACGGCAACCACTTCGCGGTCTATGCGTCGAGCCGGTTTCGCGTCACCGATCGCCTGGCCGCTGAACTCGGCGCCCGCTGGGACGAGCAGACCTACGGCGCGGACGCCGACGAGCAGTTCGCTCCCCGCGTCAATCTTGCATACGACGTCGGCTCGGCGACGCGGCTGCGCGCGAGCTGGGGCGAATTTCAGCAGGCCCAGAGCATCAACGAGCTGCAGGTCGAGGACGGCGTGGCTGCGTTCGGGCCCACGCAGCGCGCGGAGATGATCGTGCTCGGCCTCGAGCAGGAGCTTCCCACCGGGCTCGAGCTGCGCGTCGAGGCGTACGACAAGGACTATCGCGTGCTTCGGCCGCGCTACGAGAACCTGCTCGATCCGCTGTCGCTGCTTCCCGAGCTGCGCTGGGACCGCGTGCGCATCGCGCCGCAATCAGCGCGCGCCAGGGGCGTCGAGGTCCTGCTGTCGCGCAAGTCCGCGTCCGCCTGGAACGGCTGGCTCAACTACGCCTGGTCGACCGTCGAGGACCGCGAAGCCGGCGTCGACACGCGCCGCGGCTGGGATCAGAAGCATGCGTTCGGCGGTGGCCTTTCCTGGACTTCCGATCCGTGGATCGCAACGCTGGCCGCGACGTGGCACAGCGGCTGGCCAACGACGTCCGTACGCCTGGCCGAGCCGATCGACACGCCGCCCGAGGTGCTCATCGGCATGCGCAACGACGTCCGGTTCAAGGACTTCCAGTCGATCGACGCGCGGCTGAGCCGTACCTTCCAGCTCAAGCACGGTGAGCTCGACGCGTGGCTCGAGATCACAAACATGACGAATCGAAGCAACCCCTGCTGTGTCGAGTACAGCGTGCTCGATGGTCCGCCGCCCATGCTGTTCAAGGACGAGGATAACTGGCTGCCCATCCTGCCGTCGGTCGGAGTTCTCTGGCGGTACTAGCACGGCACGGTTAGCGTTTCTTCATCCGCAACACAGCACGAGTTTTTGCAGCCGGCCGGCGATGGACTACCATCATGCGATGCTTTGTCGCTGGCTAATCTTCTTAGCGGTGCTCGCCGGGTGCGCGACGACGGACAAGCGCATCACGCCGGCTCCAGTAGTCGCCGCGGAGCGCGCCTTCGCAGCGGACGGCGCGAAACGCGGCTGGGCCGCGGCGTTTCGCTCCTATGCCGCGCCGGAAGCGATCATGCTCAGCCCGGACCCCGTCAATGCGCACGAGAGCCTCGCGAAGGTCCAAGGCGATGGGGAGACGACACTCGACTGGCGACCCGCCTATGCCGGGATCTCGCGCACCGGCGACTTCGGCTTTACGACCGGCCCGTTCCTGATCCGCGGCCGCGAAGGCGTCGTCGGGCATTACTTCACCGTGTGGCGCCTGCAGTCCGACGGCACCTGGAAGTGGATCTTCGACGCGGGAACCGACGTCGTCGACACCTCGCCCGTCGCGCTGAACGAAGACATACCAGGTCTGCCGGTGGCGACGGCAGGCGCCGCAACCCCGCAGGCGGCTGTTGCCGATATCGCGGAGCTCGAGGCGAAGCACACCAGCTCCGCGACGCTGGTCAAACTGCTAGCCGACGATACGCGCGTACACCGGCCCTTCGCCGCACGCGGCATTGGCATCGCCGCGGCCGCGGCGCTCCTGGCTGCCGACGGCGCGACGAGCTTCGCACCTCTGCGGCGCGAGGCCGCCCTGTCGGGCGATATGGTCTTCTCGATGGGCGAGGTCCGCGATCTGCACGAAGGCGCGGAGCGCCTGCGCTATTACGCGCGAATCTGGCAGCGACGCCCGGACGGCTGGCGGATCGTTTTCGACGAGATCGTCCCGCGACGCGGTTGAGCGGGCTCGCCGACGCTCGGCCCGGGTGTCTCGCTGGGCCGGTCACCACGATCAAGGGTCTTTGCGGGACTCAAGATGTGTGCCCCGCACAACTTGTCGGAGTAGACCGCACGGTCGGCGGTGTCGCGGAATCGTCGCGGAGTCATGACTTCAGAGTGGTCCGCGACGTCTAGCTGCGGCCGCTCGAGCGTGCTTGCGGCCCACGAGACACCCGGTCCAAACGCCAGCTCGCCGAATTCCGCGATACCGCTGAGGGTGCGGTGCGCGCCGACAAGGTGTGCGGGGCACCCATCTTCAGCCCTGCAACGACCCGGCATCGTGGTACGCGGCTGCGGATACACCGCGGCCGCGCGTCGGCGAGCAGCCGCGACGGCCGAGGCGGCGAGTAAACGCCGCGTCAGAGACGGAGGATCTCCTTCTGGTCGATCGAGCGCTCGCGATGCAGCAGCAGCCACTCCGAATGCTCCTCGAGCGCCGCGTCGCCCAGGATCTTCAGTACGCGCCGCTGCTCCTCCTCGCTGTCCGTGTCATCGATCCGCCGCCGCGCGTTGTGGAAGATCCGGTGCATGAACTCGTACTGCTTGAGCAGCTCCGCCTCTGCGGTGGCCTTCGCGTAAGCCTGGCGCACGCCGACCAGCAACAGCACACAACCGACCAGGTACACAAGCGGTTGACGGACTCCCGACGGTATCCCTGCTCCAACGAACAGCAATACCGCGAGCGCCGCGGCAGTCACCCACAGTCCGACCCGACCCATGCGCTGCGTCAGGACCTGGTGTCGTAGCCGCTTGGATGAGCCGCGTTCGAAGTAGCCGAGCTGGCCCGACGCGGGGTCCCCGATCCACTCGCGCACCGCGAACTCGAGTCCCTCGCTGCTGTGATCCGGTGCGACGTCGCATTCCGTGCCTGCCACACGCATGACGTTTCGGATCCATCCGAGCTCGGGATCCTGCATCTGCAGGAAGTTGTCATGGGCGAACTTGGAGACAATGCCGCTCGTAACACCCGCTGCAGCCCAATAGAACTGGACCCGAAGACCCTCCGCGAGGGTGCGGTTATCCAGGTACTTGCGCTGCCAGGCGCCGCGTTGCGCAAGGAAGTTGATCAACATGGCTAAGGCCATCGCCGCCAGCACCAGCAGGATGAATTTACGGTCGGATCTGAAATCCGTATACGAGAGATAAGCAAAGCCCGTCAGGAATACGCAGACGTGGGTTGCAAGCAGGGTGCGCTGTACGCGCTTCTGGAAGTGGATCGCGAGCCAGTCGGCCGCGCAGAAGAGCTGGTCAATGTCCCGCAGCCCCTTCGGCATCGTCGCGGCCTGCTCGGGCGTGAGCAGCGGGTACTTCCCCGCGGCGATGTCGTCCGTGTACAGGCGGATGTCGCCGCTGAACTCGTTGGTACGATCGAACACCAGGCGGTGTCGCGCCGGCAGCTCGGCGACACGCGGCAGGCGGTCGTCGGAGGTGAACCAGCTCGCCTCGAGCGCGGCGAGACCCGCTGCCGGAGCCCCGCCGGGCCGGTCGCGCGAGCAGACGATGTGATACACGAGGTCGCTCTCGTCGTCTGCGAGCACGAGCCTTCCCGCGGCGCCACGCGGTGTGAAGCCCGGCATCACATCGTCGTGATGGAAGCGCACGACCTGGCTGGTTCCGCCGAGCTGATCGGAATCCTTGCCGTCCCACAGCGCGAGCAGCACGTGACAGTGCGCGCACATGAAGACGCCGACCTGCGCGTACTGCCGCGAGCGGTTTGGTCCCGGGCCGGAGATGGACTCGACGCTGTTGCCCGGTGTGATCGGCAGCTCGAATACGTCCACGGCCTGGGCACACAGGCGCTCGAAGCGCTCCCTGGCCTCCGGTGTCACGAAATCCTGCAGATACAGCGTCTTTGGCATGGGCATCGTGACGGTGAGCGGAATGCCCAGCGCGAGCGCCTCCTCGGCCACGAGCTGGTCGGCGCCTTCGGCCAGCGCCGACATGACGCCGACGCTGCGATACGCGTAGCGATGCTGCAGCTCGCGGAGGAAATCCTGGACTCGCTGACGGATCTGCGGGATCTCCGCGGGCAGGAGGTCGCGGTGCCCGGTTACCGCGACGACCAGCGGTACGGCACCGCCGCGTGCGGACGGAATCGGCTGGTCGTGGCTGATCGCCTCGGGCTCAGGTTCCGCTTGGCGGATCGCTGCGCTGCCGGTTCGATTCACGCCGGATTCGCCAGTGCAAGCCGGATGCGCCGGTTGTGCCGTCCCTTGTTCTCGACCTTGACGATCCGCACCGCGCCGGACTCGGCCGTGTTCGACAGGTGCGTACCACCGCACGCCTGGCGGTCGAGGCCCTCGATCTCGATGATGCGGATGCGACCGTCCGCTGTCGGCGGCGGCGCCACGGCGGCACTGCGGATCAAGCCCGGGGTCGCGCTCGCCTCGGCGGCGCTGACATAGCTGGCCTGCACCGGCAACGCGGCGCGTATGACCTCGTTCAACTCCGGCTCGAGACGACGCAGCGCGTCGTTGTCCACCTCCGGCAGATCGAAGTCCATCCGAGCGGTGCCGTCGGCTGCGATCTGGGCTCCGGTCACGAGCGCACCGTCGAAATGCCGGAATACGAGCGCGTTGAGAATGTGAGTATCGGTGTGCAGCTGCGCGACGCGCAGACGGTGCGCCGAGTCGATCGTCACATGCACCGGGCCGCTCACTTCCAGCGCCGAGTCGAGGACATGCCAGTAGCGACCGGCTTCGAGTGACACGTCGACGATTGCGGCCACGCCGTTCCCGAACGTGACCCGCGCCCGGTCGGAGACCTGGCCACCGCCGCCGGGGTGCAGCAGCGAGCGGGCGAGCACGATCGCGCCGGGGCGGCTGTCCACCACCTCCGTGTCGAACTCCAGCACGTCCGGCTGCTCGTGATATCCGTAGACCGTCAAGTCGACCCCCTTGCCCGGAACCGGTCTCCCGATGCCGGCGAAGTGTAACGCCGCTCCGCGCGGGGTCTAGAGTCGCGCCGTAGGCTCGATGTGCCTGCGCCGGTACTCGGCGAACCGTCGCTCGATGTCCTCGCGGGTAAAGCCGAACTGCTCCATCGAGTACGCGTGCTTTGGACGACCTTCGCGCGGGTGCGAGCTCATGTACTCGCCGATCTGGCGTCGCGCGGTTTCCGTCATGGGCAGCCCGATCTGACCATAAATGCGCTCGACCACGCTCTCGGGGTCCTTGACCGTGTCGCGGAAGTCGATATCGATGAACTTGTCCGAAGGCAGCGTGTCCCGGACGGCAAGACAGCGGTTGAGATCGTGCTCGAGCGTGCCGCTCGTCTGCCGACCCGCCTCCACCGGATCGGCGGTCTCGCCGACGCCGCGCCAGAGCTCGTAGATCATGCTCGCATACGACGGGATGGTCGCCAGCGGGTCGCGGTGAGTCTGGGCAAAGGTCGTGTCGGGGAAGATGTCGACGATCTTGTCGACGTGACCCAGGTGCATCGGTGTCTTGAGCACCCAGCGCTCCGCGGTTATGCCGCGACGCCGTTTCTGCCACTGCAGGAGCTGGATCGTTCGGTACCAGTAGTCGTACGCCGGCCGCAGATCCTGCGTGCGCAGCCACTCGTAGTAACCGGGAATGCAGGCCATGGTCTCGCTGGTCGTGCTGAGCAGCGTCTGGTCCATCAGCAGGATGTCCTCGTCCGCCCCCATCGCGTCGAAGGGGTGGATACTGAGGAGATCCGGGTTCGCCTCGAGCATCGCGGCGACCTCGGCCTTGGCGACCGCGATGCGCTTCGCGCCATCCATGTCGTCGGGCGCGGGCACCGGGAAACGGCACTCCCACCAGGCCGCGGAGTAGAAACGCTTGTCGGCCGCGATCAGGCGGTGCAGCAGGGTCGTGCCGGTGCGCGAGAGACCCAGGATCACGAGCGGCGGCGGCACCCGCTCCTCGAGGATCTCCGGATGGCGCCGCACCCAGTCGCGACCGCGCAGCCGCGCGATCAGGATGCCGTGCAGCCGTCCGGACCAGAAATAGCGACCGCCGGGCGTAAGTCGGGCTTCCTCGCGCAGCGCGCGCGTAAGAACGCGCAACGGTACCTCGATGTCCGGCTCGTCGAGCTCGGTGAGACCCGTCTCCGCGCGCGCGTTCGCGATCAGCCGGTCCGGGTCGAGCGTGGGCTCCCCGCTCATCGGGCACCGCTCCCGAAAATCGGCCCGATGCCGTTTTTGGGCGACCCAGCTGCCGCCGGCACGGCCGCCTCCGAAGATTGGCTTCGAGCCAGTTTTCGGGCGAGGTGCTTGGCGGCCTGCCAGGCAAAGGTCATCGCCGGGCCCAGCGTCGCACCGGGACCGGGATAGGTGGGCAGGATCGCCGCGGAACAGTTGCCGACGGCGTACAACCCCGGGATCGGCATTCCGTCCTCGCGCAGCACCTGCGCATTCGTGTTGGTCGCGAGACCACCGTGGGTGCCGAAGTCGCCTGGCTCGATCCGCATCGCGTAATACGGCGGCTCGGCGATCGCCGCGAGACAGGGATTCGGCTTCACCGTCGGGTCGGCGTAATACCGATCGTACTCGGCGTCGCCGCGTCCGAACTCGAGATCCTTACCGGTGCGCGCGTACTCGTTCATCGCCGCAATGGTCGACTCCAGGCCGACGGGGTCGATGCCGGCCGCCTCCGCCAGCGCGCGCACGGAATCCGCCGTCGTCAGGAAGCCCGAGCTGAAATATTCCCGCGGGATCTTCTTGTCGGACATGAACTTCGTCGGGAACAGCGGCCCCACGAAATAACTGCGGCGGAAGCGTGCGTCGAACACATGCCAGGTCGGCGTCTGTGGGTCCTCGGGCGTGTGACGCCGGAAGAGCTCCAGCAGATACGTCAGATAGTTCTGCGACTCGTTCGCGATGCGCTTGCCGCGTCGATTGACGACGCAGCCACCCGGATAGGACTTATCCATGATCGCAAGCCGCGGCACGGGCTCGCCCGGCACCATCACTGTGGTGCACCACCACGCACCATCCATCAGCCGCGTGGCGGCACCCACCGCGATCCCGGCGCGGATCGCATCGCCCGTGTTGGTGCCCGCCGCGGCGCTCCAGGCCGTGTTGGTCGGCGGCGGCAGATAGCGCTCGCGCATCTGCTGGTTGTGCTCGAAGCCGCCGGCGGCAAGCACCACGCCGTGTCGCGCCCGTATCGTCCAGGGCGCGCCGTCGCGCTCGACGCGCGCACCGGTGACGCCGCCCCGGCCGTCTGTCAGGAGCTCGCGCATCGACGTCGACAACCAGAGCGGAAGTCGGCGGTCCTGCATCGACCAGCGCAGCCGTGCGATACCGGCCGACCCGCAGGTGAGCCGCCGCGACCGCTTGTGCGTGAGCGCCCACGGCAGGTCGCTGTAGTGGTTCCACACCATGCGCGCCGCCAGCTTCTTCCAGCCCGGCGACTGCATCATCAGATCGTGCGCCTCGACCTGCGTCATCGAGATGCGATCCATCATGAAGATCATGTGGTGCGTGTCGCGGAGAGTCGGGCCGTCGGCGCCCAGCACGTCCCGGTTCACCGGCACCGGCTCCATCGACCGGTGCCCGCTCTTCGCACCCGGCAGAAAGGACCAGTAGTCCGGGTAGTGTTCGAGCGACGCGTATCGCACGTGCGTTCGCTCGTGCAGAAAGTCGATCACCTTCGGGCCTTCCCGGAGATAGGTCTCGATCATCGCGTCGGGGACGGCGCTCTCCGGAATGGTGCGCCGCAGGTACTCGCGTGCCTCCTCAAAGCTGTCCTTCGCCCCAGCCGCCACCGCGTAGCGGTTGCAGGGCATCCAGACGCCACCGCCGGAAGTGGCGCTCGTGCCACCGTAGAGCTCGCTCTTCTCGACGACCAGCACGTCCTTCAGCCCGAGCTCGTACGCGCACAGCGCAGCCGTGAGCCCGCCGTTGCCCGAACCCACCACCAGCACGTCGACCGTCAGTTCGCGTTCGCTCATCGATTCCCGCCATTACCTCGACCCACACCCCGCCCCGCGCCCGTGACGAGCGCGCCCTCGCCCTCGAGGTGACTCATCGCGTGGTCGCCCGGGCGATCGCCTCGCGCCCCGCGGCGTTGGCCAGATAGTGCGCGGTGAGCTTCGGCGCCGACTCGAGCGCCTCCTGGATTTCGTAGAGACGCTTGTACGTGGATGATTTTATCCGCCAGCCGTCGGCCTGCTTGACGTATTCGTCGCGATAGAGCGCGCTGCCAGTCGTGACGAGCTTCTCCCGCAGGTTTATGAAGACGTCGGTGAGGTACCAGATGCCCGTGGCAGAGGTCGGCGTCAGGACTTCGATCTCGGGGTGATGACCCGTGTGACACGCGACCGCGTATTCGTTGAACGCGGCCGCGATGGAGGCGAGCATCGCCTCGCGGCCTTCGACCTGCCAGCGGTAGGTGCCGCCGTGATAGTCGATGTGCACGTCCTCGGCGAGCACACCTCGCAGGAGCTCGATATCGGCCGTGTCGATCCCGCGGAAATAGCGGTACTTGAGCTGGCGGATACGCTCGATGTCTTCCAGGTACATGCTCACGTTCTGCCCCCTTGCAC
>DATJKD010000001.1:0-3646 GCA_035491795.1 Steroidobacteraceae bacterium | reverse complement strand
TCGGCGCTACGCGGTGCTCGAATCCTTTCCCGACGAGGCAGCCGAGCATGCGCACATGAACTCATCCTGGCTCGCGGAAGTGCTTCCCACGATCGTCGCCTGCGTCGAGGGCACCTGGGAGCGCGAGTACCTGGATCCGCTGGCGGACTGAACCTCGAGCGAGGAGCGGATGGCCGGTCGCAAGCGAGCGAGGCACACGGCGCGCAAGCGCAGTCGAACGGCGGCGGGCCCCCGCGCCGAATCGCTTCGTGACGTGCGGATCAAGGTGACGACGATCGGCGACCTGCTGCTCACGGCTGCCGACGAGCACCCCGAGGCGGATGCGCTGGTCTTCCCCGGCATGCGGATCGCGTACGGCAAGCTTGCGGAGCGCGCCATGGCGCGCGCGCGCGTACTGAAGGCCCTCGGCGTGCGGCCGCGCGACCACGTCGGGCTGCTGCTCCACACCTGCCCGGAGTTCGTCGAGTACTTCTTTGCGATCGCGCTGTGCGGCGCCGTCGCCGTGCCGATCAACGCGCGATACCGCGCGCACGAGCTGAGCTACGTGATCGAGAACGGTGACCTCGTCACGATCGTCACGACGGGACGCGTCGCCGATCATGTCGATTTCGTCGGGCGGCTGACCGAAGCGCTGCCGGAGCTCGCCGGGCAGCGCGACCCTCTGAGCCTGACGATAGACGCCGCGCCGCGGTTGCGCAACCTGCTGCTGTTCAGCGCCGCGGAGCACCCGGCGTTCGTATCCGAGCGCCGGGCACGGGAGCTCGCGAAGCGTGTCCCGCTCGACGACGTGCATCGCAGCCGCCTGGGCGTACGGGTTCGTGACGTCGGTCTGATGCTGTACACCTCCGGGACGACCGCGAATCCCAAGGGCTGTCTCATTTCGCACGAGGCAATCGTGCGCAACAGCATCGCGCTCGGCCGCTACCGATATCGGCTGACCGGGCGCGACCGGTTCTGGTCGCCGCTGCCGATGTTCCACATCGCCGCGATCCTGCCCATGCTCGCCATCTTCGATGTCGGTGGCGCATATCTCACGATGACGCATTTCGAGGCCGGACCCGCGCTCGAGATGCTCGAGCGCGAGCGTGCGACAGCGACGTACCCGTCATTCGTCACAATCATGTCCGACCTGATCTACCATCCGCGTTTCCGCAAGACGGATCTGCACCGCATCCGCCTGATGAACTCAAACTTCGCCGTGCAGCCACCCGGAATCAAGGAGGCGATGCTCGCCGCGATGCCGCAAGCCGTGCAGGTCGGCAGCTTCGGCATGACGGAAGCCGCGGGGACGGTCTGCACCGGGATGCTCACCGACACTCTGAAGTCGCGCGTCACCCGGCTCGGGCACCCGTTGCCCGGACTCGAGCTGCGCATCGTCGATCCGGAATCCGGTGCGGATACGCCAATCGGACAGCGCGGCGAAGTCTACGTGCGCGGTTACAGCACCCTGGAGGGTTACTACAAGGACACGGAGAAGACCGCCGCCGCGCTCGATACGGACGGCTGGTATCACACCGGTGACATCGGTTCGCTGGATGCGCGGGGCACGATCATGTTTCACGGGCGCACCCGGGACATGCTCAAGGTCGGCGGCGAGAATGTCGCTGCGGCGGAGATCGAGGCCTGCCTGCAGCGCCACCCGGCGGTACGGCTGGCGCAGGTCGTCGGTCTGCCCGATCGGCGTTATGTCGAGGTTCCTGCCGCATTCGTCGAGCTGAAGCCCGGCCAGACGGCCGACGAACCGGAACTGCTGGCGTTCTGCAGGCGTGAGATCGCGAGCTTCAAGGTGCCGCGCCACGTGCGCTTCGTCAGCGAATGGCCGATGTCGACGAGCAAGATCCAGAAGTTCAGGCTGCGGGAGCGATTGATCGACGAGCTGCGTCTGGCCTGACGCGGTGCGCGCACCGGTCGGCCAGGGCTGCCAAGGGAGTTCCATGACCTGTTTCATCGCGACGTTGCGGATCAAGAAGGGGCGGGAGGCCGAGTTCGAACGGCTGCAGCGCGAATTGTCGGAGCTCACCCACGTGCAGGAGCCCGACACACACGTGTACGACATCATCCGTCATCGCACCGACCGCGCGGTGTACGTCGTCTATGCGCGTTTCAAGGATGAGGCGGCATTTCAGCTGCACCAGTCGACGCCGTTTCATCAACGGCTGGTGCCGCCGATCATCGACTGTGTCGATGGCGAGATGGATCTGCAGTTCTATGACTGGATCGGCTAGGTCGCCGCTGCCTTCATCGAGGCGCTGATCTCCCGGGGCGAGGGGTTGCGCCGCAGGGTAAGACCGCCGTTCACCTGCAGCACCTGACCGGTCAGGAAACTCTCGTCGGTCGCGAGCCACAACGCCGCGTTGGCGATGTCCTCGGTCGTGCCGATCCGGCCCAGCGGGTATTCCTTGCGAAAGGCGTCTTCCAGTCCCGGCAGCCCGGTGTCGCGCTCGGTCATCGGTGTGACGGTCAGTCCCGGCGCGATCGAATTGACCTTCACGCCGCGCGCACCGAACTCGTTCGCGAAGCAGCGCACCAGCGCATCGGCGCCGGCCTTGGTGCCGATATAGGCGGCATGGTTGTAGAGCAGCGCATACACCGATGCCGAGGACATGGTGATGATCGAGCCACCACCGGTCTGCGCCATCAGGCCCGCGAAGACCTGCAGGAAGAAATACGGCCCCTTGAACTGCAGCGCGGTCAGGCGGTCGATCTGCTCCTCGGTGGTATCGAGGAGCTTCGCCATCAGGCCCCAACCTGTGCAATTGATCGCAACGTCCACTCGGCCACAGGCGTCGACAGCAGCTTTCGCCAGCGCTTCGACGTCGGCCTTGCGCGTGATGTCGCAGATCGCATGCCGGCCGCCGACTTCGGTTGCCAGCGCCTGCAACGGTGGGGCCTGGCGTCCGGCGACAACACAGCGCGCACCTTCGCGCGAAAATCGTCGCGCGATGGTCTGTCCCATATTGCCTTCACCGGCGGCGCCCAGGATGACCGCCACCTTGCCTTCGAGACGTCCCATCGGAACCTCCAGTCGATCGGCAGCGAAGCCGATCAGCGACCCAGGCGACGCACCGGATCGCGGCCGTCCCAGTCGTGGGACGCTTTCCGGACGTGCTCGTAAAAACGCTTCAACTGGTCCACCGGCTCATAGATCTCGACCATGTGCCCGAGATCGCTGCTGGTGTCGATCATCGCGAACTCGACGCCCGTCGCTGTCCGGGCCTCGAGTGCCGCTTCATAACCGCGTCCGCGAAACGCAGCGACGGCGGCCTCGAGATCCGGTACGAAACTCGCGACATGATGCAGACCGGACTGAGTAGCGGAGTACAAGTCGCGCAGCGCAGATGGCTGGTCGCCATGCTGGGTTATGAATTCGACCATCAGCTCGCCCGCCTGCCCATAGGCCGAGCTGTGGTCGAACACGGCCGGTTGGCCACGATATACGCTGCGTTCGAGCGGGATGTGTTGCATCAGGAAGAACGGTCCCCATCCGAAAGCGGCGGCGTAGCGGCGGGCCGCTGCCTCCGGGTCCGGGACGTGATAGGCGAACTGCACGGGCACTAAGTCGGAATCGGCCATCGCCCACATGCCTGGTGCAGCGATCCGGTCCGGCCGCCGGCTAGATCGGCAGCTCCGCGTCGAAGACGATCAC